>NZ_VJZE01000121.1 GCF_009377205.1 Streptomyces phyllanthi
TCCTGCGGCCACCAGGCGCACGCGGACACAGTGGGCGCCCTGAACGTGCTACGGGCCGGGCTGGTCCATCGCGACGCCAACCCGGCATAGCGAGAAGCCCCCTCGTTCACGAGGGGGAGGAGTCACGCAGTTCGGTACGGCGGGCACACGAGCCCTGGACGGCGCCGGTCCACCGGACGACGACGGCTGGGTGGAGGTGGAGATGCCCGTCGAGTCACGAGCCGTCGCCGTGACCGACCTCCTCAGACTCGGCACGGAGGCCGAGGTACTCGGTCCCCCGAAACTCCGGCAGGCCGTCGCCGAGGCGGTGGGGGTGCTGGCGGAACGGTACGGGGCGGCGCCGGCGCGGGTCACCTGACGGGACAAGCCAGCTCGGGCCTCGATCTGTTCGGGGAACACGTCACCACGGACACGGAGAAGTACGAGGGTCGTTCGAGGTAGAAGCCCAGCGTCACGTCGGTCCCGGATTCCAGCCGTTCCGCAGTGGAGTCGATGAGCAGGGCCAGGTGAGTGGTGTCGCGCTCTGTCTCGGAGGCGAACCGGGGCGCGTACTCGGCCAACCGCTCTTCGAGCCAGGCCGCCGCTTCCTTGGCCTCGTCCCACGTGCCGCGAACCAGCGAGGACGGCTTGATGAGCCAGTACGCCGTTTCCAGGGGCGGCAGATCCGAGGTGGGGAACTCGGCCGACACCTCGCGGTAGCGCTGGATCAGTTCCGGCCTGGTTCCGGGCGGAGGTGGGTCGGGGTGCGGGGGGCGCCGTAGTGCTTCCTGGTCGAAGCGCTGTTTCGGGCCTGTCCACAGATACCCGTGGTGGTGCAACTGTCGCCCCGTTCCGTGTGCGGAGGGTCGAGGAACCAGCCGGCCCCGGCCTTGGGTGAGAGGCGGGGCCGACTGGCGGGGGAGGGTCAGACGGGCAGGCCGAACCGTGCCGGGTCGATTCCGGCCACGGCGAGTTCCTCCGTGGTGAACCGCAGGGGCTCGGCGTCCGGCCGCTTGCTGTCCCCGAGGGCCCAGGCGTCGTCGCCGATGCGGGCCAGGGTGACGCACCCTTCGGTGCAGGGGCCGCCGCACGCCTTCACGAACGAGGCCCCGTCGATGTCGAGCGCGTACAGGTCACTTCCGTTCAGCATCACTGCACCTTCCTGCTCAACTGATCGCGGCCATGACTGACCGCCGCCGCCCAGGTCGGACGGGAGCACTTGGGAGGAGAGAGGAGGGGCAGGGCGCCTGATGCCGGAGGCTATGACCCGGTTTCCTGAGAAGTGGGCGCCGTCAGGCTGCCCGCCTCGGCCGCGACGCGAAGTGCCTCGGCTATCTGCTCGACGTACTCGGCCTTGAGCATCCCCACGTGCACGAGGGGCGTTCCGGAATGGGTGACCACGGACCGCAGGTGCTGCTGTACACGCTCGGGAAGCCCAAGAGCGGCCAACGCTTCTCGGAGCGCCTTGGTGGCGTTGTCCGCCCGACCTCGGCTCTCACGCCATGTCCGCATGTCCATCAGTGCGCTTCGTTCTGATGCTGGCGCAGCTGAACGTTGCAGTCGGACACGGCGCTGTAGTCATCGCTGCAGCGAGCGTTCTGCCTGGCCACCGAAAGGGACAGACACGTGGCGCAGCCAGGTGCGGCGGCGGGCTCGGCTGATGGCTCAGTCAGGCTGTACCCCTGCGGTTTCTGCGTCCCCACGCGTGGCCTCCCGGGCTGGTCCGCTCTCGATGCGATGACCGTAGGGAGTCCCCAAGTTGTGGGTCCACGTTCTTGCATGAGCTTGCACGTGGATCACCCTAGAGAGTCAATGGCCTCGGTGATGAGAGCACGCGCGTCCGAGCCGTGGACGGCGATTTTCGACAGTTCGGAGAAAGCTTTGGCGTACACGGCGATCTCGCTGGGGGCCGAGACGTTGACGGCGGCCGTGAGCAGTTCGACACTCGCTTGCCGGTCGTCGAACAGGTAGAAGGCTTCCAGGGGCCACACGCGTCGTTGGGCGGTGAAGGGGATCACCCCCAGACTGACGTTCGGGAGAGCCATGACCGCGAGCAGGTAGCCGAGTTGGCCGGCCATGGTCGCTGCGTCGCCGATGCGGTAGCGGAGCACCGTTTCTTCCATCAGCAGGGCAAACCGGTGATTGCCTTCGTGCAGTACGCGTGAGCGCTCGATGCGGGAGGCGGCAGCTGTGGCCGAGTCGTCGGGGGTGCCCTGGAAAGTGGCGATCGTGGACAGCAGGGCTGTCGCGTATGCCTCGGTCTGAAGCATCCCGGGGACGACGTTCGAGCAGTACACGCGGAAGTGACGGGTGCGTTCGTACAGGGGAACTATTTCCTCCTGCGCCCTGCGCATCCCGTGGCGGTGCAGCTTCTTCCAGTGCACGTACATCTGATCGGCTTGGCGGTTGGCTGCGATCAGATCCGCTGTCTGGTCCTCGGCTCCGCAGGCTTTGCACCATGCGCGAATATCGGCATCGGAGGCGGGCGTTTTCGCCCGCTCGATGCGTGATGACTTCGCAGGGCTCCAGCCACACCGAAGAGCCAGCTCGTGTCCAGTCAGCTCGGCGTCTTTACGCAGATCCCCGAGACGTGCTGCGAGGACTTCACGGGCGGCCTGGGCGCTGGACGAGGGGGACGCGGACATGAGTCGGCTCTTCAGGTTCGCTGGGTCAGAACGAGTACTTCTCGTGCGGGATGCCGCGTTCCCAGACGGCTTCGAACGCCGCCGTCGCCAGTCGCGCCACGGTGGGTTCGGTGCGAACCTCCCAGCCCGGCTCCGACCAGTTCCCGTCACCCGTGAAGTGGTTGAAGAGCACGGTCTCTTCGTCGAACACCCAGCAGTCGTTGCCGGGCAGGGCGATGTCCGACGCCTGACGCCTGGGAAGCCAGCGGACCTGCTCTCCGGCATGGAGGTTGACGGGGGTGCCGGCGTGCTCGTACCGGATGTAGTCGGTGACCGGTTCCGAGATGATGCGGGCGCGGCGGACGACGACACCACGGGCTACCGTACGCCGAATCAAGTCGACCCAAGGCGCCCAGTAGTCGGACGCGGGATCCACGTCACGCTGCCCGGTGCGCTTCCAGTTTTCGAAGTCTTCGGCCTCGTCACCGACACCGTACGAGTCGCGCATCTCCAGGTGCACAGCCGAGTGCCTGGCTGCTGCCAGCAGTTCGTCAAAGCCCGGTTCGTTCTGCGACATCGCACGCCTTCCTGAGCATCGGCACCATACGGGCCGGAATCCGGATCACGGCTTCGTGAGCAGGGATGCCCGGCACGTGTCCGGGCACCTCGAACCTCGCACACTCCGCCTCGAGCCTCTCGTCCGGCTTCCAGCCCTGGAGCACCAGTTCCCCCTTCTCCTCGTCCACCCACACGGTGGGGGACCCCTGCTGTCCGGTGTCTGGATCGATCCCGATGAACCGCAGTGCCATGGCTGCCTCCGGTGCCGAGTGGCTTACGCCAACTTGCACGAGCTTCGCCAAACAGGCTCGGTATCGTCAAGGGCGCATGCCTGGCACCTGGCGGGACCGGGCGGGAAGGTAGGCGCGCACCAGGGGTACGTCAGCCCTGGCGCGGGCTTGCCTTCAGTGTGCGGAGGAGAGCGCCGAAGGCGGAGGGGGTGGCCGAGAGGATCGCTTGGGTGGGGTCGGCGCTTTCGGTTAGGTGGATTGTCCTGGAAGTGGCGGATATGTGGACGCAGGACTCTCCCTGGGCGCAGTAGGACGATTTCTGCCATGCGTAGGTTGTCATGCGGGTCCTCTCACAGTTCGGTGGCCAGGTTGTGGATGAAGTCGCGGGTCTTCTCCGGGGAAAGAGCCACGGATTCCATGCGCTGGAGCAGGTTGCGGTACGTGTCGAGCTCGGCCTCGGCATCGACCAGTGCGGGCCCGTGTGACTGGTCCAGAGAGACCGTGTCAAGGCGGGGCACAGCGCCGTGGATGTAGAGGAACGTCTGTCCAGAACCCGGGTAGGCGCCGATGGAGAAGGGGATCACCTGGATCGTGATCTCGTCGTGTTCGCTCTGGTCCAGCAGATGCTCAAGCTGCCGCTTGGCGACGGACGAGCCGCCCACGGGTACACGGAGAGCGGCCTCGTGAATGATCGCCTGGTATGGCACCGGGGCGGGCTGGTCGAGCAGTGCTTGGCGCTGGAGCCGATGGTTCACGCGGTGCTCGATGTCGCGGCGACTGAACTCGGGCACTGCCTGCTCATAGATGGCGCGAGCGTGGTCGGCGAGTTGGAGAAGTCCGGGGATATGTGCAGTGTTGGCCGCCTGGAGCCGAACCGAGTGGTGCTCGATCTCCGCGAGGTCCAGCAAGCCGGCTGGTAGCACCTCCCGGAATGTCTCCCACCAGCCCCCCTTCCGTTCGGTAGCCAGCTCGATCAGGCCATCGATGTAGGCGGTGTCCGAACAGCGATAGATGCGGGCCAGAGCGCGTAGGCGGTCCGCGCTCACGCCGAAGCGACTGGCCTCAATGTTGCTGAGCTGTGCCTGACTGACGCCGAGTTGACGCGCTCCATCGGTCACGGACAGGCCCGCACGTTCGCGAAGCCTCCGCAGCTCCGTGCCGAGACGGAGGCGGCGGGCGGACGTGGCGGTCTTGGGAGCCATGGCTCAACTCTCCTCGCGAAGCCGCGCGTTGTTATCACCCACACGAGGGAAAACCTCATGTGATTGCCGATATGGGAAATATATTAAGTGGAGAACCGTTAGCGTACTGACTCAGGCGCCCCGCCCAGAAGTGCCCCGCTCGACGGAGCGACGCGGTCACTGGGCAACCCACGCACGCAGGCAACGCAGACCAACCGTCCAACTCCCCTCTGTGACCGGAGGTTTCCATGGCAACCGTATCCCCGTCCTGGAACTACACCCTGCACCTTCCCCGCGACCCAAGAGCTTCCGGCATCGCCCGAGGCACCCTCCGGCTCGTTCTGGCCGCGCACGACCTCGCCCAACACTCGCCCACCGCTGAGCTGTTGGCTTCGGAGCTGCTCAGCAATGCCCACCTGCACACCAAGGGCCCGTACGCCCTGCGTATCGGCTCCAAGGAGCCCGACCGGCTCATGGTCGCCGTGTGGGACAGCGACCCGAGGGTGCCGGACGGCTTCAAGGAGGGCGCCCCCGTCGTCGTACCCGAACAGGACGCCGAACACGGTCGCGGCCTGCACCTCGTACGGGCGTGTGCGGACGCGTGGGGAGTGTCGGGCGCCTCCAACGGCGGCAAGCTGCTGTGGGCCGAGTGCGGGGAGGCGCGGTGAGCGGAGTGGTAGGGGCACTGGGAGCACTTGGGAACGGCGTGCGATGTCCGTCGTGGGCGCCCGGCGCCATACTGGGAGGTGAGGCCGTGCCCGTCCACCAGGAGCAGACCATGAGTGCACAGCGTGAGTGCGGCTGGGGCGCGATGCCCCTCCCGGAGATCCGGACCGTGGACGACCTGCGCAGCGCGCTCAGCCGGTACGGGTTCCCGGGCGACCGGGAACGCTTCGAGGACGAACTGGCGGCGGCCATAGGAGCATCCCCCACGGATGACTTCGAGCGCCCCGCGGCCGTGGTCAGGGCTTACCGGCACCGTGTGCGGATCAGGAACTCGCCCGAGATCATGGCAGCTCTCGAAGAGGCCCGTGCCGGAGGCGGCGGCGGATGAGTGAGGTTCCGCTGGAGGAGGCCGAGCCCGCCAGGAAGGCGTACGGCGACCTCACGGAGGGGGAGCGGGAACTGGTCCGGGACGCGCTGGCGGTCATCGTGCGGGACCCTGCGGTCGGCCGTGAGATTCCCGGCTGGCGTCCTCCTTCCGTGGAGTACACGTACACGACTCCTCTCGCCCATGACTCGGCTGAGGCGATCACCGTCGTCTACACGCACACGCACGGCATGGGGGTCACAGTCGTCTACTACTTCCGAGACCCACAGGTCGTAGGTCGGTAAGTTGGTAGGTCTGCAGGTCCGAGGATCCGGAGCCGCTTGATCATCGGGCGGCTCACACCGACTCACACCGGCCAGCTGTGTGAGTATCCCTCCCGCACGGGCCCGCCCATCAAGTCGAGAACCTGCTCCACCACCGCCGCCAACAACGCGGGGTCGGCCCGTTCCGCGACCGCCCGGTGGCCGTCCAACAGGGCCCGGCCCCGTGTCGGGTCCGCGGTCAGCAGCCTGCGGGGGAGCCACTTGCCGATGCCCGTCCACGCGCTGTGGTGGGCGGTGAGCAGGTGTGCCGCCTCGCGCAGGGTGTGGTCGGCCAGGGAGAGCTGTTCGTAACGGTCGGCGGGCGGGGTGTCGACCAGGTCGTCCAGGTAGCAGGTGAGGACGTGGCGGCCGTGCTCCCACTCCTCCGGAGTGAGCGGGGGCGGGCCGGCCGCGAGGATCGCTTGCGCCTGGTCGCTCGTACGGGCCACATGGCCGTACGGGTCGGTCAGCGGCAGGCCCTCGGCGTAGAGGAACAGGACGGTGCCGCGGCGACGGGCGCTGTCCCACGCGAAGAACTCCGGTACGCCCGCGACCGTGTTGAGGAACAGCTCCGCCAGGCGCCCCTCGTGGCGGACGACCTCCCGGCGGCCACTGCCCGAGTCCGGTAAGAGGACCGCCACGTCCAGATCACTGGTCGGGGTGGCGCGACTCTGGGCTGCCGAGCCGCCGAGCACGGCGCCCAGAGCGTGCGGGAAACGGGTCCTCACCAGGCGCAGCGCCTGGGCCTTGGCCTGGGCCCCGGCTTCAGCCAGAGCGCCGGGAGTTCGCTGATCGGTCATGGGCGCTCATAGTGCCAGGGCCCCCTTGGGAGGAAGGAGCGGGCTGTGCTACCCGGGTAGGAGATTGAGGTCGGAACCGAGGCGCTGGGTCGGCGACGCGTAACTCCGTAGGCGGCCGACCGTTCCTCGACGACTCCCAGGAGTGGCCGGAGTGCTTCTGCGGCGAGCGGATGGCGCTGTTCTTCCAGCTCGACCTGCCCCCGGACCTGGAGCCCTCCGGTGGAGACCACCTGTTGGTTTTCCGCTGCCGCGAGTACAACGACGCGGCCTTCCCCGAGCTGGCCGACGACGGCCGGCTCGTGCCCGGGTACTGGGCTGCCCCGCAGCCGCCCTACCCGCGTCCCTTCTGGCGCGTGCTGCTCCAGCGTCCCGCGGTGCGGCCGGCGGCGGAGCCCGCACCATCCCTGCGCGCCCTGCCGTTGACGCTGCGCCGGTAGCTCCTGGCGGCCGCTAGGAGCGCGTCCGGCCCGACCGCAAGTTGCGGCCGGGCCGGAAACGGCCCCACTACGCCGGTATCCGGAGGCGGACAGCCGTGAAGTCGATCAGCGGTGTAAGGGGCCTACGGGATGAGAGCGGCGGGCCGGTCTTCGAGTCGTGGCTCGGCGTACCCGCCGCCGCGAGCGGCGTTGCGCTCACACGATTTGTCCACGTGTACGACTCACAGTCGCGCATGGCGCGCAACATCATGAGCGTGCCGTAGCCCAGGGCTAAGGACTCCTAACAAAAGGAGGTTTACGGACCTCCGGGAATGACGGTGTGTCAGTTCTCGTTGATGCTGGCCGAAGGGGGTGCGAGCCAGTCGAGACGAGGAAGACCGCTGCCAGACCGTGGGAGATCGACGACGAGTTGTGGGCGCGCATCGAGCCGCTGCTGCCGGTCGTCCCACGTAATCCGCGGCGTCCAGGTCGTAAGCGTCTGGATAGCCGCAAGGTGCTGTGCGGGATCCTGTTCGTGCTGTACACCGGCATCCGCTGGGAGTTTCTGCCCCAGGAGCTTGGCTTCGGCTCGGGGATGACCTGCTGGCGACGGCTGCGGGACTGGAACGAGGCCGGGGTCTGGCAGCACCTGCACGAGCTGCTGCTCTCCGAGCTGCGGGCCGCAGACCTGCTGGACTTCTCCCGCGCAGCGGTCGACTCCAGCCACATCCGCGCGATGAAGGGCGGGCCGGCCACCGGTCCGTCCCCGGTGGACCGGGGCAAGGCAGGCAGCAAGCACCACCTGATCGTCGAGGCGCACGGCATCTCCCTCGCGGCAATCACCACCGGCGGCAACCGTGGGCGACGTCACCCAACTGATCCCGCTGATCCAGGCCGTCCCGCCGATCCGCGGCAAGCGCGGCCAGCCACTGCGCCGCCCCAAGCACTTGTACGCCGACCGCGGCTATGACCACGAGGTCTACCGGGACAAGGTCCGCCGGTTCCAGATCACCCCGCACCTCGCCCGGCGCGGCACCGGGCACGGCTCCGGCCTGGGCGTGTACCGCTGGGTCGTGGAAGGAGCGATCGCGCTGCTGCACTGGTTCCGCCGCCTGCGCATCCGCTGGGAGATCCGCGACGACATCCACCACGCGTTCGTCACCCTCGGCTGCGCCGTCATCTGCTGGCGACGACTGCGCACCGCACTTTGTTGAGAGTAAGGGCGGGCGATCGCCCCAGGGGATGGCCTGTTCGATGCGTCAGAACGCATACGTGGCAGTCGGGCCCGCGCGGCCTCACATCCGGGATCTCAGCACGTCGACCTCACAGCCCGGCGCGAAGGGGTCGAAGCCCTGCTCGATCAGCGAGCGAACTGCCAGCAGGCTTCGCAACGACGACCACGCGTGGATCACGTCGAGGTCGATGTCGGTGCCATAGCCGGCGATGACGTCGTCGAGGTGCTCCTCGTGTCCGAGCGTGAAGGTGGCGAGGTCGTACAGGGCATCACCCTGGCCCGCCTCGGACCAGTCGATGATGCCGGTGACCTCGTCGCCTTCGACGAAGACGTGCGCGATCTGCAGGTCGCCGTGTGTGAACGCCGGAGTCCATGGCCGGAGCGCGGCCTCGGCGACCTGGCGGTTGCGGGAGACCAGGTCGGCGGGCAGGACGCCGTTCGTCACGAGCCACTCGCACTCGTCGTCGAGTTCCGCCACCAGCGCGACGATGCTCCGTCCGGCCCTGCCCTGCCGGGGCGGCAGCGGCGCGTCGTGCAGCTTCCGGATGGCGGCACCCGCCGCGGCCCACGCTGTCGGCGACCCGGTCGACGGCCCGCCGAGGCGCCCAAGCGTCGTCCCCGGGAGTGCGGCGGTCGCGAGCACGGGCGGCTTGCGCCACAGGACTTCCGGGGTCGGGACCGGCGCGAGGGACATCGCCTCGACCTCAACGTCGATGCGCGCCTGATCGGCGTCCACTTTCAAGAACACGTCACCGACGCGCAGAGTCGCGCGCTCGGAATGAGCGACGACGACTTCGACCTCATCCATGGGCAACCAGTATCCCGGGGATGATCGCCGACGTCGCCAGGTTTATCGCGTGCGACTACGCGGCTGACCACGTCCCAATACCCGGCAGCCTCGTGCACGACCCCGACCTCTGACCAGGCCAAGCCCACCACTTTTGTTAGGAGTCCTAAGAGGTTGTCTCACGTGGTGATAGTGCGAGCTGCGGCATGATGCCTCTTCGTGAGTGCCGATCTGTCGCAGCGGCTGGTTCCTGACGGTCTGTGGGAACTGGTCGCCCCGTTACTGCCGTCGTTCAACTCCCGTCCGCAGGGCGGCGGGACCGCGCCGCTGGACGAGCGTGCCGTGTTCACGGCGGTGGTGTATGTGCTGACCAGCGGGTGTGCCTGGCGGTATCTGCCGGAGACGTTCGGAGTGTCGCCCGCGACGGCACACCGCCGGTTCACAGCGTGGACCGAGGTTGGGTTGTGGCGCCGATTGCACCGGGCGGTCCTGGACGAGCTCGGCGCCCAGGGTGAGATCGACTATCGACGTCTCACCGTCCGATACGAGCGAAAGGGCTCCCACTTCCTCGCCTTCCTCGGCCTGGCCGCCGCCCTCACCTGCTACAAGAAACTCGCGAAGCTCACCATGTGAGACAACCTCTTAGCGCGCTAGTTGGCCACAGCGTGTGAGGCGCCGATTCCTGTGTACCGCGCTAGCGATACGGGCTGAACACTCCACGTCAGAGCGTGTGCTAGACCAGTGTGGCAGGAGCACCCGTCGCGGTGTCGCCATGCTGAGCCGCCTCTACAGCCACCATCGTGGGCGACTCGATCAGCCGAGTGGCTACCGAGTCCAGCACCACCGCGAACGCTCGGGACCGTTGTACGAGCCCTTGGTAGAGCAGGGCCACACACATGACCAGCCCGAACCACCACAGCCAGTGCGCGCGCAGAGCGAGTGTGGACACAAGAACGGTCACCGGCAGGAACATATTGATGCGGATCGATGCCTCTGCAAGCAATCGGTCATACTTGTCAAAGACCTCCGGCCGCTCGATAAGAAGTCGGGTCGCAAGGTCGGGCAACTCGTCTCGCAGAGCGTATAGCGCGGCGAGCGCCAGGGATGGCAGCCCACGGACAGTGAGATCCGTGAGCGGCAATTCAGGGCCCCGCCAATCCACCGCTCTGCCTGTCAGTGACCGGCGCCAGTGCACGTGCCTTATAGTCCGGCGACCACGAATAGTCACAAGAGTCCACGATTCGGGCTCGCCGTCGACCGCCAACACCCAGCCCCTAGGGTGGGCAGCTTCCAGTGCCGCGAATCCTTGCTCCTCTCGCAGTTCCTCCAGGCTGACGTTGGTCCGCAGCGTCGTGCGCTTGGCGGTTCGGGAGGGCGCAGTCCGATTCCACGCCGCTATCGCTGCTGCGTACCGCTCAGTCGTCAAGCTCTCACCTTCGTCGAGGCGAATGCGGAACCGATCAGCGACCGCTTCCCAGGACGCTCGGTTGGGCCTGATCGGGTCGATCCACCTGGCCCCAGCGGCGTCTAGCTCGACGATTGAGCCCAGGAAGTAAGCAATGAACGTCAGCGCGGCCAGGAACGTTGCTGATGGGAGGACGCCGTCGAGGGCGTAAAGGTCAGCGATCGGTCCGCGAGCGGTGGCCCTCCGCAGCAGCGCATCGCGGAACCAGAGCCAGCCGCATATCAGCCATAGGTAACCCACCGTCAGGGGCGTGCGTAGGTCCCGTAGGCCTGGGAGGAGGCTCGCGAGCACTTTCATGACGCTACCGGGGGTATTAGCGCGCTAGCAACACAATGATGTGGTTTGATCGCCCCTGGTACTGGGCTGACCCGTTCTCATCGAGCCCTGACATGCAAGATCCCATCACCGCTGGGCACAGCCTCGGCCAGTTGGCCGGGCGCCATGGCGGGGCACGCTTCGAGGGTGACTGCCTTTCTGAACCAACTGCCTGCACTCATAGGTGTCATCGTCGGCGTCCTCGGAACACTCCTCACTGCACGCCTTAACGACAGAGCGCAGTGGACACGCGCCCTCTCAGTACGGTGGGACGAACGGCGATTGGACGCGTACTCCGAGTACGCTCGCGCGCTCAAGGAGGTCCACTTACTCGCGCATCGCATCACGGCGCCGTCCCGACCCGCGTCGCGGGCGCACCCGGTCGATCGGACCACTGGGCTTGAGCTGATGGCCCAAGCGGACGCCCAGAGGACCAAAGCGTGGGAGGGGGTGCTTCTGCTGGGTGACGCTGACACGGTGGCCGCCGCGCGCGACTGGCGCTGGGCAGTGCTGCAGTTGGAGCGAGCGGCACGTGGCATCGCTGGCGACGACTTCGACTGGGTGGCCGCCGTACGGCGTGCGGACGAGGGCCGAGACCGCTTCTACGACGCTGCCAGGGCCAGCCTGACCGTGGGCAGCGGTGATGTAGCTCAGGCGCGATGGCTCACCGACCGACACATGAACTCGTGATTCCGACGCGGTGACACAGCCGCACTCCGAACTGAGCGCCAAGGTGGCCAACTGAGATGCTCAGTCACACGTATTGGCGGGCCGCCGCACAGCGCTCTGGCGGCGGTCCGCGTCCTAGGCTGTTTCTGATGGCTCTTGGACGGTGTCGCGGAGCCAGATGACGATCGCGGTGACAGTCGGGGTGCCGTTGAAGATGTAGTCGCGCTTGTCGTACCGGGTGGCCACCGCGCGGAACTGCTTCCACTTGTTCACGCACCGCTCGACCGCGTTGCGACGGCGGTACTGGGCCTTGTCGAGGGCCGGGGGCCGGCCACCGGCTCGTCCCCGGCGCTTGCGGTGGAGCCGCTGGTCATCGGGCTGAGCGATGGTGGCTTGGGCGCCGAGCTCGTCCAGGACCGCCCGGTGCAATCGGCGCCACAACCCAACCTCGGTCCACGCTGTGAACCGGCGGTGTGCCGTCGCGGGCGACACTCCGAACGTCTCCGGCAGATACCGCCAGGCACACCCGCTGGTCAGCACATACACCACCGCCGTGAACACGGCACGCTCGTCCAGCGGCGCGGTCCCGCCGCCCTGCGGACGGGAGTTGAACGACGGCAGTAACGGGGCGACCAGTTCCCACAGACCGTCAGGAACCAGCCGCTGCGACAGACCGGCACTCACGAAGAGGCATCATGCCGCAGCTCGCACCATCACCACGTGAGACAACCTCTAACTCCCCCCGTTCTGGCAGTATTGCCTTACGAACTCTTCGGCCCCTTCTGCGAGTACGTCATCGATCTCGTCGAGGAGGTTGTCCACCTCGCGCGTAAGCCAGATCTGTTGCGCGATTTCGTGCCTCAGGTCGTTCCTTGATATATTGTTGTCCGGATTGCCGCCATGTGCGGCGGTGTCAATTTGTGATTCCAGTCCGGGGGTTCTCAGGACGTGGTTGGCGGCGCTCTGAACTCGGAGCGGATGGCCGTTCTCGAACCGCCCGGTCGCGACCAGGTCGTTGTGCGAAATCCTGCCATCGGGCGCATTGTGGTGCGCGGCAGTCTCCACGCTCGTGAAGTTGTCCAAGATGACGGCGGCCGCGGTGGCGTTCCCGCAGGATGTGTTGGTCGGGTGCGCAGGCGGCAGTGCGAACGCCGGTGTGGCTCCTGCCAAACCAAGGGCAGCACTCGCGACTATTGGTGCGATGGCTAGCATCACTCGGTTCATTTTCACTTTTGCTCCCCCTTCGCATTTCCCTTGCGGGCTATATGAGGAGGGAAAGCGTAAGGAAGTTTCTTGTGGGGTGCGTGACATGAATCACAGATGTGTCTGTGTCGTCTCCACGGATACTCATGAAGCCGATGGCGGTGTTCCTGCCTGCCGCGCTTCTGGCCGTCCTTGCTGATCTTGCGTTGCTTCGGACATGGAGTTCGCCGTCCATCCCGGTCGGACGGAACAGCCCTACAACACCCGTGAGGAAACCTACGGACTGTTCCTCGGCAACCTCGCCTATCTGCCGGCCTGCCCGGCTCACTGCGATCCGGCGGCGGTCTGGCCGGTGAACCAGAACTGACGCCCGACGACCAGAGCAGACCTGCCAGGCCACAGGTGCGACCGCTCGGGCTGTCCTGCCGTCCGACCGGCTGGGACCTGTCCGGCCGATCATGCGGCTATCCGAGCACGGGTCCGATCCGGGAGGTCGGGAAATGGGGAAGCGCCAGGCCGGGGTTCTTGGCGCGCTGGTCCTGCTAGAACAGTGACCGGTGGGTACCCAGGAGCGCGAACGCAAGGTGTACCGGCCGCTGCGGCGGGCCGGCCTCGAGGTGATCCCGAACGCCGTGCCGGACAGCGCGATGCCGTTCGTCTTCGGTTACCGTGCCGAGGACATTGTCGGCGGCTTCTTCCACCAGTACGACACCCCACGGCTCGTCGAGCGTCTCAACGAGGACTGGTATGACCTCGCGGTCTCATCGGGTCTTTTCGGCCACCGGCGCGAGTTCCTCCTCCAGCTTCCACAGGGCACCCGCACGCACTGGGCCTCCCTGCAGAACATGCACAGTGGCCGCCGTGCCGCACCCGCGGTCTGGACCCGGGTCCGGCTCCTGGAGCGCTGGGACATTATGGGCCGGGGCGCGGCATCGGCGTTCCTCGGCATACACGCGGGCCACCCGGGCTTCGGCATGATGGCTCTCGACAGCAGTGTGTACGTCAAGGCCTCGACGGGCGAGACCGGCATTGATGTGCTCGCGGTGCGCCACCCGGACCGCTCGGAGAACATCCTGCGGTACCTGGAATGGTTCGCGCTTCGGGACAGTCCCTCCTCTGACCGCGAGTTGCAGGAGCGGATCGCCGTCTGGCTCGCGGGCCGCGCACCGAGTGCTGCCAGCCGTTCAGACCGATGACGGTGCGGCCCCGGTGGCCGAGGCCGACAAGGTTGTTTGTCCAGCTGATCATGTGACTACTCCATTGTTTGAAGCAGTACGCGAATGTGATCGCCCGGACAGGTCCTAGACCAGATCCACCCGCACCGTCAGCAGATCCGTCCCCACCAGCCGGACCACCGTGCTGTTGTGCCGGGGGAGGGACTTCAGGCGCGCGATGGGGTCGTCGTCGGGGAGGACGTGGGCCGTACCGGCGTACCAGCGGCCCTTGATGCGTACGCGCACCGTGCTGTTCGCCCGGATGTTGCGTACGTACTGGGACTTCTCGCCGTACTCCGAGACCAGCCAGAAGGAGTCGCCGACGCGGCGGCCGCCCACCGGGGTGCGGCGGGGCAGGCCCGACGTGCGGCCGGTGGTCTCCAGGACGGTCTGCAGCGGGAGGCGGCGTGAGACCGGATTGACGATCCGGCGCTGGAGCGTCGTGACCGCTCGGTGTTTGAGGCCGTCGTAGCGGGACATCGGCTGAGGGCTCCTGTCGGTGTGGTGGTCTGCGGTAGTTGTACCGCGCATCTCCGTCGGAGGGGTGAGGCGGCAGTGTTTTCAGCCCCCGCTTCACTCCCCGCTTCGCTCCCCCAGGAAGATCGGGTTCGTGAACGCCGCCAGCGCCCCCGGCAGCGGCGCCAGCACCGCCTCGTGCCGCAGTTCCGCCCGTACGTACGCCGCGTACCGCGCCGTCGTACGCCACTCCACCGTGCCCGTGCCCGACACCGGAAGTGGCGCGCTCGTGTGGAGGACGCCCTGGTCGGTGACGAGGCGGACCGTGCAGCGCGGGGCGCCCGTGGCCTCCAGGCGGACCGTGACCGGGGCGTCGGCGGGTACGGCCAGGCGCTCGCCGATGCCCGCATGCTCGCCCCGGCCGCCGGACGCGGTGAAGGACAGCGCGACCGACTGGGACTCCGCCACGTAGGAGCGGCCCGCCTTCAGGCCCTCCAGGACGGCCTCGCGGCTCAGGTCGTCGGCGAGGACGACCGTCTGGGGCCTGCCGACGGGGTCCGGGTCGCGGTGCGCGTCGCTGCTGCCCATCGCCGGGATCCAGGCACGCGGCCCGTCCTTCGAGCGCACCGAGGCGACCAGCGTGCTGTCCCAGTCCGCCAGCGCCACCTCGTCGTCAGGGGTGTACGCGCCGTTCCACACCTCGATCACGTCGGCCTCGCCGAAGCCGAACTTCCAGTTGCAGCCGACGCAGGTGGCGTGCGGGTGGGCGGGGACGACCAGGCCGCCCGCGGCGCGGATTCGCCGCGCGTACTTGCCGAACCGGTTGTCCCGGGCCCGGTAGCGCCAGTCGATGAACGTGCCGGGGTCGGTGCCGAGGGCCACCACGTGGCCGTTGCGCGTGGTCACCTCCTCGCCCAGCAGGATCAGCAGTTCGCCGTCGGGATGGGGGCCCGCCTGGTCGGCCCAGTGGGCGTGCGCGGAATGGGTGTTGTGCTCGGAGGTGTTGATGAAGTCCAGGCCGGCGGCGCGGGCCAGCGCCGCGATCTCCGCCGGGGTGCGGCGTCCGTCCGAGTACCAGGAGTGCAGATGGCAGTCGCCGCGGTACCAGGCCCGTCCCCGGCCCTTCGCGCGGGACGGCGGGTACGTCGGCTTCACGGCCCGGCCCGGCTCGCCGTACGTGAGGGTGACCGTGATCTCGTACGTCAGGCCCTGCGGCGCCACCGTGTACGGGCCCAGCGCGATGTGCCAGGTCCCGGGGCGGACCGGGCCCGGGATGTAGCCGGGGGTCGCGTCGTCCGCCCGGATGAAGAACTCGGTGCGCGCGCCGCCCGACCAGCCGCGGAAGCCCCTGCCGCCGAGGTCGGTGCCGCGTTCGTCGAAGACGCCGATGTCGAGGGCGTTGCCCACGGTGCCGGGCGGGACGGTCGGCCTGTCGTAGGTGTAGGCGACGTGTAACTCCCGTACACCGGAGGGCACTTCCAGTGGTACGTACACGTAGTCGGGTGAACCGGTGGGCAGGGTGCCGCGCACCGTCCGGGTCTCCTGGTCGCCGTCCGCGGCCTCTGCGCCGCTCGCGAAGGTCACGCCTCCCAACGTAAGCGCGGTGGCCGCCCCCGTCACGAACAGGGCGCGTCTGCCCATGCCGGTGCCGGACTCCGTGGCGTGGTCGTGGGTCTCGCACATGCTGCTGCTCCCAACGCGTCGGATGTCACTCGGGTGTGCAGGTGTGGCGCGTACAACCCTGGTATTCAGCCCTGAACTCCCGTGCAAGGGAAGAGGATCGGCAGCTTTCCCGGAGACGGCACGCTGCCGTCTCGGGTCCGTGCGGAAAGGGGCCCGGTGATGGGCGGAGTGGACAGAAGTGGACCGGAATGTCCTACCTGCCAGCGGGGTTGCCGATGCGCGAGTGGTGCTGGTGTGATGGGTTCCTCGTTGTCCATACACATACTGAGGGAACCGTCGCGCCGAGTCGCGGCCTCCGCTCGACACCCAGGACGTGCCCGGCTGAGCCGCCCGTCAGGATCCAGGACCCAGGACCCCGGTCGCAGGACGTACGGTCGAGCACGGGCCGGTGCGGGCCGACCTGACGGAGCGTTCTGTGACTGTTCGCAAGTGGATCAGCGGATCACTGGGAGATCCGAGGGAAAAGCGCGCCATGGGGTCGACCTACCGCCTGGAGAGATCTTCTCGCGCCTCTCTTGTCCTCCACGGGCCGTGCCCGTGTGACGACGCACGTCGCGAAGCCTTCCGCGTCGCGTCTTCTGCGTAGCGCCTCCGTCGTACGGTCGTTTCCCGCGACCGCGACGTGATCCGGGCCTCGGCGGGGGCCGACGGATCTTTCTCCCGTTCGCTCGTACTCAGGAACTCCGTGGCGGCCTTGCGTCTCCGGTGTCCCCCCGGCGCCGAACGACGTGATCCGCAGCCGTCTCTCCCCCTTCTGCACAAGGACGCCTATGCCATTAGCGAAGGATGCCCTGCGCCGTTTCCGCTCGATACGTACGTCACTGCTTCTTCTCGCCCTGGTTCCCAGCGTCGCGCTGGCACTCGTCTGGCTGGCGGCGGCCGGCGGGCAGCTCTCCCAGGCGCTCGATCTGCGCGACCAGACCTCGTTGGGCAAGGACGTCGCCGCGCCCGGCAATGATCTGCGGCAGGCCTTCCAGCTGGAACGCCGTCTGACCGCCGCGTGGCTCGCCGACCCCGAGTCCTCCCGGACCGCCCTGCGCGCCCAGCGCGCCAGGACCGATGTCGCGCTCGCGGCGGTGGCGAAGGGTTCCGCGGACCTGGAATCCGCCCCGGAAGGCGTCAAGACCGCGCTCGCCCCGATCTACAACGGCCTGCGGCAGCTCCCGCTCCGTGACCTGCGCGAGCGGATCGACCAGCGGGAGATATCGCTGAACGAGGCCACCGGGAGCTACACACGCGTCATCGTCGCCCAGATGACCGCGTTGGGGAACGTGAGCGCCCAGGTGGCGGACGGCCCCCTGGTCGCCGAATCCATTCCGCTGGGCCTGCTGGTGAACGCGGCCGAGCAGATCCAGCTGGAGGACACCGCGCTGTCCGCCGCCCTCGCCGACGGGCGGCTGACTCCCGCAGCCCGCGCGCAGTACACCACGGCGGTGGGTACCCAGCGGTGGCTGCTGGCTTCTCTGCGGGCTCAGGCGTCCCCCGCCGACCGAGCGGCGTTGGGGCGGGTCACCGGAAGCGTCGCCTGGCAGCGGATGACCGAAGTGGAGAACGCCCTCCTCACCGGAGAGCCCGGCGACAGCCTGCCGGACTCCTCCCGGCAGTGGCGCGCCGCGCTCGACCGGGTCGGTGACGACCTGGCCGAGCTGGCCCAGGACGAGACCAGGGAGCTGATCCAGCTCCAGACCTCCACCGCCGACGACCAGGTGAGCCGGGGCCTGCTGCTCACCGCGACCGGTCTCCTGGCCGTGCTCGCCTCCGTCCTGCTGGCCTGGCGGGTCACCCGGTCCCTGCTGCGCCGGCTGAGGCGACTGCGCGAGGCGACCGTCACCCTCGCGGACAGGCAGCTGCCCGATGTCGTCGACCGGCTCAACGAAGGCGAGCGGGTCGACGTGGGTGCCGAGACCATGGAACTCGACTTTGGCGACGACGAACTCGGCGAGGTCGTCCGCGCGTTCAACTGCGCGCAACGCACCGCCGTCAGCAGTGCCGTCGAACTGGCCGATGCCCGCCGGGGATTCGAGAAGGCCATCCTGGGCGTCGCCCGCCACACCCAGAACCTGGTCAACCGCCAGGTCGACCTGCTGGACAAACTGGAACGCGAACACCAGGAACCCGACGTCCTGGACGGCCTGTACCAACTCGACTCCCAGGCCAACCAGATGCGCCGCTACGAGGAGAACCTCATCGTCATCAGCGGTGGCCGCCCCGGCCGGCAGTGGAGAGAACCCGTCCTGCTCACGGACGTGCTGCGCAGCGCCGCCGGAGAGGTCGCCGAGTACCAGCGCGTCACCGTCGAGTGCGACGAGCACACGCGTCTGGCCGCGCACGCCGTCGCCGACGTGATCCACCTGTTCGCCGAACTGATGGAGAACGCCACCCAGTTCTCGCCCCGGGACTGCCCTGTCGTGACCAGGGTCGAGCCCGTCGGCCTCGGCCTCGCCGTACAGATCGAGGATCGTGGCCTCGGCATGTTCGAAGAGGACCTCGCCCAGTTCAACGACATGCTGGCCAAGCCGCCGCGGTTCGAGGTACTCGCGCTGGGTGACGACACACGCCTGGGGCTGTTCGTGGTCTCCCGGCTCGCCGCCCGGCACGGGATCAAGGTCTCCCTCCGGCCCTCCGCGTTCGGCGGAATGATCGCCATCGCCGTGATTCCCGGGAAGCTGCTCGCCCGCGACATCCAGCAGCCGGGGTTCCTGAACGAGCATGTCCTCGGTGCGGACGGCGCCGAGGGGATGGCCCACGAGCCAGGTCATCCCCCTCACGCTCACACCACCCATGCCGGTCCCGCAGCCCACACCCGTCCCGCGGCACACGCTCATGCCGCTCACGGCTGGACCGGCCCGGACTTCCCTCCTCCCGTCGAGGTTCCGCCACCTCCGGCCGAGCCCCCGCTCGTGCCTTCCCCGTTCCCGGCGGCCGACTGGTCCTCCGGCTCGTCTCCTGTGGCCGACTGGTCCTCAGGCTCGTCTTCCGCGGCCGACTGGTCCTCCGGCTCGTCCCCCGTGGCCGGCTGGTCCTCCAGCGCGTCCACGGCGAGCAGCCGGTGGCCTTCCACGCCGTCCACGGCGACCGGCTGGCCCACCACACCGCCGCAGCCGGATGCCGACCCCCCGGCACCGCTTCCGCAGCGCGTCCCCGAGGCGAGCCTGGTGGACGAACTGCGTACGGAGAACGCGCCTCAGCCGGCTCCCATGGGGCTTCCCTCCGCGCAGCAGGCCGCCTCCGCCATGTCCGCCTTCGTGCACGGAACCAGACGTGCCCGCAACCTCTGCAGAGGGGGCAGCTCCTACTCCGAGCCGTCATCCGCGTATGCATGGCCGACTCAGCAGACCCCGACGAAGGACACACGATGACGACCGACCCTGCGCCGGCCACCAACAGTCAGCTCGACGACCTGCTCACCCGGCTGGTGGACCAGGTCGCCCAGGTGCGATGTGCCGTGGTGGTCTCCGAGGACGGCCTGGTGGTGAGCAAGTCCACCAGTTTCCCTCGTCCCGAGGCCGAACGCCTGGCCGCCACGGCGTCGGCGCTGATGAGCCTCAACCGCGGTGTCTGCACCGACTTCGGCGGTGGTGCGGTGCTCCAGTCGCTGCTGGAGATGAGTTCCGGCTATCTCGTCCTCACGTCCGCCGGCACCGGGGCGTATCTGGCGGTGATCACCACCGAGAACGCCGACGTGGGGGTCGTCGTCTTCGAGATGAACATGCTCGTCAAGAAGATCGGCGAGCACCTCAGCGCACTGCCTCGTGCCGAGTTCGCCTTCGGCTCCCCGTCCTCTCCCCGCACCGCCTGGCAGAGCAGCACCGGGGGTACGCCATGAGCGAGTACCCGCGGTACGGGCAGGACGAGCCGTACGAGCCGTATCCCCAGTACGGGCAGTATCCCCAGTACGGGCAGTATCCCCAGTCCGAGCAGTACCCCCAGTACCCCCCGTACCAGCAGTACCTCCGGTACGAGCAGTACGAGCAGGCCAGCCGCCTCGTGCGTCCCTTCACCATCACCGGGGGCCGCACCGAGCCCAGCCGCAACATCTTCACCCTCATCACCATCGTCACGGCCACCGCCTCCGTCCGGGCCGGGCCGGGGCTGCAACGGGAGCACCTCCGGGCGCTGGACCTGTGCGCCGCGCCCGCGGCCGTCGCCGAGATAGCGGCCCACCTCGACCTGCCCGTCGCCGTCACCAAGATCCTCCTGTCGGACCTGCTGGACCAGGGGCGGATCACCGCCACGGCGCCCGCGCAGGGGAGCGGCGGCCCCGACATCGCTCTGCTGGAGAAAGTGAGGGACGGGCTTGCCAGGCTCTGACACCGATGCGCCCAGCGCCGTCAAGATCCTCGTCTCGGGTGGGTTCGGCGTCGGCAAGACCACCCTGGTCCGCTCCATCAGCGAGATCGCCCCGCTGCGCACCGAGGAGGTCCTCACCGCCTCCGGTGCCGACGTGGACGATCTCTGCGGAATCGAGGAGAAGACCACGACCACGGTCGCCCTGGACTTCGGCCGCATCACGCTCTTCCCCGACCTCGTGCTCTATCTGTTCGGGACGCCCGGCCAGCAGCGTTTCTGGTTCATGTGGGACGATCTCGCGCTCGGAGCGCTCGGCGGGATCGTCCTCGTCGACACCCGGCGCATCGATGTCAGCTTCTCCGCGATCGACTTCTTCGAAAAGCGCGGCATTCCCTTCATCGTCGCCGCCAACTGCTTCGACGGACGCCAGGCGTACACCGCCGGACAAGTCCGCCAGGCGCTCGCCCTCGGCCCGGACATCCAGCTCCATGCCTTCGACGCCCGCGACCGCGTGTCCTGTCGCGACACCCTCCGCACTCTGGTCGACCACCTCGTCGAACGTGTCTCCCGCACACCATGAGCGGGAGGCGAAGCCCGGCGGGGTCGAGTGACGCGACGATGCCGACTGGTCGGTATGGACAGGGAGGTTCCGTGGCGGTACAGATGAGCCATGGACATCGCCGTGACGGTCTTTCTCACCGACGAGACGATCACCCCGACCCGCCTCGCCCGCGAGCTGGAGCAGCGCGGCTTCGCCGGGCTCTACCTGCCCGAGCACACCCACATCCCCGTCGAGCGGACGACGCCGTACCCGGCGGGCGGGGAGCTGCCGCGCGAGTACGGCCGCACCCTCGACCCCTTCGTCGCGCTCGGCCAGGCCGCGGCCGTGACGGAGCGGCTGGCCCTGGGGACGGGCATCACGCTCATCGCCCAGCACGATCCCATCGTCCTCGCCAAGCAGGTGGCGACGCTGGACCATCTGTCCGGCGGGCGCTTCACGCTGGGCCTCGGCTTCGGCTGGAACGTCGAGGAGGCAGCCGACCACGGTGTCGAGTGGCGTACGCGGCGGGAGCTGGGCCGGGACCGGATGGCCCTCATGCGCGCCCTGTGGGCGGAGGAGCCGACCGCGTACGAGGGGGTGTTCGGGGGCGTACGGGCCAGTCACGCGTACCCCAAGCCGGTGCGGAAGCCGCGTGGTCCGGTGGCCGGGCCGCGCACCCTCATCGGCGGGGCGGCCGGGCCGAAGCTGTTCGCGCACATCAGTGAGTACGCCGACGGGTGGCTGCCGATCGGGGGGCGCGGGCTGACCGAGTC
>NZ_VJZE01000122.1 GCF_009377205.1 Streptomyces phyllanthi
GTCACAGCCCACGTGGACCACCCCGATCCCCCCTGGACCGTCCTCGTAAGCTTGTCCCCATGGCGAAGTGGACCCCCAAGCACGAGGCGCCGGAGCCCCTGGAAGGCCCCGTGGTCGCCACCATCACCGGCGGCACGATCGTGTGGTTCGTCCTCTTCCTCGTCCAGCTCCCGTTCTTCGGCTGGTTCGACGACAACGGCCACACATGGTGGCTGTGGACCTGTCTGGCCGGCGCCGGCCTCGGCCTGATCGGCATCTGGTACGTCCGCAAGCGCGACGCGGCGATCAAACGAGACGCGGCGCTCAGGGCGGCCGCCCCGGACCAGTCACCCGAGGCAGATCCGGCACCGGAGCCGACCCCGGACCCGACGCCCGAGCCGACCCCGGGCCCCGCGACCACCGAGCAGCCCCAGAAGTGACGCGGGATGCGGGATACGGGATGCGCGATCTCAATGAGCTGATCAACGTCGAGGACCCGGCCCGCCCACTCACTCCTCCTCCTTGGCGCGGGGTGGCGTCCGACGCCTCTTCGGTGCCGCGCGGAGAAGTCTCTCCGACATTCTTGTGCCGAGGTGTCGATCCGGGGCAGGGCCGTTCGTATGGAGGGTGAGAGGCCGGCATCGTGCCGGCGGTGATCAAGGAGGACCACTGTGAAGCAGTACCTGCTCAGCATCTACCAGCCGGACTCCGACGCCCCGCCGCCGCCCGAGTTCCTGGAGCCGATCATGCGGGACGTCGAGGCGGTGAACGCCGAGATGAGGGCAGCCGGCGCCTGGGTGTTCGCCGCGGGCCTGCATCCGGCGAGCACAGCCACGGTGGTGCGGCTGAAGGGCAATGAGGTGCTCACGACCGACGGTCCGTACATCGAGGGCAAGGAGCACCTCGGCGGGTTCACCATCATCCAGGCGCCCGATCTCGACGCCGCCCTGGAGTGGGGGCGCAAGCTGGCCCGGGCGATCACTCTTCCGATCGAGGTCAGGCCGCTGCAGGACGGACACTGCGGGTGACATCGGCATGCCGCAGGCTCCCGCGCCCGTGATCGAACGGGTCTTCCGTGCCGAGTACGGGCGCACGGTGGCCGTCCTGATCCGCGCCTTGGGCGACATCCACCTCGCCGAGGAGGCCGTCCAGGACGCGTTCACCGAGGCGGTGAAGCGGTGGCCGTCCACTGGTGTGCCCCCGAGTCCGGCGGGATGGATCATCACCACCGCCCGCAACCGGGCCATCGACAGGCTGCGCAGGGAGGCATCCCGCGAGGATCGGCATGCCCAGGCCGCCCTGCTGCACGCCGCCGGCGAACCGGCCGAGGAGGGCCCCGTGCGCGACGACCGGCTGCGCCTGATCTTCACCTGCTGTCACCCCGCGCTCGCCCCGGCAGCGCGGGTCGCGCTGACGCTGCGGCTGCTCGGCGGGCTGACCACCGCGGAGATCGCGCATGCCTTCCTGGTACCCGAGCCGACCATGGCCCAGCGACTGGTCCGGGCCAAGAGCAAGATCCGCCACGCGGGGATCCCCTATCGGGTCCCGGTCGACGCCGACCTGCCCGACCGGCTGCGGGCCGTTCTGGCCGTCGTCTATCTGGTCTTCAACGAGGGCTACACGGCAAGCTCGGGTGAGCAGCTGGCCCGCGAGGACCTGTGCGCGGAGGCCATTCGCCTCGGACGGCTCCTCGTCGAGCTGATGCCCGACGAACCGGAGGCCCTGGGACTGCTGGCGCTCATGCTGCTCACCCACTCACGCCGGGCCGCCCGCACCACCGAGGGCGGCGACCTGGTACTCCTGGCCGACCAGGACCGCAGCCTGTGGGACCGCGATCTCATAGCTGAAGGCCAGGCCATCGTCCGACGCTGCATACACCGCGATCAGCCCGGCCCCTACCAGATCCAGGCGGCCATCAACGCCGTTCACAGCGACGCACCCACGGCGGCCGCAACGGACTGGCCGCAGATCCTGCAGCTGTACAACCAGCTCTTCTCCCTCGCCCCGAGCCCGGTTGTGGCACTCAACCGCGCCGTCGCCGTGGCCGAAGTCGAAGGACCGCAGGCGGCACTCCTCCTCATCGACGATCTCGACCTCGACAACTACTACCTCTTCCACGCCATCCGCGCCGACCTGCTGCGCCGCCTCGGCCGCAACGACGAGGCGGCGTCGGCATACGAGGCGGCGCTCGCCCACACCCAGAACGCGCCCGAACGCGCCTTCCTGCACCAAAGACTCCGGCAACTCGCACAGGCTTGAGGGCTACACGAAGGACGTGAGCCCGCCGAGGAGCCCCGCACCAGGGCCGTCATGCCGCTACACGGCAGCCAGATCACACCACACGAACTTGCCCCGACTGCCGTTCCTGGCGAGCGGCTGCCAGCCCCACAGATCGGCGCAGTCTCGGACCAGGGCCAGACCCCGCCCGTCCTCGGCATCGGTGAGCTGGGCCAGCTCGTTCGGGGGCTCAGGCGGTTCGGAATCGGCGTCCCAGGCCCCGATCCGCAGGACACCGGCCGACCAGTACACGCGCAGGGCGGCGGGACCTTTCGTATGCCGTACGGCGTTGGAGACCAGCTCCGTCACGAGGAGCTCGGCGGTGTCGGTGAGATGAGCCAGGCCGTGCATGGTGAGGATCAGGCGGAGGGTACGGCGACAGACGGTGACCGCGCGGGGGTCGTGGGGGATGTACAGCATGTACTCCCAGGGTTCTTGGCTGAGTTCGGCGGACACGTCGGCAGCTCGGTTTTCGGGCATGAGTGAACTCCTGTCAGAAAGAGGGGGAATGGGCTGATCGCGGCGGTCGCGGGCGGTGGCATTGCCGCAGCCGTCATGGCAGGACGGAGTGGTGCGCTTCCGGAGGTTCCCGGCGTTCCGCAGCGTGTGTGGCGCGTCACTGACGGTAGGGCCCAAATTTGTGCTCGCGCAAGTCGCTGCCGTACTCTGCCGCTCGAACGAGTAGCTGTTTCCGAGCAGTTGGGGCGAGGAGAAAGCCATGACCCGCAGGCAGCAGCCCACCGCACGCCAGGAGCGCCTGGGTGCCGAACTGCGCAAACTACGCGAGGCAGCAGGCCTCAAGGCGCGCGAAGCCGCCGCGCTGCTCGGGTCGGACTCAGCACAGATGAGTCAGATCGAGTCGGGTTTCGCGGGCGTGAGCGAAGCGCGCGTACGACGGCTCGCCGCTCACTATTCCTGTACGGACGTCGAGTTGACCGAAGCGCTGGCGGCGATGGCGACCGATCGAACACGCGGGTGGTGGGAGAGGTACCGGGGCCTGCTGCCCGCGCCTTACCTGGATCTCGCCGAGCTGGAACATCACGCCACCTACCGACACGACGTGGAGTTCCTCCACGTTCCCGGGCTCCTCCAGACGGCGGACTACGCCCGCGCCCTGTTCTCGTACCAGGTCCCCTCGCTGCCCGATGAGGATGTGGAACTGCGCGTCCATCATCGGATGGACAGGAAGCTCGTCATCGAAGGGGCCAACCCCACCCCGTATGAAGCAGTGATCCACGAAGCCGCGCTACGCATCAGAGTCGGCGATCGAGCGGCCGCGCGGGCTCAACTCACCCGCGTCCTGGACCTTTCCGCTGCGGACCACATCACCGTGCGTGTCATCCCGTTCGACCTGGACGGCTTCGCCGGCGCTTGGAGCGCCATGATGTACGCGGGCGGCGCCGTACCCAAGCTGGACACAGCCGTACGCGACGCGCCCCATGGCACAGCCTTCATCGACTCCGAAGCCCAACTCGGTGCATTTCGAACGCTCTTCCGTAAGGTAGAAGCCGCGTCGCTCGACCCTGAACAGTCGCGTGACCTCATCACCAGGCTGGCAAAGGAACTGTGAGGTACTGATGACCACCCCCGACAGCTGGCAGAAGTCGTCCTTCTCAGGCGGAGGCGAGGGGAACAACTGCCTGGAACTCGCCTCCACCCCCACCACCCTCCACCTCCGCGAAAGCGACACCCCAAGCATCCAACTGACAACAGTTCCCGCCCCCTTGGCCCACCTCCTCAACGGCATAAAAGCCGGCAGGCTCGGCACGGAGACGCCCTCGGCCTGACTTGGCCAACGACGACGGCACCTAACGAGGATGCGGCGTACCCCACAACCAAGAGTGACAACGCGTGCGCCCCAGGACGTCCCCGCTGTGCGCCGCTGCCACACCACCAGCCACCGGAGTGGCAAGCAGTGTGAGGAGCATCGGCCCGTAACCTCCGTCGGTCGCGACGGCCACAACGGCGGTCTCACCCAGGAACACCGTGCTGGCGACGGCTCCGGCAAGCAGCCCCCGCAGCGGCGCCCGAGAGGCAAGCCATTCAGGCGACAGCGCAAGTGCGCCCCCGGTCACCGCACCGAGCAGGACGCCGATCCCCATACTTCCGCCCACCGCGGCAATGCCACGGATGAGACCTGCCAGAGCATCTTGACGCGTCCCGGTGGAAAGCCACATCGCGGCGGCAACGAGCCACACGCAGCCGCAGATGATCGCCGACACCAGTCCGATGCGCACCCCGAGCCGAACACCTCGGCGGACCACCTGTCCGACCACCACGCACCCCCAAGACTTGGCCCTCACGTGCCCTGACAAGGACATCAGGCGTCAAGGTACGTCACGCTTGGCACCCCGAATGGCGTTGACGCCCGTCCTGTACGCGGACTCCGAAGGAAGCGCGGCCCTGATCGCCATCGGGCTCCCGAACTCCTGCGGCTCCTGCTGGTCGCCCCGTGGTGGCGTGACTGCAGGACGTTCACCGCGGAGGAGAGCCGGGAACGCGCGGCCGAGTACCTGGAGGACATGCCGGGCCTGGCGGCCCGACGGGACCGTGCCGCCGCAGCCCTCGGACTCGGCCTTCCCAGCGAGGCGGACGCCCTGACCCGCTTGCGGGAGGTGGCCGTGGGGGCCGGGGACGACTTCGCCCTGATCTTCACGCCGGAGGGGGAGCCCTACGCTCCGCTGATCAGGAACCCGCTGATCAGGAACCCTCTGATCAGGGACTGATGGACAAGCAGCCGGTCACGGCGCCCAGTACCAGCAGTACCAGCGGCTGAGCCCGCCTCGCTCGCCACTGGGTCGTTGCCGGGCTTCGCCCCAAGGCGCTCGGACCGACAACCGGCTCGGACCACGTTTGAGATCTGCTCCGGGTGCCTCCCAGAGCGTGCTCTACGCCCTCTCGCGGCGGTGGCGGCGGTCGCCCCCTCCTCCCCAAGTCGGATCTTCCGCCCCCCAGGGGGTGAACCCCCCAATCCGCACGTACCGTCGGAGACATGACGCACATCGACGCGGGCGCCAACCTCGATCCTGTGCATCCCGTTCCCGTCCCCGCATCCCGGCGGGCGGTCGGGCTGGCCGCCGCCGAGGTGGCCGAGCGGGTGGCCCGCGGTGAGGTGAACGACGTTCCCGTGCGGAGCAGCCGCTCCACCGTGGACATCGTCCGCGCGAACGTCTTCACCCGGTTCAACGCGATCATCGGCGTGCTCTGGCTGATCATGCTGTTCGTCGCGCCGATCCAGGACGGTCTGTTCGGGTTCGTCATCCTCGCGAACACGGGGATCGGGATCGTCCAGGAGTGGCGGGCCAAGAGAACCCTGGACTCGCTGGCCCTGATCGGGGAGGTCCGGCCGACCGTACGGCGGGACGGGGTGGCCTCCCAGGTCAGCACCTCGGAGATCGTGCTGGGGGATCTGATCGAGATCGGGCCGGGGGACAAGATCGTCGTCGATGGCGAGTGCGTCGAGGCCGACAGTCTCGAGGTCGACGAGTCGCTGCTCACCGGGGAGGCCGATCCCGTCGTCAAGCAGCCGGGGGACCCGGTCATGTCCGGAAGTTTCGTCGTCGCCGGCGGCGGGGCCTTCACCGCGACCAAGGTCGGGCGCGAGGCGTACGCGGCGCAGCTCGCCGAGGAGGCGTCCCGGTTCACGCTCGTCTCGTCCGAGCTGCGGTCCGGTATCTCCACGATCCTCAAGTACGTGACCTGGATGATGGTCCCCACCGCGATCGGGCTCGTCATCAGCCAGCTGGTCGTCAAGCACAACGACTTCAGGGACTCGGTCGCGCGGACCGTCGGCGGCATCGTGCCCATGGTCCCGGAGGGCCTGGTGCTCCTCACTTCCGTCGCCTTCGCCATCGGCGTGATCCGGCTGGGGCGCCGGCAGTGCCTGGTGCAGGAGCTGCCGGCCATCGAGGGGCTCGCCCGCGTCGACACCGTCTGCCTCGACAAGACGGGCACGCTCACCGAGGGCGGTATGGACGTCACCGAGCTACGGGCCCTGGACGGCGCCGACGAGTCGTACATACGGAAGGTGCTGAACGCCCTCGGCGAGTCGGACCCCCGGCCGAACGCCTCCCTCCGGGCGATCATGGACGCGTACCCGGACGGCGACGGCTGGCGCTGCACCGAGTCGCTGCCCTTCTCCTCGGCCCGCAAGTACAGCGGGGCCTCGTTCAGCGAGGGCAACGGCGAGTCGAGTACGTGGCTGCTGGGCGCCCCCGACGTCCTGCTGGCCGACGGCGACCCGGCGCTCGCCGAGACCGAGCGGCTGAACGAGGAGGGGCTGCGGGTGCTGCTGCTGGTCCGTGCACACCACGACCGTGAGCTGGACTCGCCGGAGGTCACGGAGGGCGGCCGGCCCACCGCGCTCGTCGTACTGGAGCAGCGGCTGCGCCCGGACGCCGCCGACACGCTCCGCTACTTCGAGGAGCAGAACGTACAGGCCAAGGTGATCTCCGGCGACAACGCGGTCTCCGTCGGCGCGGTGGCCGGGAAGCTGGGGCTCAGCGGGGAGGTCGTGGACGCCCGGCGGCTGCCCGCCGAGCGCCCTCAGATGGCGGACGCGCTCGACGCGGGGACCGTGTTCGGGCGGGTCACCCCGCAGCAGAAGCGGGACATGGTGGGCGCCATGCAGTCGAACGGGCACACCGTGGCGATGACGGGCGACGGGGTGAACGACGTGCTGGCGCTCAAGGACGCCGACATCGGGGTGAGCATGGGCTCGGGGTCGGAGGCGACCCGGGCCGTCGCCCAGATCGTGCTGCTGAACAACAGCTTCGCCACGCTGCCGTCGGTCGTGGCGGAGGGGCGGCGGGTCATCGGCAACATCACGCGCGTGGCGACGCTGTTCCTGGTGAAGACCGTCTACTCGGTGCTGCTGGCGATCCTGGTGGTGTGCTGGCAGGTGGAGTACCCGTTCCTGCCCCGGCATCTGACGCTGCTGTCTACCCTGACGATCGGCGTCCCGGCCTTCTTCCTCGCCCTGGCGCCCAACAAGGAGCGGGCGAAACCGGACTTCGTCGGGCGGGTGATGCGGTACGCGGTCCCGGGCGGTGTGCTCGCGGCGCTGGCGACCTTCGTGACGTATCTGCTGGCCCGGCACCACTACACCGGGCCCGGCTCACTGGACGCGGAGACCAGCGCAGCCACTCTCACGCTGTTCCTGATCTCCATGTGGGTGCTGGCCGTCATCGCCCGCCCCTACACCTGGTGGCGGCTCGGCCTGGTGGCGTCGATGGGCCTCGGTTTCGTGCTGGTCCTGATGGTGCCCTGGCTCCAGGACTTCTTCGCCCTGAAGCTGGTGGGCGCCGCGATGCCGTGGCTGGCCGTCGGCATCGCGGCGGTGGCGGCGGTCGCCCTGGAGTTCCTGTGGAAGTGGGTCGGCCGCCGCTTTCCCGCGTAAGCCCTTGGAGCGCGGGGCCCCGGAGCTCTGCCGGGCCCGCTACCGCACGTCGACGTAGTCACCCGTGGCGGAGACCGCCGGGGTGGTCGAGGTGCCCTCGAAGCGGAAACGCCAGTAGCCGTCGTAGGTGGCCGTGGCGGTCGCCTTCACGTTGCCGTACGAGTCCGAGTACACCGTCTTGATGGTGGTGTACGTGCTGGTTCCCGCCTTGCGGAACTGCAGCTTGACCGGCTGGTTGGTGTAGCCCTTGTAGGTGTTGGTCTCCCAGTTGGCGCGGGTCAGCTTGCCGGTGGAGGTCACCGTCTTGCCCTTGGCGACGGGCTCCGGGCCGGCGTTGACCGTCAGCTTGGAGTAGCGCTGGACCTTCGTGGAGGCGAGGTCTCCCTGGTCGGCGAAACCGACCTTGGTGACGTCGAAGGAGTCGCTGGACGGGTCCTGGCCGTTGAAGGCGACGGCCATCACGCCGCCCTTCCAGCTGCCGGCGTCGGAGTTGAGCAGTTCGCCCTCGGCCGGGTAGACGTCGATCCGGCCCGTGCAGGAGGCGGTGGTCGACGAGGTGGCGGTGCAGGTGGCCGACTCGTTGCCGAACAGGATGTTGTCCGGGGTGTCGAACGCGCCCTTGTAGATGTAGGGGTCGGTGAAGAAGTCCTCGGCGGTGATGTCGACGTCCGCGCCGTGGGTCAGGGTGTAGGTGACCGGCACGGTGACCTGGTTGGTGGTGCCGACCTTGATCGCCGATGCGATCTTGAAGTTCGAGAAGGTGACGTCCATCGCGTACGGCTCGTCCTCCGCGGCGGAGGTGCTGAACGCGGTGTTCCCGGAGGAACCGGCGTGGGCGGCTTCCCGGATCTTGGCGAGGTCCGCGCGGGAGGCGGCGCCGTCCGCCTGCGCGGCGGGAACGACGAGGGCGGAAAGGGCCAGGGCGCCGGAGACGGCGGCCACGGTGGCACGAATGCGCATGCGATCTCCTGGTGGAGAAAGGGGCCCTGCGGAGTCCGCTCACGCGGGGCCCGGTTGATCATGGAGTCTGCTGACTCAGCACGATCAGACCTGCTACCGGCGGGAATGGTTGTACACAGGATGATGATGTTGTGTTCCTGTTACCAAGATCGGACTTGGGCGGACCCGCGCCGGACCGGAACGGCTCCTGAGCCGCGCGACCTCGCCCTCACCACGCACCGGCGACCGGAGGCTCCGGCGACCGGGAGCTCCGACGGCTGGGGGCTCCGACGGCTGGGGGCTCCGACGACCGGGGCGGCACGGACGCCACGAAAAGGGCACGGACGCCCACGAAAAGGCCCCTGGAATCCGGTGACGGCGGATTCCAGGGGCCCGTTCTGCCCGGCGAGGGCCTGCGCGGGCCTGCGCGGAGCGTTGTCCGCACAGGCCCCGCGCGATTACTTCACGTCGACGAAGTCACCCTTGGCCTTGACCGCCGGGGTCGTCGAGGTGCCCGCGAAGACGTAGCGGAAGTAGCCGTCGGCGGTGGCCTTGACCGTGGTCTTCAGGGCGCCGCCGGAGCCGGACTTGACCGTCTTGACGTCCGAGTAGCTGGACGCGCCCTTCTTCTTGTACTGGAGCTTCACCGACTGGTTGGTGTAGCCGGCGTACTTGCCCGTGTCCCAGTTGGCGCGGGTCAGCTTGCCGGTGACCGTGATGGTCTTGCCCTTCTTGACCGGCTCGGGCGAGGCGTTGACCGTCAGCTTGGAGTAGCGCTGGAGCTTGACGGACGCGGCGGCCGGGTCCTGGACGGCGACACCGACCTTGGAGAGGTCGGGGTCCTCCAGGTTCTCTCCGTTGAACGCGACCGCGAAGGCGGCCACCTTCCACGAACCGGCGTCCTCGTTCAGGAGCGCGATGGGGTCGAGCTCCAGGGTGGTGGTGCAGGAGGCCGTCGTGTCGGTGACGGCGGTGCAGACGGCCGGGTCGGTGTCCCAGGCCCAGTCGGCGTCCTCGAAGGAGGCACCCCGGTACAGCTCGACGAAGGCGAAGAAGTCCTCCGCCGTGTAGTCCACGTCCGCGCCGTGCGTCAGCGTGAAGGTGACCGGAGCCTTCACCACCTTGGTGGTGCCGACAGCGATGGCCTTGCCCTTGTTGATCTTGACGTTCGAGAAGGTGGCGTCGAGGGCGTACGGCTCGCCCGCCGCCGCGTCGAACGTGGTCCTGCCGGAGTCCGCGGCCTTGGCGATTTTGGCGATGTCGGCGTTGGACGCCGATCCGTCGGCCTGCGCGGCCGGCACGGCGAAAGCGGAGAGGGCCAGGGCGCCGGAGACGACGGCCACAGTGGCACGAATGCGCATGCGTTCCCCACGTGAAAAAGGGGATCCCGCGGCAGAGCGCTGTCACGCGGGACCCGAATGGTCTTGGTGAACCTGATGGTTCGCCAGATGAGATCCGCGAGGGGGCCGGACGGTTGCACGGGAAGTGAACATGTTTTGCAGAAGTTGCGTAGATCACATTCACAAATCCGGACCAGGCCGCCGGAAAACGGCCAGGGCCGTCCGGTGAGGACGGCCCTGGCCGTGAGAAGCCGGAGAAGCCGGAGAAGACTCAGCCGCTCAGTCGCTCAGCCGAACGCTCAGTCGAACCAGCGGTCCCGCGCCAGCTCCTCCGTCCTGGACGGGTCCTCCAGCAGCGCCGCCACCTCGAAGCGCCGCGGCCACTGGCCGGCCGCCCAGGCCAGCCCCGCCGCGACGCCCTCCAGCGTGGACGCGTGCAGCACACCGTCGCGCGTACGGCGCCAGTCCAGCTCGACGCCGTCGACGACGAGCTCCTCGTGCTCGACGTAGGAGGCGGGGGTGGACGGCCCCAGCAGCACCCGCACCGGCTCCGGTACGTCGTGCTCCGTGCCCTCGGAGTCCACCTCGCCCGTCACCGACTCGCTCAGCCGCCGCACCTGGAAGAGCTCGGCGAGATCGGCGGCCCGCGACGGCCGTACGGGCAGCAGCGGCACTCCGCCCGTGAAGGGCAGCAGGTCCGGCGAGTCGACGACCACGGCGTCGGCCGCGTCCACGACGGTGACCTCCCCGTCCAGTACGGCCCGCAGCTCGTCCGGCAGGGTCACCTGCTCCGGGTCGAGGTCGGCCAGCGCGCCGTACAGGGCGTGGAGCTGGGTGGCCGAGACCCGGCGGTCCGGGTCGGCGAGGCGGTCGAGGAGCTCGGCCGCACCGCCGGGCTCGTCGAGGAGGGCGGCCACGGAGGTCCGTACGCCCAGCGCCCGCAGGACCTGCTCGTCGTCGAAGCCCGTGGCGTCGGCCTCGTCGTACAGGCCGCGCAGGAGCGGGTCGCCGCCGGCGGCGAGGAGACCGGCGGGGCGGCGGCCGTCCAGGACGGGGTTGCCGCGCAGCCACCACGCCGTGTACGAGCGGACGATCTCGTGCGTCCCGTCCGGCAGCAGGACCCGCACGGGCTGGGTGAGCGCGTCGCGCAACGGCGGCCGGGAGAGCAGGGCGAGGGCCTGTGGCCAGCGGTCGTCGTCCACGAGATCCAGGTCCCGCACGGCGACGATCTCGGTAGCGACCGGCGGTACGGGCGTGTCCGGCAGCCGGTCGAGGACGTCCTCGCACCACACGTCGACGGCGTCCAGCAGCCCCGCGTCGTCGGGCTCGGCGAAGTCGCCATCCCGCGGCTCCAGCTCGTCCGGGTCGAGGACGACGTCGGTGGCCCGTACGAGGAGGAAGTCGGCCAGCACCCCGCAGGCGGCCAGCGGCTGCTCGCCCCAGCGTTCGGCCAGCTCGGTGTCCACGGAGGCCAGCTCGTCCTCGCGCATGACCTGGGCGAACGGGCTGCCGGGGAGGACCAGCTCACCGGCGGGCGCGAGCTCGCCCTCCTCGTCGGGGAGGGCGAGGGCGCCGAGCCAGGGCTCGTCACCGGGTTCGAGGCCCGCGTCGCGGACGAGCGCGAGGACGGTGTCCGCCAGCTCCTCGGCGTCGGGAGCGTCCTCCTCCCATCCCCCGGCGTCCTCGTCCAGGGAGGCGGCCACGGCGGCCCGCACCTGCGGGGTGGTGAGTACGGCGCGGGGGGTCGCGGGCAGCGCGCCGAGCTTCTCCAGGAGGGGGTGCGCGGCGTCCGGGTGGGCGACCTTGAGCCCGAGGCGGGCCAGCATCCCGGGTTCGACGCCCGCCCCGTCCGGGGTGGGCAGCAGGACCTGCCGGGGTCCGATCGTCGTACGGCGGTCGGCCAGCGGTACGGGCAGCCCGGACAGCCGGTCGGGGTCGACCCCGGCGAGGCTGTCGTAGAGCCGCCGCCACCACTCGGGGGCCTTCTCCAGACCGGCGAGCCGGTCGACGGCCTCGGTGAGCGGGACCCGGGCGACACCCAGCGTCCGCAGCTCCACCCGGCGCTCCAGTCCGGCCGGCAGGAGGCTGGGCAGCACCTCGGCCAGGACGCTCACCGTGTCGGCACCGGCGCCCTCGACGACCTCGGCGTCCCGGGGGCGCAGGGCCTCGGGACGCTCGTCGCTCCCGCCCGGGTCGATCGCCGGGGGCAGGAAGGCGGTGCGCGGCAGCCGGTCGAGGATCGCCTGGCGCAGCGCCCCGTCGAGCTCGCCCTTGCCCAGCGGGCCGGGTACGAGGTCGATGATGCCGGGGGTCACCGGGCGCCAGTCGGCGAGGAGTTCGGCGTACGCGTCGGCCGCGCGCTCGACGAGGAAGTCGGTGAGCGGGCCGGGCGCGGCGTGGCGGCGCGTGGTGTCCAGCGGGAACGAGGCGATGAGCAGCGCGGGTACGCCCAGGGGCTCGTCGCTGGGCGTGGGGGCGTGGACGACGGGCGCGGTGCGTGGGCGGACCGGGCTGCCGTCGGCGTCGATGGGCACGGCCCAGGTGACGGACCAGTACGGGCGCAGCCGCTCCTCGACGGGCCGGTCCGCGAGGAGCTTCGCGTCGGTGGGGCCCTGCTGGGCGGCCGTACGCCAGTAGGTGGTGCCCTCGCGGGAGTCCTCGACCGTCACCCCGTGCTCGCGGGGACGGCGGCGGAGCGTACGGGTCTCGTCGCCGGCCTCGACGACAACCTCCTCGAGGCCGGGCAGGGCCAGCAGCAGCGCGTCGTCCACGGCGTTCAGGAGCCGCTCGGCGAGATCACGGGCGGCGGTGTCCCGCAGCGGCAGGATCACGACGGTGTCGTACGGCTCCGGGGCGCTGCCCTCGGCCGCGAACGGCAGCCGCAGCAGGGGTACGTGCCCGTCGCGCCGCCGGAGCTCGTCGCCGAGTCCGGGGCTGTGCCGTGCGACGTCCGCCGCGAGTTCACGGGCCTCGGCGAGGGACCAGCGGACTCCGCCGTGCCGCCCGACGACGGCGGGCTCGTCGGTGACCGCGAGCACGGCGGCGAAGCCGACGCCGAACCGGCCCACGGTGACCTCGTGCGTGTCCCGCTTGGCGGAGGCGCGCAGGGTGGACAGGGACTCCACTCCGGCCGCGTCGAGGTGGGCGCCGGTGTTGGCGGCGACGAGGACGCCGTCGCGCAGGGTGAGCCGCAGCCGGCCGGGCACCTCGGCCCGGGCCGCGGCGTCCGCGGCGTTCTGGGCGAGCTCGACGACGAGGCGGTCCCGGTACCCGCCGAGGACGAGATCCTCCTCGGCGTTGGCGTCCTCGCGGAAGCGGGCCGGGCTGGTGGCCCAGGCGTCCAGCACCCCGCGCCGCAGCCGGGCCGTCCCGAACGGGTCCGCACCCTCGGGCGCCGGCCGCACGAACTTGCTCACGGTTCACCTTCCCTGTCGCGTGGTGCACGAAGGTACCGTGCGGCGGGGACCGGAGGGCGCCCGGAGTCCGTGGAGGCACCCGGAGGCGGGGTGGCCGCCTCCGGGGGCGGCGCCCGGCCCACCCCGTCCGTGACAGCCCCGTGGTGTCGCGGGATGGGTGCGGGCCGTCCATGGCCGGTCGCTCCCCCAAGTTTCTCGGCTTCGCTCGAACAGGGGGGACCCCCATCGCGGCGGAGCCGCACGTCGACACAGCCCCGCGCCCCTTCGGGGCCGCGCCCCGAACCCCTGGCCGCAGCGACCCACCGGCCGCGCACGCGGCGGAGCCGCATGTGCCACACAGCGCGGTGTCACCTCCTCGGGCCCGCACAGCGTGGGCCCTGCCGTGGCGCCGCTACGAGTGCCCCAGTTCGGCCGAGTCCTCGTCCGCCGCCGCCACCGACACCGAACCCGAGTCGGGGGAGGGGCGCAGCGGGAAGTGGTCCACCTTCGTCTCGTCGATCACCGGCGGAGCCGGCCGCGGCGGCTTCGGCATCACCGCCGCCTCCGAGTGGCCCCCACAGCCGTACGCCAGCGACACGACGCGGCCGTCCGCCGGGGAGAACTCGTTCGCGCAGACACCGAAGGCCTGTCCCAGCGAGCCGCCGATGGGTGTCAGGAAGCCGCAGCTCACACAGGACGCGGGTGCCGCCTGGGCCATGGCCGACTTGGGGCCGTACGTCTCCTCCCAGCGGTCGGCGGCGGTGTGCAGCCCGTAGCGGGAGAGGACCCGGGCACGGCGCATGCCGAGCTCCTCGGCGACGGCGGCGATCGAACCGCGTGCTGGCGCGAACGGCAGGTTCGCCGGCACCCCGGCGGTGACGTCCGCGTCCTCGGCCTCCACCAGCTCGGCCATGTCGTGGGAGACGGCGGCGTTCGGTGCCGGCTCCTCCTCGCCGGAGAAACCGGGCTCGAGGCGCAGGTCCTCGGCGTCGGTGGGCAGCAGGTCGCCCGGGCCCATGTCGCCGGGGCGCAGGCGCTCGCTCCAGGGCACCCACTCGGGGGCGAGGAGGGCGTCGGGGCCGGGGAGGAGGACGACCTCGTCGAGCGTCACGATCTTCGCGCGCGAGGCCCTCGCCACGGTGACCGCCCAGCGCCAGCCCCGGTAGCCGAGCTCCTCGCACTCGAAGAAGTGCGTGACGACCCGGTCCGCTTCGGTGGCGAGCCCCGTGTGCTCGCCGACGACGCCGGGCGCTGCGGCCTCCTCGGCGGCGGCGCGGGCGAGGTCGACGGCCTCCGCGCACAGACGGTCGGGGGTGCGGCTTCGCGTGGTCGCTGCGCTCACAGGTATCGCTTCTCTCCTACGCCGTCTCATAGTGCACCGTCCCTCGGCGGGGGCCGCGGACGGAGCGGACCTGGGGACCGCGTCGACGTCCGTGCCCGAACGCGCTCGGGCGCACCTACGTCATCCATTCTGCGCCATACGGGGGCGGGGCGTGGCACCGGCGGTCATGTACGGCGCCGTGCATCGTACGGGGGCCCGGAACGAAGGGCCGCCCGGGGCTTGTCGGGGCCGCGCCCGAGGCCCCCGATCAAAGACAGCATCCTGATGTCGTGGTCGGGTTTCGGTCGGCTGTGCACCGCGCCGTTCCCCGCGCCCAGGCCCCGCCGCCGAGCCCGGGCGCGCCCATGCGGGCCGGAACCGCGCTATGAACGGTCGAGTCGGGGCACTATGACGGAGTGGGAGCCGCGCGGTCGCCCCAAGGTGCTACCGGGACCGGTGGGGCCAAGGGGAACAAGGAGAGCAGCCGGAGCGACGGATCGAGCCGGGTGAGTGGGGCCGTCCGTTCGGTGGGGCGTGCCCTGCATCTGCCGGTGACCGGGACGGCGCGCGGGATCAGGAAGGCCACGCACGCGCACGGCGCCGGGGAGTCGGGGCTCGGCAAGCTCATCGAGCTGCACGGGGTCAACGGCGCGGGGGACGTCATGATCACCGTCGCTCTCGCCTCGACCGTGTTCTTCTCCGTGCCGACGGACGAGGCGCGGGGCCGTGTCGCCCTCTACCTCGCCATCACCATGGCACCGTTCACACTGCTCGCCCCCGTGATCGGGCCGCTCCTCGACCGGCTCCCGCACGGTCGCCGCGCCGCCATGGCCGGGGCCATGCTCGCCCGCGCGCTGCTCGCCCTGCTCCTGTCCGGCGCCGTCGTCACCGGCGGCATCGAGCTGTACCCGGCCGCGCTCGGCGTGCTCGTCGCCTCCAAGGCGTACGGGGTGGTCAGAAGCGCGGTCGTGCCGCGTCTGCTGCCGCCCCGGTTCTCCCTCGTGAAGGCGAACTCGCGCGTCACGCTCGGTGGGCTGCTCGCCACCGGGGTCGCCGCGCCGATCGGGGCGGGGCTGCAGGCCGTCGGGCCGCGGTGGCCGCTCTACGGCGCTTTCGTGATCTTCATCGCCGGGATGTTCCTCTCCTTCTCGCTGCCGCACAAGGTCGACTCGGCCAAGGGCGAGGACACGGCGCTGCTCGCGGCGGACGCGGAGCACCTGCACGGACCGCACCGCGACAGGACGCTGAAGCGGCCGGGGCTGCGGACCGTCGGTATCGCGGTCACCCACGCCCTCGCCGCCAACGCCTCGCTGCGCTGCCTGTCCGGCTTCCTGATCTTCTTCCTGGCGTTCCTGCTGCGCGAGCACCCGATGGCCGGGCAGAGCGCGGCGGTGTCGCTCGGCATAGTGGGTGTCTCGGCGGGCGTCGGCAACGCGCTGGGCACGGCCGTCGGGGCCTGGCTGAGGTCACGGGCGCCCGAGATCATCATCGTGACCGTCGTCGCCATCGAACTGGGCGTCGCGATCACGGCGGCGGTGTTCTTCTCGCCGGTCCTGGTGGCGTGCCTCGGCGCGGTCGCCGGGTTCGCGCAGGCCCTCGCCAAGCTGTCCCTGGACGCGCTGATCCAGCGGGACGTGCCGGAGTCCGTCCGTACGTCGGCCTTCGCGCGCTCCGAGACGCTGCTGCAGATGTCCTGGGTCGTCGGCGGCGCCATCGGTATCGCCCTGCCCCTCAACGGCGTCCTCGGCCTCACGGTGGCCGCCGCGATCGTCGGTGCCGGATGGCTCACGACCGTGCGCGGGCTGCTCTCCTCCGCCCGGCACGGGGGCACGCCCAAAGCACGGGTCGCGTGAGAGCGCGGCCCGGAAACCACGGGCGCGTGAGAGCGCGGCCCGGCGCGCGGCACGCCCGCGTACCCCTCGTGGAGGGGGCTCCGGCCATGCCCGATAGCCTTCGGCCATGACCTCCCTGCGTTCCGAGGCGCGCCGACGTCGCGCCGTCGCCACTCTCGGCGCCGTCTCCGCCGGCCTTCTCCTCCTGTCCGCCTGCGAGAAGCCGACCCCGCTGGCCACACTCACGGTCGGCGACAACTCGGTGAGCACCGAGACCGACTGCTACAAGGACGGCAAGTCGGTCGACACCGCCGAGCTCGCGAAGTGCCTGAAGGCCAAGGACATCAAGACCATCGAGGTGGACCCGGACGAGACCGTCCGCTTCGGCGTCGACCCGGAGATCGCGGACGAGGGCTGGACGATCCTCATGAACGGTCAGCCGCTGACCGAGGCCAGCAAGAAGACGTACCGCACGATCCCGGGCAGCGTGTTCTTCAACGCCCAGTACGGCGCCCAGGGCAACAGCACGGTCGTCTCCGTCCGCCAGGGCGAGACCCAGGTCACCGGGCTGTGGTCCTTCAAGCTCAAGAAGGACGCCTGACCACGTCCGCGGACAAGCCCCCCGCGGGCACGGCGGCGGACACCACCCCCGCGGACGGCTCCGCGGGACCCGCCCCCGCCGTACGCGTCCTCGTGGCCACCGCGGTCGCCGTCGAACGGGACGCGGTGGCGCGGGCCTTCCCGGGCCCCGCCGAGGAGGTACGGCTCCCCGCGGTGACCCTGCGGCGGTACAACCGCGGACCGTGCCGGTACGACCTCCTCGCCGCCGGCGTCGGTCCCGCAGCGGCCGCCTCCTCCACCGCCGCCGCGCTCACCGCCGCGGCCCTGCGCGGCACGCCGTACGGCCTCGTCGTCTCCGCCGGTATCGCGGGCGGATTCCAGCCGGACGCCCCACTGGGCTCGCTCGTCGTGGCGGACGCCATCACGGCCGCCGATCTGGGCGCCGAGGCACCCGGCGCCCCCGACGGCTTCCTCCCGGTCACCGAGCTGGGCTTCGGTGTCGTCCACCACCGTCCACCGGAATCACTCGTACGAGAGGCCGCAGCCGCCCTGGGGGCGCGCGCCGGGGGCGTGCTGACCGTCTCCACGGTGACCGGCAGCGCCGAGCGCGCGGCGGTGCTCCGTACGCGCCACCCCCTCGCCCTCGCCGAGGCCATGGAGGGCTTCGGGGTCGCCGAGGCCGCCGCCGCGCACGGTACGCCCGTCCTGGAACTGCGGGCCGTCTCCAACCCCGTGGGCCCCCGCGACCGCGCAGCCTGGCGCATCGGCGACGCGCTGGCCGCGCTCACCGAGGGCTTCGGGAAGCTCGCGCCCGTACTGGAGAGTTGGAACACCTATGACCACTGACCCGACCAGTGCCCCGACCAGTGAGCCGACCGGCGAGTCCCTGCGGATCGCGTACTCGCCCTGTCCGAACGACACGTTCGTCTTCGACGCGCTCGCCCACGGCCGCGTCCCCGGCGCACCCGCCTTCGACGTGACCTTCGCGGACATCGACATCACCAACGGCATGGCCGAGCGCGGCGAGCTCGACGTGCTGAAGGTGTCGTACGCGGTCCTGCCGTACGTCCTCGACGAGTGGACGCTGCTGCCCTGCGGGGGCGCGCTGGGCCGGGGCTGCGGGCCGCTGGTGCTCACCCGGGAGCCGGGGGTCGACCTCGCGGGGCGTACGGTCGCGGTGCCGAGCGAGAGGTCGACGGCGTATCTGCTCTTCCGTCTCTGGGCCGCGGACACGCTGCCCGCCGGGGTCGGCGAGATCGTGGTCATGCCGTTCCACGAGATCATGCCGGCCGTACGGGACGGGAAGGTCGACGCGGGGCTCGTCATCCACGAGGCGCGCTTCACGTACCGGAACTACGGGCTGCACAAGCTCGCCGACATGGGCGAGCACTGGGAGCGCACGACCGGACTGCCGATCCCGCTGGGCGCGATCATCGCCCGGCGCGCGCTGGGCGACGGGGCGCTGCGGCTGCTCGCCGAGTCCATTCGTACGTCCGTCCGGGCCGCCTGGGACGACCCGGAGGCATCCCGCCCGTACGTCCTCGAACACGCCCAGGAGATGGACCCGGCCGTCGCCGACCAGCACATCGGCCTGTACGTCAACGAGTTCACGGCCGACCTCGGCGAGGACGGCTACGCGGCGGTCCGGGGCCTGCTGACGCGCGCGGCGGCCGAAGGACTCGTACCGGCCCTCGGTCCGGACGCGCTCACGTTCCCCTGAACACCGGCCGACGGCCACCAGCCGACACAGCGCTTCCGGGCCGAGGGGCTGGTGCCGCCCCTCGGCCCGGAAGAGCTCGATTTCCCGTAGGTCGGACGTCTTCCCGTGGGTCAGACGTCCAGCTGGTCGGCGACCGCGCGCAGCAGGCCCGCGATCTTCTTGCCGGAGGCCTTGTCGGGGTAGCGGCCCTTCTCCAGCATCGGGGTGATGTTCTCGAGAAGGGTCGTCAGGTCCTGGACGATGGAGGCCAGTTCGTCCGGCTTCTTGCGCTGCGCGGCCGCGACCGACGGCGTCGGATCCAGGATGACCACGGAGAGCGCCTGGTCACCGCGCTGCCCGGCGACGACGCCGAACTCCACGCGCTGGCCCGGCTTCAGGGAGTCGACTCCGGCGGGCAGAACCGAGGAATGGACGAAGACATCGCCGCCGTCGTCACGGGAGAGAAAGCCGAAGCCCTTCTCGCTGTTGAACCACTTGACCTTGCCGGTAGGCACGTCTGTCCTCGTCCTCGTTACTCGTCGGAAACTGCGTCGGAAAAGTGTGCTGAGTGTGTTCTGGGCGTGTTCCGGGTGTGCGGAAACAGCCCCGTACAGCACTAGAGCGGGCCGTCCGGACCCGCCGGTACCAAGGCTAATGGTCCGGAGCCTGGTGACAAGACGTCACCCGGCTGTTCCTTCGGGCTGGGAACTACCCTGGTCCGGTGCGCGACAAAACCCAAACGAATTCCGCCGAACCCGGTGACCGGCTGATCCGCGCCGGTTCGATCGTTTTCTTCCTCGGTGCCGTGGCCACCCTCGTCACCGTGGCCCCGCTGTTCCTCGGAACGACGCCTTTCCCCACCTACATGTTCGGGCTGAGCATGCTCATGGGGGTCGGATTCCTGGTGGCCGGCGCGGGGGTGTTCCAGTCGATCGCCGCGGGCCGCCGCCGCGCCCGCGAGGCGGGCCCCCGTCAGGCCGCCGCGCCCCGGTAGCCCACCAGCCAGTCCGGGAACGCCGTCAGGTCCGGCAGGACGGCGTCCGCACCCGCCGCGCGCAGCGCGTCCGCGTCGAAGGGCCCGGTGGCCACGGCCACGGAGTACGCGTGCGCCGCGCGCGCCCCGCGTATGTCGCCCGTGTGATCGCCGACGTACACGTCCGCGCCGTGCTCGCGCAGCGCCTGCGCCTTCTGCTCGGCCCACAGGTCCCCGATCACGGCGTCGGGCTCGATACCGAGGTGTTCCAGGTGCAGCTTGGCGTTCGGCTCGTACTTGGCGGTGACGACGACCGCCCGGCCGCCCGCCTCCCGGACGGCCCCGATCGCCTCACGGGCGCCGGGCAGCGCGGACGTCGCGGCGATGGCGACCGAGGGGTACATGTCGCGGTACAGGTCCGCCACGGCCGCGATCTCCTCCGCCGGGAACCAGTACGCCAGTTCCTCCTCCAGCGGCGGTCCGAGCCGGGTGACGGCCAGATCGGCGTCGATGTACGTGCCCGTCCGCGAGGAGAGCTCCCGGTAGCAGGCGTGGATGCCGGGGCGCGAGTCGATCAGCGTCATGTCGAGGTCGAAGCCGACGGTGGGTGCGGAGGCCGGGGCGGGCCTGGGTGAGGTCGAGGAGGCCATGTGGGCCATTGTGCCCAGGCCACGCGGCCGCCGGTCCGGGCACGGTGTCCGGCCGCCCGTCCGGGCACCGGTCCGGGCCTCGTGTGCGGGGGCGTGACCCACGGCCACCGCCCCTAGCGCGGGCGCTGGGACCGCCAGAGCAGGAAGAGGGCGGAGGCGATGGCCGCTCCGCGCAGCACCCAGGGCCAGGTCTCGGCCAGCGCGTCGCTCATGTGCCCTTCGGCGATGGGCTCGCCCCACCTGCCCTCGGTACGCCCCCACAGCCAGACGATCCCGGCGGCGGCGACCGTTCCGGGGACACCCAGGACGGCCCACTTGGCCTCGCCGGGGGTGAGCCGGCGGGACAGATAGGCGATCAGCCAGCCGAGAGCGAGGGGCACGAGGTTGCCGACGACGGCGCCCGCGACGAGGAGGGCGGCGGCGAGGAGGAGAAGGGGATTGGTCCAGCCGCCCCCGTGCCGAAGCCGGGGCAGACCGAGCCGACGGCCACGCTCGACGCCCGCGTCGGGCTCGGCGGCATCCTTCTCGAGGGCGGGCGCCCCCTCCCTCCGCTGCGCGGGCACAGGCTGAGCGGCCCCCTGCGCCTTCTCCGGCTTCTCCAGCTTCTCCGGGTTCCCCGGCTTCTCCCGTTTCTCCGGCGGGGGCTTGAGGAGCTCGGGAATCTCGACGCCCCCGACGAACCCGGGCACGCTGTCGCCGAGATCGAAGTTGCCCCCGTCCAGCCCTCCCCGGGGCCGGCTCAAGGGCCCCTCCTCGACCCTCCACCAGTCGGGCTGTACGGCACTGTCGCCGAGCTCGTCGATTCCGGCGAGGTGGGGCGGGGCGGGCCCGTCGTCCACGGCAGGCGCCGGTTCGGGCTCGGCGGGGCGAGGACGGGGCACGATCCGCCGCAGCCCCTTGGGCCGCTCGTCCGCCGGCTCGCCCGCACGCTGAACGGGTACGGCGGCCGGGGGCTCTTCCGGAGCCGATGCTTCACCGGGGCTGCCCGCGGCGGCCACGACTTCGTCCGGTGTACCGAGGCGGGCGAGAATACGGCGCACGGCGGCCGGACTGTCCACCGGCGACTTCGCCCGCCGCCGGTCGATCTCGTTCCGCAACTCCGTCACCAGCCGCATCCGCGTCGCCGACGGCAACTGCCGCTGCTGAGCCAGGTCACCGACCCGGCTCAGATACTCCAGAACAACCTGGTCACTCTCGATCCCCACGAAGTCCCCTCCGGGGCGGGTGCGGTACACAAGCCGGTACCGACAGACGTTACCGCGCCCGTAAACCCCCAAGCCCCCCAACAGGGGCGCGGGGAATTGCGCGACCAGCCACAACCCACCGGCACGCGCCCCGCGACAGCACGGGGCAGCCGCAGACGGAGGCCCGGAGCCCAGCCCGGTCCGGCCC
>NZ_VJZE01000123.1 GCF_009377205.1 Streptomyces phyllanthi
GGCACAAACCCACCGCACAGCCCCACGAAAAGGGCACCCCCACCCCACCCCGCACACCCGGAGGGTCACCGCAAGGCCGCCTTCCAGGCCATCCCGTTCGTATGTGGAACTTCGGCCCGGTTACGCTCATGACATGCATGCCTGGCCCGCTTCTGAGGTCCCCGCCCTGCCCGGCAAGGGCCGCGACCTCCAGATCCACGACACCGCGACCGACGGTCTGGTAACCCTGGACCCCGGCCCCGTCGCCCGTCTCTACGTCTGTGGGATCACCCCCTACGACGCGACCCACATGGGTCACGCGGCGACCTACAACGCGTTCGACCTCGTTCAGCGCGTGTGGCTCGACACCAAGCGGCAGGTTCACTACGTCCAGAACGTGACCGACGTCGACGACCCCCTGCTGGAGCGAGCGCAGCGCGACGGCGTCGACTGGGTGGCCCTCGCCGAGAAGGAGACCTCCCTCTTCCGCGAGGACATGACCGCCCTGCGGATGCTGCCCCCGCGGCACTACATCGGCGCCGTGGAGGCGATACCCGGAATCGTCCCGCTCGTCGAACGCCTGCGCGACGCCGGCGCCGCGTACGAGCTCGAGGGCGACATCTACTTCTCCATCGGATCCGACCCGAACTTCGGCAAGGTGTCCAACCTGGACGCCGCCGCGATGCGCCTGCTGTCCGCCGAGCGCGGCGGCGACCCGGACCGCCCGGGCAAGAAGAACCCGCTCGACCCGATGCTCTGGATGGCCGCGCGGGAGGGGGAGCCCAGCTGGGACGGCGGTTCGCTCGGCCGCGGCCGCCCCGGGTGGCACATCGAGTGCGTCGCCATCGCCCTCGACCACCTCGGCATGGGCTTCGACGTGCAGGGCGGGGGATCGGATCTGGCCTTTCCCCACCACGAGATGGGCGCCTCGCACGCCCAGGCGCTGACCGGCGAGTTCCCCATGGCCAAGGCGTACGTCCACGCCGGGATGGTCGCCCTCGACGGCGAGAAGATGTCGAAGTCGAAGGGCAACCTCGTCTTCGTGTCCGCGCTGCGGCGCGACGGCGTCGACCCCGCGGCCATACGGCTCGCGCTGCTCGCCCACCACTACCGGGCCGACTGGGAGTGGACCGACCAGGTCCTCGCGGACGCCGTGGCCCGGCTCGACCGCTGGCGCGCCGCCGTGTCGCGGCCCGACGGCCCGCCCGCAGAGGCGCTCGTCGAGGAGATGCGCGAGGCCCTCGCGAACGACCTGGACGCCCCGTCGGCGCTCGCCGCTGTCGACCGCTGGGCCGCAGTGCAGAAGGAGCAGGGCGGTACGGACGAGGGCGCGCCCGGCGTCGTCTCACGGGCGGTGGACGCGCTGCTGGGTGTGGCGCTGTGACGTAACGGCCCTGCGGTGACGTAACGATCCTCCAGCGCGGTGGAGTGGGGCGCTTCCCCCGGTAGCAACGGGGAAGCGCCCCACCGTTTTCCCCGAACCCTGTCAAGTGCCTGTCGGGCAACCGATGTTGCTGCGGTGACGGTGTTCCTGTGATGAGGTGTCAGCGTCAGTTGACCGAAGGACCGGCCAACTGCCGGTCCCCTCGCGGAAGGACGCGTAGTGGCACCCTCACCCCCGCACTCTGCCCTCGCACACCACCTCAGCCGGCGCGGACTGCTCACCGCCGGAGCGGTGACCGCCGGGGCCGCGCTCCTCGGGTCACCGGCCCACGCGGCTGCCCGCTCGGCGCGGACCTGGCCCACCGTGATACCCCTGCCCAACGGCTTCCGCCCGGAGGGCATCACGATCGGCGGCGGCCCGTACGCCTACCTCGGGTCGCTCGGTGACGGTTCGATCTACCGCGCCGATCTGCGCACCGGAGAGGGCCGCGTCATCTCGACCGGGCCCGGCACGCCGTCGGTGGGCCTCAAACTCGACGACCGCGGGCGGCTGTTCGTCGCCGGGCGCGGTCAGGGCGCCCGCGTCGTGGACGCCCGTACGGGAGCGATCCTCGCCTCGTACACGCTGACCACCGCCACCCCGACCTTCGCCAACGACGTGTTCCTGACCCCGCGCGCGGCCTGGTTCACCGACTCGTTCCAGCCCGCGCTCTACGCCCTGCCGCTCGGCCGGCGCGGCGCGCTGCCGGCCGCGGACGACATCGTACGGATCACCCTGAGCGGGGACTGGAGCCAGACGCCCGGCGAGGTCGTGAACGCCAACGGCATCACGCGCACCCCGGACGGCAAGGCGCTCCTGGTCGTGCAGTCCGGGGTCGGCGGGCTCCACCGCGTCGACCCGAGGACCGGGGTCACCCGGAGGGTCGACCTCGGCGACGCCGCCCCGCTCACCAACGGCGACGGACTGCTGCTGACCGGGCGGACGCTGTACGTGGTCCAGAACCGGCAGAACGCGATCGACGTGTTCACGCTCGCCGCGGACGGCACCAGCGGCGTCTTCCACAAGCGCGTCACGGACCCGGACCTCGACGTGCCGACGACCGCGGCCGCGTACAAGGGGAGGCTCTACCTGCCCAACGCCCGGTTCACCACGACACCGACGCCGGACACGACATACGCCGTGGTCGCCGTGGACCGTTGACGCCGACGGGGGCGAACACAGCAGAGGGGCGGTGCGACGCACCGCCCCTCTCGGCTCTCAGTCCTCCGACGAGTCCTCCTCGTCGCCCCCCGGCCCCTGCGGCTTCGGCGGGCGCGTCCGTCCGCCGGGGTTGTCCCGCAGGTACGAGGCGCTGTCGGTGCCGTCCGCCGTGGCGTGCCCACCCGCTGCCGGACCCGGCGGGCCGGCGGGCCCCTTGAGGTCCCGTCTGCGCAGATAGCGCTCGAACTCACGGGCGATCGCCTCGCCCGACGCCTCCGGCAGTTCGGCGGTGTCCCGGGCCTCCTCCAGCGTCTGCACGTACTCGGCGACCTCGCTGTCCTCGGCGGCCAGCTGGTCCACGCCGACCTGCCACGCGCGTGCGTCCTCGGGCAGCTCGCCCAGGGGGATACGCATGTCGAGCAGGTCCTCCAGACGGTTCAGGAGGGCCAGTGTCGCCTTCGGGTTGGGCGGCTGCGACACATAGTGCGGGACCGCCGCCCACAGCGAGACGGCCGGGACGCCCGCGTGCGTGCACGCCTCCTGGAGGATGCCCACGATGCCCGTGGGGCCCTCGTACTTGGTCTCCTCCAGGTCCATCCGCCGGGCCAGGTCCGGGTCGGAGGTGACCCCGCTGACCGGGACCGGGCGCGTGTGCGGGGTGTCGCCCAGCAGGGCGCCCAGGATGACCACGAGCTCCACACCCAGCTCGTGGGCGAAGCCGAGCAGCTCGTTGCAGAACGAGCGCCACCGCATGGACGGCTCGATGCCGCGGACCAGCACCAGGTCCCGGGGCTTCTCGCCGCCCACCCTGACCACCGACAGCCTCGTCGTCGGCCAGGTGATCTTGCGGACACCGGCGTCCAGCCACACCGTGGGGCGGTTGACCTGGAAGTCGTAGTAGTCCTCGGCGTCCAGCGCCGCGAACACGTCGCCCTTCCATTCCCTGTCGAGATGCGCGACCGCGGTGGAGGCGGCGTCGCCGGCATCGTTCCAGCCCTCGAACGCGGCCACCATGACCGGGTCGATCAGCTCGGGAACCCCCTCGAGCTCGATCACCCAGTGCCTCCTTCCGACGTGCCCTCGTGTACGTCCCAACCTTACGGCGTGCGACGGGGGCGCCCGCAGCCCCCTTGCACGGGGGAGTGAACGGATCACTGCCCCGTTCACCACCCCGGAACACCCCGGAGCCGGAGTCGAAAGAGCCGCCACCGGTGGTTCACAGGGACGAGCGCAGCCACTGCTCCACCGACGCGATGTGGACCATCGCCCAGGAGCGGGCCGCCTCCGCGTCGCGGTCCCGGAGGGCGCCCAGAATCATGCGGTGCTCGTGCAGGGTGCGGCTGACCGCGTCCTCCTGGGTCAGGCCCCGCCATATACGGGCCCGGGTCGTGGGGCCCGAGAGGCCGTCCAGCAGGGAGCAGAGCACCGAGTTCCCGGAGCTCTGCACGATGCCCCGGTGGAAGTCCAGGTCGCAGGCGACGAGCTCCTCCACCGACGGCTCCTCGCCGAGCTTCTCCAACTGAGCGGACAACGCGTCCAGTTGCTGCTCACTGATACGGGACGCCGCCATCGCCGTGGCCGCCGGCTCCAGAATGCGCCGCACCGCGAGGAACTCCAGCACCGTGTCGTCGCGGTGGAAGTCGACGACGAAGCTCAGCGCCTCCAGCAGCAGCTGCGGATCCAGGCTGGTCACATACGTGCCGTCGCCCTGCCGTACATCCAGGATCCGGATCAGCGACAGGGCGCGCACCGCCTCCCGCAGGGAGTTGCGGGACAGCCCGAGTTCCGAGGCGAGCTCGCTCTCCTTGGGCAGGCGGTCGCCGGGGCGCAGCGCGCCGGAGACGATCATTCCCTTGATCTTCTCGATCGCCTCATCGGTGACTGCCATGGCGGTCCTCCCCGTTGCTCAGACATCCGAGGTCTCAGGTCATTATGAGGCCTGAGCAGGCAGAACGGGATACTCCTCCGTCAGCAGACGCAGGACCTCGAGCGCGACGACCGCCCCGCGCCCGACGCCCCGGACCACGACCCCCGCGGTGCGGATCGTAGCCGCCGGTCGGCAACGGCCTTTCCTGGTCGACGAGTTCATCGGCGCCGGCCCCGTCCACGACGAGCGTCCCGCCCGCGACCAGACCGCGGAGCGAGGCCGTCACGAACAGCGCGGAAAGCTCCGTCTCGACGGCCGCGAGCCCGGCCCTGCCGTACGCGTCCAGCGGGATCAGCCCGGGCTGGAACACGGTCCGCGTCCACACGACGCCCCGGTGACATGGTGGCCCACACCCCAAGGACCGGTCGAAACGCCGGAGGGGCGGCCCCCCGCGGGAACCGCCCCTCACCCCACCGCAGCCGCCTACTCCTTGTCGAGCAGGTCCCGCACCTTGCCGCGGACGTCGTCCGTGTCGAGACCCCGGATCGTCAGCGTCGTACGGCGGCGCAGTACGTCGTCGGGCGTCTGTGCCCACTCGTTGTCCCGGGCGTAGACGACCTGGGCCCAGATCTCGGGCGCGTCCGGGTGGACGCGCTCGCCGAGCGCGGGATCGTCGTTGGCGAGGCGGGCGATGTCGAAGGCGAGCGAGCCGTAGTGCGTGGCCAGGTGCCGGGCCGTGTCCGGTGCCATACGCGGGCCGGGCGCCGGGCGGTCGACCAGAAGCCGGTGGGCGACCGCACGCGGGTTGGCGACACCCGGCAGCGGCAGCCTCTTCGGGAGGGAGGCGATCGGTTCGAAGTCCTCACCGAGCGGCCGGCCCGGCAGGGCCTCCAGCTTCTTCATCACCGTACGGCCGATGTGCCGGAAGGTGGTCCACTTGCCGCCCGCGACGGACAGCATCCCGCCCCGGCCCTCCGTGACGACCGTCTCCCGCTTGGCCTTCGACGTGTCGCCGGGGCCGCCGGGCAGTACCCGCAGACCGGCGAACGCGTACGTCATCAGGTCGCGCGAGAGCTGCTGGTCCCGGATCGAGAAGGCGGCCTCGTCGAGTATCTGGGCGATGTCCTTCTCGGTGACCGCGACCTCGCCCGGCTCGCCCACGTACTCCTCGTCCGTGGTGCCGAGCAGCAGCATGTCCTCCCAGGGGAGGGCGAAGGTGATGCGGTACTTGTCGATGGGGGTGGCCAGCGCGGCCTTCCACGGGGAGGTGCGCTTGAGCACCAGGTGCGCGCCCTTGGACAGGCGGATGGAGGGCGCCGCGTCCGGGTTCTCCATCCGGCGCAGGTGGTCGACCCACGGGCCCGTCGCGTTCAGCACGAGCCGCGCGTTCACCCCGAACTCGTCGCCGGACAGGCGGTCCCTGAGGTCCGCGCCCGTGACCCGGCCGCGAGTGAAGCGCAGACCCGTGACCTCGGCGTGGTTCAGGACTACGGCGCCCGAGTCGACGGCCGCGCGGACCGTCATCAGCGCCATCCGGGAGTCGTTCATCTGGTCGTCGCCGTACACGGCCACGGCCCTGAGGTTCTCGGTGCGCAGCTCGGGCACGTCCTGGGCCGCCTTCGCCGGGCTCAGCAGATGGCCCACGCCGTCGCCGAACGCCGACAGCGCGGAGTAGGCGAACACGCCCGCCCCGAGCTTCGCCGCGCCGTGCGGCCCGCCCTTGTACACGGGGAGGTAGAACGTGAGCGGATTCGCCAGATGGGGGGCCACCTGGCGGGAGACCGCACGGCGCTCGAAGTGGTTCTCCGCCACCAGCCGCACCGCGCCGGTCTGCAGATACCGCAGACCGCCGTGGAGCAGCTTGGAGGAGGCGGAGGACGTGGCGCCGGCGAAGTCGCCGGCGTCGACCAGCGCCACCCTGAGCCCGGACTGCGCGGCATGCCAGGCGGTGGAGATGCCCAGGATGCCGCCGCCGATGACGAGGAGGTCGTACGCCGCCCCGGCGAGCTGCTCACGGGTCTGGGCGCGGCTCGGGTTCGCGCCGGAGGCCGGTCGCTTCCCCAGGGCGGGCAGGGTCTGCAGGGTGGACTGACTGGTCATTGCGGGTTCTTGCTCCTCATCAGCTCTCGTCGGCGTCGTCGGCGAGCCAGCCCATGGTCCGCTCGACGGCCTTGAGCCAGTTCTTGTACTCACGGTCGCGGAGCTCCGCGTCCATGCGGGGGGTCCACTCGGCGGCCCGGCGCCAGTTGCGGCGCAGGTCGTCGGTGCTGTTCCAGAAGCCGACGGCGAGACCGGCGGCGTAGGCGGCGCCGAGGCAGGTGGTCTCGGCGACCATCGGGCGCACCACGGGGGCGTCCAGGAAGTCCGAGAGGGTCTGCATCAGCAGGTTGTTGGAGGTCATGCCGCCGTCGACCTTGAGCGCGGAGAGCTCGACGCCGGAGTCCTTCGTCATGGCGTCGGTGATCTCACGGGTCTGCCAGGCCGTGGCCTCCAGGACGGCACGCGCCAGGTGCGCCTTGGTGACGTACCGGGTGAGACCGGCGATCACACCGCGGGCGTCGGAGCGCCAGTACGGGGCGAACAGGCCGGAGAAGGCCGGCACGAAGTACGCGCCGCCGTTGTCCTCGACCGTGAGCGCCAGCGTCTCGATCTCGGCGGCGGTGGAGATCAGGCCCATCTGGTCGCGCATCCACTGCACCAGCGAACCGGTGACGGCGATCGAGCCCTCCAGGGCGTAGACCGGCTTGTCGTCGCCGATCCGGTAGCCCACGGTGGTCAGCAGCCCGCTGTACGAGTTGATGATCTTCTCACCGGTGTTCATCAGCATGAAGGTGCCGGTGCCGTACGTGGACTTCGCCTCGCCCTCCGCGAAACAGGTCTGGCCGAACAGGGCCGCCTGCTGGTCGCCGAGCGCGGAGGCGACCGGGATGCCGCCGAGCAGGTCGCCCAGCTTGCCGCCGGTGATCTCGCCGTACACCTCGGCGGAGGAGCGGATCTCGGGCAGCATCTGCATCGGCACGCCGATGGAGGCGCAGATCTTGTCGTCCCACTCCATGGTGTGGAGGTTCATCAGCAGGGTGCGGGAGGCGTTGGTGACGTCGGTGACGTGGTGGCCGCCGTTGACACCGCCGGTCAGGTTCCAGATGACCCAGCTGTCCATCGTGCCGAACAGGATGTCGCCGGCCTCGGCGCGCTCGCGCAGGCCCTCGACGTTGTCCAGCAGCCAGCGGGCCTTCGGGCCGGCGAAGTAGGAGGCGAGGGGGAGACCGGTCTCGCGGCGGAAGCGGTCCTGGCCGACGTTGCGGCCGAGCTCCTTGCAGAGCGCGTCGGTGCGGGTGTCCTGCCAGACGATGGCGTTGTGGACGGGCTCACCGGTGTTCCTGTCCCACAGCAGCGTCGTCTCGCGCTGGTTGGTGATGCCGATGGCCTTGATGTCGTCGCGGGTGATCCCGGCCTTCTCGATGGCCCCGGCGACGACCTCCTGGACGTTGGTCCAGATCTCGACGGCGTTGTGCTCGACCCAGCCCGGCTTCGGGAAGATCTGCTCGTGCTCCTTCTGGTCGACGGAGACGATACGGCCGTCCCGGTCGAACACGATGCAGCGGCTGGAGGTGGTGCCCTGGTCGATGGCGGCGATGAACGGGCCGGCGTGGGCGTCGGTCACTGTGTGCTCCTGAAACTCAAGGGGGCGAAGGGCTGTCGGTACGGCGCGATGCTGCTGAGTGGAATGCTGTCAGCGATGCCGGCGGCGTGGTGCTCTCAAGCAAAGGCGACGTTGTAGATGCCCGCAGCGATCGCGCCGCCGATCAGCGGACCGACCACCGGGACCCAGGCGTAGGCCCAGTCCGAGCCGCCCTTGTTGGGCAGCGGCAGCAGGGTGTGCACGATGCGCGGACCCAGGTCGCGGGCCGGGTTGATCGCGTAGCCGGTCGGGCCACCGAGCGAGAGGCCGATGGACACGACCACCAGGGCGGTGACCAGGGCGCCCAGGGTGCCGAGGCCCTTGCCGCTGTCGTTCAGGCCCTGGGTGAGGACCGCGAGGACGAGGACGACGGTGCCGATGATCTCGGTGGCCAGGTTCTGGGCCGCGTTACGGACCTCGGGGCCGGTGGAGAAGATGCCGAGCACGGGACCGGCGCCGGTCTCCTGCGCCTCGACGGCCTTGGCCTTGGTGGCCTGCGCGCCCGGACCCCCGACGATCTCGCGGTCGGTGAGGTGCGCGTGGAACTGGCCCAGGTACGCGACCCAGACCAGGGCCGCACCGATCATGGCGCCCAGCATCTGGCCCGCCCAGTAGATCGGAACGTTGCTCCAGTCGCCGTCCTTGACCGCGATGGCGAGGGTCACGGCCGGGTTCAGATGGGCGCCCGACAGCGGCGCCGAGGTGTAGACCGCCGTCAGAACGGCGAAACCCCACCCGAAGGTGATGGCGAGCCAGCCGGCGTTACGCGCCTTGGAGGCCTTCAGCGTCACGGCGGCGCACACGCCGCCACCGAGCAGGATGAGTATGGCGGTACCGATGGTCTCGCCGATGAAGATGTCGGAGCTGGACACCCGCGACTCCTTTGTCCTTCGTCCAGGGGAAGGCGAACCCCGGGTCCCTCCGGTGGTCCGCGCCCTCGGGGGTGAGAGCGATGCCGGCCCTGGCGTTGCCACACTCTAGCGCTGATTGCCGGTAGGTGTTCGACAATGCCGACCGATGGACGGGAGTCTTGCCCCGGTGTCACACGCGCGTCAAGGGTTCGGGTATCGAAAATGGGATCGGCCATGGGGCGATGCCGGTCGTCGCCCAGCCGACGGTAGCTGCGCGCGTCCGGACGGGTGCGGGGCGCGCACACCCGCGGGTACGGTGAGGAGGCGCCGCGTCCCGGGAGCACGGGGGAGCGCTTGTGGGCCCGAGGTTCACTCGTGAGCGCGAGGAAGCAGGGGCATACGGAGCACCCGTCCCCGCACGGCGGTCAGAACCGCGCGGCGCCCAGGTCCCGGGACACGGCGCGGGCGCAGTCCCGTACCGCCGCGATCAGCTCGGGCCGCAGCTCACCGTCCCGGCGGACCCGCTCCACGGCGCCGGTGATACCGACCGCGCCCACCGGCATGCGGCGCCGGTCGTGGATGGGGGCGGCGAGGGACGCGACGCCCTCCCACGTCTCCTCGACGTCGGCCGCGTAGCCACGCGCGCGCGTGATGTCCAGGACGGACTCGAACGCGTCCAGCTCGCAGACGGTCCGGTCCGTGAACGCCTTCCGGTGGCCCTCCAGGACCTCGCTGTGCGCCACCGGGTCGTACGCCGACAGCACCTTGCCCAGCGCCGTCGAGTGCAGCGGCTGCATGGCCCCGATCTCCAGGACCTGGCGGCTGTCGTCGGGCCGGAAGACATGGTGCACGATCAGTACGCCCTGCTGGTGCAGCACTCCCAGGTAGACGCTCTCCCCGCTGGAGCGGGCCAGGTCGTCGGTCCACACCAGGGCGCGGGCCCGCAGTTCGTGCACGTCGAGATACGTGGTGCCCAGGCGCAGCAGCTCCGCGCCCAGCTGGTAGCGCCCGGAGGCCTCGTCCTGTTCCACGAAACCCTCGTGCTGGAGGGTGCGCAGTATGCCGTGGGCCGTGCCCTTGGCGAGACCCAGCGACGAGGCGATGTCCGAGAGGCCGAGCCGACGCTCGCCACCCGCGAGCAGCCGCAGCATCGCGGCCGCCCGTTCGAGCGACTGGATGTTCCGTGCCATCGCCGTCCTGCCTCCGTCCCCTTCGACCGTCGGTGCGCGACTCCGCTGACACCGTTCGGCAATGTCGAACACTACCCGTCGCCACCGAGCCGCCGCCAATGGCGGTCGCCACCTTTTCGCCCGAGGAACCCCGGACGGCCCTGGTGAGGTCACCCGCGCCGTCGAAGTACGCCGGGGTGGGCCGTCGGAGCAAGTGGGAGTAAACCGCATGTTCGCGGGGATGTCGGGCCCGTCCGTCCCGTGGACGCCCTGACCGACCGCGGCCGTGCCGGGCTACCCTTGCCGGGTGCGTCTTCCACGGGAAGCCGCAAAGCCGACAGCCGTCGCACTCCAGGGAGCACCTTTATGGCCTCGTCGCCGAATTCGTCCCCTACGTCCGCCGCTTCCGACAGCCGGACCCGATCAGAGGCACTCCGCCACGCCCTGGCCACGCGCGTCGTGGTCGCCGACGGCGCGATGGGCACGATGCTCCAGGCCCAGGAGCCGACGCTGGAGGACTTCCAGCAGCTGGAGGGCTGCAACGAGATCCTGAACGTCACCCGCCCGGACATCGTGCGCTCGGTGCACGAGGCGTACTTCGCGGTGGGTGTGGACTGCGTGGAGACGAACACGTTCGGGGCGAACCACGCGGCGATGGCCGAGTACGACATCTCCGACCGCGTCCACGAGCTGTCCGAGGCAGGCGCGCGGATCGCACGCGAGGTGGCGGACGAGTACGTCGCCCGCGACGGCCGGCAGCGGTGGGTGCTGGGCTCGATCGGCCCGGGTACCAAGCTGCCGACACTGGGCCATGTCTCGTACACGACGATCCGCGACGGCTTCCAGATCAACGCGGAGGGTCTGCTCGCCGGTGGCGCGGACGCCCTGATCGTGGAGACCACGCAGGATCTGCTCCAGACCAAGGCATCGATCCTGGGCGCCCACCGCGCCATGGACGCGACCGGCGTCCGGGTGCCCCTGGTGTGCTCGATGGCGTTCGAGACGACCGGCACGATGCTGCTGGGCTCGGAGATCGGTGCGGCACTGACCGCGCTGGAGCCGCTGGGCATCGACATGATCGGCCTGAACTGCTCGACGGGCCCGGCGGAGATGAGCGAGCACCTCCGCTATCTGGCCCGCCACTCCCGTATCCCGCTGCTCTGCATGCCGAACGCGGGCCTGCCGGTGCTGACCAAGGACGGTGCCCACTTCCCGCTCGGCCCGGAGGGTCTGGCGGACGCGCAGGAGAACTTCGTCCGGGAGTACGGCCTCTCCCTGATCGGCGGCTGCTGCGGCACCACCCCCGAGCACCTGCGCCAGGTCGTCGAGCGCGTCCGCGACCTCACGCCCACCGAGCGCGACCCGCGCCCCGAGCCCGGCGCCGCCTCGCTCTACCAGACCGTCCCCTTCCGGCAGGACACGGCCTACCTGGCGATCGGCGAGCGCACCAACGCCAACGGCTCCAAGAAGTTCCGCGAGGCCATGCTGGAGGGCCGCTGGGACGACTGCGTGGAGATGGCGCGCGAGCAGATCCGTGAGGGCGCGCACATGCTCGACCTCTGCGTGGACTACGTCGGCCGTGACGGCGTGGCCGACATGGAGGAGCTGGCCGGCCGTTTCGCCACCGCCTCCACGCTGCCGATCGTCCTGGACTCCACCGAGGTCGAGGTCATCAGGGCCGGGCTGGAGAAGCTCGGCGGCCGCGCGGTGATCAACTCCGTCAACTACGAGGACGGCGACGGTCCCGAGTCCCGCTTCGCGAAGGTCACGAAGCTCGCGCGCGAGCACGGTGCCGCGCTGATCGCGCTGACCATCGACGAGGAGGGCCAGGCCCGCACCCCCGAGAAGAAGGTCGAGATCGCCGAACGGCTGATCGCCGACCTGACCGGCAACTGGGGCATCCACGAGTCGGACATCCTCATCGACACCCTGACCTTCACCATCTGCACGGGCCAGGAGGAGTCCCGCAAGGACGGCATCGCCACCATCGAGGCGATCCGCGAGCTCAAGCGCCGCCACCCGGACGTACAGACCACACTGGGCCTGTCGAACATCTCCTTCGGCCTGAACCCGGCCGCCCGGATCCTGCTGAACTCGGTGTTCCTGGACGAGTGCGTCAAGGCCGGCCTGGACTCGGCGATCGTGCACGCGTCCAAGATCCTGCCGATCGCCCGCTTCGACGAGGAGCAGGTCACCACCGCCCTCGACCTGATCCACGACCGGCGCACCGAGGGCTACGACCCGCTGCAGAAGCTGATGGCGCTGTTCGAGGGCGCCACCGCCAAGTCCCTGAAGGCGGGCAGGGCCGAGGAACTGGCCGCGCTGCCGCTGGAGGAGCGTCTGAAGCGGCGCATCATCGACGGCGAGCGCAACGGCCTGGAGGCCGACCTCGACGAGGCCCTGCAGACCCGTCCGGCCCTGGACATCGTCAACGAGACCCTGCTGGACGGCATGAAGGTCGTCGGCGAGCTGTTCGGCTCCGGCCAGATGCAGCTGCCGTTCGTCCTCCAGTCCGCCGAGGTCATGAAGGCCGCCGTGGCACATCTCGAGCCGCACATGGAGAAGTCCGACGCGGAGGGCAAGGGCACCATCGTGCTGGCCACCGTGCGCGGCGACGTGCACGACATCGGCAAGAACCTGGTCGACATCATCCTGTCCAACAACGGCTACAACGTCGTCAACCTGGGCATCAAGCAGCCGGTCTCGGCGATCCTGGAGGCCGCCGAGGAGCACCGCGCCGACGTCATCGGCATGTCCGGGCTGCTGGTGAAGTCCACGGTGATCATGAAGGAGAACCTGGAGGAGCTCAACCAGCGCGGCCTGGCCGCCGACTTCCCGGTGATCCTCGGCGGCGCCGCGCTGACCAGGGCGTACGTCGAGCAGGACCTGCACGAGATCTACCAGGGCGAAGTACGGTACGCCCGGGACGCGTTCGAGGGCCTGCGGCTGATGGACGCGCTGATCGGCGTCAAGCGGGGCGTGCCCGGAGCGAAGCTGCCGGAGCTCAAGCAGCGCCGGGTCAGGGCCACCGCGCAGACGGTGGTCGAGGAGCACCCCGAGGAGGGCCACGTCCGCTCGGACGTGGCGACCGACAACCCGGTCCCCGAGCCGCCGTTCTGGGGCACCCGGGTCATCAAGGGCATCCAGCTGAAGGAGTACGCGTCCTGGCTGGACGAAGGCGCGCTGTTCAAGGGCCAGTGGGGCCTCAAGCAGGTGCGAACGGGTGACGGACCGTCGTACGAGGAGCTCGTCGAGACCGACGGCCGCCCGCGGCTGCGCGGGCTGCTGGACCGGCTCCAGACCGACAACCTGCTGGAAGCGGCCGTGGTCTACGGCTACTTCCCGTGCGTGTCCAAGGACGACGACCTGATCCTGCTGGACGAACAGGGCAACGAGCGCACCCGGTTCACGTTCCCGCGCCAGCGCCGGGGCCGCCGGCTGTGTCTGGCCGACTTCTTCCGCCCGGAGGAGTCCGGCGAGACCGACGTCGTGGGCCTGCAGGTCGTCACCGTGGGTTCGCGGATCGGCGAGGAGACCGCCAAGCTCTTCGAGGCCAACGCCTACCGCGACTACCTCGAACTGCACGGTCTGTCCGTGCAGCTGGCCGAGGCCCTGGCCGAGTACTGGCACGCGCGCGTGCGCGCCGAGCTCGGTTTCGCGGGGGAGGACCCGGCGGCGATCGAGGACATGTTCGACCTCAAGTACCGGGGGGCCCGTTTCTCCCTCGGCTACGGCGCCTGCCCGGACCTGGAGGACCGCGCCAAGATCGCCGAGCTGCTCCAGCCGGAGCGGATCGGGGTCCGGCTCTCCGAGGAGTTCCAGCTCCACCCCGAGCAGTCCACCGACGCGATCGTCATCCACCACCCGGAGGCCAAGTACTTCAACGCGCGCTAGTCCGGTACCCATCCGGGCGCAGCGCGCCTCTCCACCTCCCCAGAGGCCAAACCAGGCGCTTCGTCGAACGGCGTCGTACACTGGTCGGTCCACCGCAGGCCGGTTCCCCATCCGGGAACCGGCCTGCTCGTCCCACAAGGAGGTGCGCCGGATGACGACAACGGTCCCCGCGCTCGGTACCCAGACGGCCGAAGGCTCAGCACTGCAGGCCGTGCTCCTCGACATGGACGGAACCCTGGTGGACACCGAGGGATTCTGGTGGGACGTCGAGGTCGAGGTCTTCGCGGGCCTCGGACACACGCTCGACGACTCCTGGCGCCATGTCGTGGTGGGCGGCCCCATGACCCGCAGTGCCGGCTTCCTCATCGAGGCCACCGGCGCGGACATCACCCTCGCTGAGCTCACGGTGCTGCTCAACGACGGGTTCGAGGGCCGTATCGGGCGCACTCTGCCCCTGATGCCGGGCGCCACCAGGCTCCTCGCCGAACTGGCCGCGCACGGTGTTCCCACCGCCCTGGTGTCCGCCTCCCACCGGCGCATCATCGACCGCGTCCTGACCTCGCTCGGCCCGCAGCACTTCGCGCTGACCGTGGCGGGCGACGAGGTGGAGCGGACCAAGCCGCACCCCGACCCGTATCTGCTGGCGGCGGCCGGGCTGAACGCGGATCCGGTCAGATGCGCGGTCATCGAGGACACGGCGACCGGTGTCGCGGCCGCGGAGGCCGCCGGCTGTCATGTGGTCGCGGTCCCCTCGGTGTCGCCCATCGCCCCCGCCGCCCGGCGCACGGTCGTCAGCTCGCTGGAGGAAGTGGATCTCCCTTTTCTCCGTGGGCTGCTGGCGGTCTGACCACGGAAATGCAAGGACCGTTCACCCAGCGTGCTTATTCGAAAGGGTGTTGAGAAAAAAAGCGAGCTCGGCGATCTTGGCGAGAGGAATTCGGTTCACCCGTGATCTGGCTGAATTTCGATACCCGCCACCCCCTTTGATGATGTGAGCTTCACCACCCGTCAAAGGCTCAACAAGAGTGCTCGGAGGTGCGCCCTCCGCCCGTTCTGGGACGAACGGCGCACCCTTGTGTCCCCATTCGCGCAACCTGCACCGATGATTCCACTGACTGTCTGTTCAGTGTGTTCACAGTCGGTTTCGCAGCGTGATGGGATCTCAACTCCGGTGAGGGTGAGCCTCTCTCGTGGTTCGGACTAATGTCGTCGCGAGAAGATCGCCGTACCCCGCGACCCGCCCGCACACCCCAGCCGTCGAGCCCGTGGATAAACAGCTCTGGAGAAACACGAGCATGAACCGCAAAACTCTGGTGCTGCCCGCCGTCATCGGCCTGTTCGCCCCCGTGCTGGCCGCCTGTGGCGGCTCCGACGGCGGGAGGGACGGCGACCCGATCGTCGTAGGCACCACCGACCGGTTCACCGCCTCCAGCGCCGCCCCCGCACCCCTCGACCCGGCCTACGCGTACGACGTCGACACCTGGAACGTTCTGCGCCAGACCGTGCAGACCCTCATGGTCCAGCCACGCGGCGAGGGCGCCCCGCAGCCCGAGGCCGCGGAGAGCTGCCGCTTCACCGACACCGGCAACGAGCGCTACGCCTGCACGCTCCGCCAGGGGCTGGAGTTCGCCGACGGCGACCCGATCACCGCCAAGGACGTGAAGTTCTCCATCGACCGGGCGCGCTCCCTCAAGGCCGACAGCGGTGTGCGCGGGCTGCTGTCGACGATCCAGCTCGTGGAGACCAAGGGCGACCGCGAGGTGATCTTCCACCTCAACGGCCCCGACGCCACCCTCCCGTTCAAGCTGTCCACTCCCGTCGCCGGCATCGTCAACTCCGCCGACTACGACGGGAACAGGCTGCGCGACGGGTTCGAGGTCGACGGCTCCGGGCCGTACACCCTGAAGGCCGAGGTGAAGGACGACCGGCTCGTCAAGGCCGTCTTCACCAGGAACCCCACCTACAAGGGCCTGTTGGAGCCGAAGAACGACAGGGTCGAGCTGCGTTCCTTCGACGACGCCGACGCCATGGGCACCGCCCTCGACAAGGGCGACATCGACCTGATGACCCGCACCCTGACACCACAACAGATCGACAGGCTCGCGAAGTCCTCCGACACGGACGTCGACCTCGTCGAGACGGCCGGCCTGGAGATCCGCTACCTGGCCTTCAACACCGAGGCGTCGCCGGTCGAAGCCAAGGCAGTCCGCCAGGCCATGGCCCAGATCATCGACCGTGACGCCCTCGTCTCCCAGGTGTACGGCACGCGCGCGGAACCGCTGTTCTCACTCGTACCGGCCAACATCACCGGCCACTCCAACTCGTTCCTCAACAAGTACGGCGAACCAAGCACGGCCAAGGCGAAGTCGACCCTCGCCAAGGCCGGCGTCACCACCCCGGTGAAGCTGACCCTGAACTACACGACCGACCACTACGGCCCCGGCACCGCACCGGAGTTCGAGCAGCTCCGGAAGCAGCTCAACGGCAGCGGCCTGTTCGACGTCGACATCAAGGGCACGCCCTGGTCCACGTTCCAACCCGCCGAACGCAAGGGCGAGTACGCGGTCTACGGCATGGGCTGGTTCCCGGACTTCCCAGACGCCGACAACTACCTCGCCCCGTTCCTCGACAAGGACAACTTCCTGCGCTCCCCGTACGAGAACGAGAAGATCCGGAACACGCTGCTCCCCGAGTCCCGCCGCGAGGCCGACCGGGTCAACGCGACAAGGAGCCTCACCGCCATCCAGGACATCGTCGCCGACGACGTACCGGTCCTGCCGCTGTGGCAGGGCAACCAGTACGTCGCCGCGCGCGACGACATCACGGGCTCCGAGTACGCGCTCAACTCCTCCTCGACGCTCCAGCTGTGGGAGCTCAGCCGCGGTGTGAGCGGCTGACCGGACGCAACCCGTCCGCTCCGGACTCCCTCCCCCCACTCCGGACTCCGCCGAGCCCGGAGGTCCTGTCAACCGACAACACAAGGCATCCGTAAGTGAACATGCGTAACCCATTCCCGGTCCTGTCCATCACCACAGGACTGGCCGTCGGCCTGCTCACCGGCTGCGGCTCGGGCACGGGCGACTCCTCCGACGGTGGATCCGCCGTCGTGATGGGGATGTCCGACGACGTGCTGGCCACCGACCCCGCGTCCGGCTACGACCCAGGATCCTGGCTGCTCTTCAACAACGTCTTCCAGTCGCTGCTGAGCTTCCCCAACGGGGGCACGGAACCCGAACCCGATGCCGCCGAGGAGTGCGCCTTCAGCGGCACGGAGACCAAGGTCTACGAGTGCGAACTCAGGGACGGCCTGAAGTTCAGCAACGGTGACTCCCTCACCTCCGAGGACGTCAAGTACTCCTTCGACCGCATGCTGAAGATCAACGACGCCGACGGCCCCGCGGTCATGTTCCCCATGCTCGACAAGGTCGAGACACCGGACGAGAAGACCGTCGTCTTCAAGCTCAAGGTCGCCGACGCCACCTTCCCGAGCAAGATCGCCTCCGGAGCCGGCGCGATCGTCAACCACCGGTCGTACGACGCCGACGGGCTGCGCAAGGACGGCGAGGCCGTCGGCTCCGGCCCGTACAAGCTCGACTCGTTCAGTGAGGACGAGGCCGTCTTCTCGGTCAACGAGAACTACAAGGGCAACGCCGACGTGAACAACACCGGTGTGACCCTGAAGTTCTTCCACGGGGACCAGGCCGCCCTGAAGAAGGCTCTGCGGGACGACGACATCGATGTCGCCTACCGCGGCCTCAGTGCCGGTGACATCGCTGACATCGAGGCGGACAGCTCCACCCAGAGCACCATCGACCTCGTCGACGGCACCGGCGCCGAGGTGCAGCACCTCGTCTTCAACATGGACGACCCGGTGGCGGGCAAGCTCGGCGTCCGCGAGGCCATCGCCTATCTCCTCGACCGCGAGGCCCTCGTCGACGAGGTCTACCAGGGCACGGCCCAGCCGCTGTACTCAATCATTCCGGCCGGTATCACGGGCCACAACACGGCCTTCTTCGACACCTACGGAGCCCGCCCGTCCAAGGAAAAGGCGGAGGCGGCCCTGCGCGCCGAGGGCATCACGGGCAAGGTCGAACTGACCCTCTGGTCGACGCCCTCGCGCTACGGCCCCTCCACCGACCAGGAGTTCAAGGCGATCGCCAAGCAGCTCAACGACAGCGGGCTGTTCGACGCGACCGTGAAGTCCGTGCCCTTCGCGCAGTACGAGAAGGACATAGCCGCGGGCAAGTACGGCGTGTACGTGAAGGGCTGGGTGCCCGACTACCCGGACCCCGACAACTTCACGAGCCCGTTCTTCGGCGAGGGCAACGTGCTCGGCAACAACTACACCAACAAGACGATCACCGGCACCCTGCTGCCGAAGACCGCCGCCGAGACCGAGCGCGCCGCGACCGAGCAGGAGTACGCCCAGCTCCAGAACATCGTCGCCGAGGACGTCCCGGTCATCCCCATCTGGCAGGCCAAGCAGTACGCGGTCGTCCGTGACGCCGTGTACGGCCTGGAGTACTGCCTCGACGCCTCGACCGTGTTCCGCTTCTGGGAGATCAGCAAGGACTGACGCCCGGCGGTACGCGGACCGTACGAACACCGAGGGCGCCCCTCACGTCGAAGGGCGCCCTCGGTCTCGTACTCCCAGGCCGGTGGAGTGTGCCGCTACTGCTGCGCGCCGGGGCGCACCAGCCCGCTCTCGTACGCGTACACCGCGGCCTGCACACGGTCACGCAGCCCCAACTTGGTCAGGACATGGCCCACGTGCGTCTTGACCGTGGTCTCGCTGACGAACAGGTCCGCCGCGATCTCCGCGTTCGACAGCCCGCGGGCCACCAGCTTCAGCACCTCGACCTCGCGGTCGGTGAGCGTGTGCAGGACGTCCGGCACCGGTTCGTCGCCGGACGGCAGATGCGTGGCGTACTTGTCGAGGAGCCGGCGCGTGATGCTCGGCGCGAGCATCGCCTCACCGGCGGCCACCACACGGATCGCCTGCACCAGCTCGTTCGCCGGCGCGTCCTTGAGCAGGAAACCGCTGGCACCGGCGCGCAGCGCCTCCACCACGTACTCGTCGAGATCGAACGTCGTCAGCACCAGCACCTTCGCCGGACCGTCCCGACCGGGCCCGGTGATCTGCCGGGTCGCCTCCACCCCGTCCATGCGCGGCATGCGGATGTCCATCAGAACCACATCAGGCTGGAGCGCACGCACCTGGTCGAGTGCCTGCAGTCCGTCACCGGCCTCCCCGACGACCGCGATGTCCTGCTCCGCCTCCAGGATCATCCGGAAGCCGGTACGCAAGAGCGGCTGGTCGTCGACCAGTAGGACGCGGATGGCCACGTAAGTCTCCTTCGCTAGTCCGGGCCCATTCTGCCCTGCGCCCCGCCGCCCGACTCGGGCGACCTGACCGGCAGCGGATACGGCGGGGGAGTACCGCCGAATTCCGGACACACCGCCTGGTGGTCGCACCAACCGCACAGCCTGGTCGGCCGGGGCCGCCAGACACCCGTCTCCGTGGCCGTGCGGATGGCGTCCCACAGGGCGAGCAGCTTGCGCTCGACCCGCTCCAGATCAGCGAGGACCGGGTCGTAGGTCAGCACGTCCCCGCTGCCGAGGTAGACCAGCTGGAGCCGGCGCGGGACGACCTGCTTCAGGCGCCACACCACCAGGGCGTAGAACTTCATCTGGAACAGCGCGCCCTCGGCGTACTGCGGCTTCGGAGCCTTGCCCGTCTTGTAGTCGACGATCCGGACCTCGCCCGTGGGCGCGACGTCGACGCGGTCGATGATGCCCCGCAGTCTGAGCCCCGAGTCCAGCTCGGCCTCCACGAACAGCTCGCGCTCGGCCGGCTCCAGCCGCGTGGGGTCCTCCAGGGTGAACCAGCGCTCCACGAGCTGCTCGGCCTCCGTGAGCCAGCGGGACAGCCGCTCGCCCTCGGGGTCATCCGCGAACAGGTCCACCACCTCCGGCCGCGTCTCGCGCAGCCGGTCCCACTGGCCGGGGATCAGCGCCTTGGCGCGCGGTGCCGTGCGCTCGGTCGCGGGCGCGTCGAAGAGCCGCTCCAGCACCGCGTGCACCAGAGTGCCGCGCGTGGCCGCCTCGCTCGGCTTCTCGGGGAGCTTGTCGATCACCCGGAACCGGTAGAGGAGGGGGCACTGCATGAAGTCGCTGGCGCGGGAGGGCGAGAGCGACGCCGGAGGCACGGCGACCACGGCACCGGTGTCCGCCGCCGGGTCGGCGCCGGAGCCCTCGGTGCGGGTGCCGTCGGTGCTGGTTTCCATGACCCCAGACCATACGGCCCGCCACTGACAGTGACGTACCCCCGGTGCGCACCGGCGGTGGTGGTGGACTCGCCCCGCACGGCGCGCGGGCGCCTCGCACGACGGCGCGGGACCCCGGGAGGGGGTGCCGGGGCGGAACGAGTCCCGACGACCGCATAGCATCGACCACAGACCCTTCCGCCCGGCGGGACCGGGCGCGGAAGACGCTTCGAACGAGGGGACATCGTGGACGAGAGCGGCGGGAGCGGGCAGCCGCGGTCCGGCAGCGACAAGGCGACCGAGCGCCCTGCGGGGCCGCCGGCCGACCCCGCACACCCCGGTACGACACCGGCCGACGACCGACCGGCCCCCACCGTCCCGGCCGACGCCACCCCGACGCCCAGCGAGGAAGAGCCCGACCGAGAGCCCTCGGCACCCACCGGGTCTCCGAGCGACCACCGGACTCCGGAGCCCATGGGGCCTGCGGGCGATGGCGAGTCCCCTGCGACCACCGAGCCCTCGAGCGACCGGCGCCCGCCCGCGCCCACCGGGCCGGAGGGCGACGGCGCGTCCTCGGCGCACACCGAGTCTCCGAGCGACCGGGGAACTGCCGCCTCCACCGGGCCTGCCGCCGATCACGGACCTGTCGTGCCCACCGGGCCCGAGGGCACAGGCGAGCGCGCGGCCACCGAGTCTGCGGCCGACAGCGAGCCCCCTGCGGTCACCGGGCCTGCGGCCGACAGCGAGCCCCCGGCATCCGCCGGGCCTGCGGCCGGCCACGGGATTGTCGGGCCCTCCGGGCATGCGGGCGGCGGTGAGTCCCGTGCGGCCTCCGGGTCTGCGGCTGACGGCGTGCCCCCTGCGGTCACCGGGTCTGCGGCCGACAGTGAGCCCTCGGCATCCGCCGGGCCTGCGGCCGGCCACGGGATTGTCGGGCCCTCCGGGCATGCGGGCGGCGGTGAGTCCCCTGTGGCCACCGGGTCTGCGGGCGGCGGTGAGCCCTCGGCATCCGCCGGGCCTGCGGCCGGCCACGGCACCCCCGCATCCACCGAACCTTCCGCCCACCACGGCAC
>NZ_VJZE01000124.1 GCF_009377205.1 Streptomyces phyllanthi
GGCTGAGACCAGGGGCGGCGGGGGCGTAGAAAACCCTGGTCGTGTGGCCCGCAGGGTACTCCCGCTGGGGGAAAATCCGGTGGGCAGTGTCAGTGGCGAACCGTAGGCTCGCTCATGATGTCGACACAACGCGCCCCCGCCAAGGACCGCTCCACCGTACGAACCCTCCTGCGCCTGTGGCCGTTCGTGCGCCCCGTGCGCGCACGCCTGTCCATCGCCGCGGCCGTGGCGATCCTCGCCTCGTGCGTGGGCCTGCTGATCCCCCTCGTCCTGAAGTGGATGGTGGACGGACCGGTCGCCGACCGCGATCCCGCGGGCGTCTGGCTCGGCGCGCTGTACCTGCTGCTCCTCGGCCTCGCCGAGGCGGGGCTGTTCGGCCTGCGGCGGTGGCTGGTGGCACGGCCACTGGCCGGTGTCGAGGCGAGCATGCGCGCCGCCCTGTACCGGCACCTCCAGCGGCTCCCGGTCGCCTTCCACGACCGCTGGCCCTCGGGCCAGTTACTGTCGCGCGGGACCACGGACCTGATGCTCCTGCGCATGTTCCTCGCGTTCCCACTGACGTTCCTCCTGGTCAACGGGGTGACGATCCTCATCGGCGTGATCATCATGCTGATGCAGGACTGGACGCTCGGCCTGGTGATCCTGGGCCCCGCCGTCCCGGTGGTCATCACCTGCGTCGTGTTCGAGAAGCGGTACTCCGACGTGGCACGCCTCGCCCAGGACCAGGTGGGCGACCTGACGACGGTCGTCGAGGAGAGCGTCCTCGGGATCAGGATCATCAAGGGGTTCGGACGGCACCGCAGCCAGGCACGGGCCTTCAGGAACCTGTCCCGGACCCTCCGCACGACCGAACTGCGCAAGGCCCGGCTCCTCGCCACGATCTGGGCCGTGATCGTCACCCTGCCCGAACTGGCCATCGGGGCGGCCCTGGCGCTCGGCACGATCCAGGTCGCCGACGGCGAGCTGTCGGCCGGCACGCTCGTCGCCTTCCTCTCCACGGCACTCGCCCTACGGTGGCCCGTCGACTCGATCGGGTTCCTGCTGGCGATGACCCAGGAGGCGGCCACCGCCACGCAGCGGTACTTCGAGGTGATGGACGAGGAGCCGGAGTCCGGCACCGTCGCGCAGACCCCCGCCGATACGGCCCCCTCCGGCGACACCGGACTCCGCTTCCACGACGTCCGGTTCCGCTACCCCGACGCCCCCGAGGACAGCCCTCCCGTCCTCGACCGCATCGACCTCCACATCCGTCCCGGCGAGTCCATGGCCCTGGTCGGCGCGACCGGCAGCGGCAAGACCACCCTCACCGCCCTGGTCCCCCGGCTGCACGAGGTGACGTCGGGCCGGATCACCCTGGACGGCCGGGACATCGCGGCCATGCCCAGGGAAACGCTGCGGTCCCTCGTCGCCGTCGCCTTCGAGGAGCCCACCCTCTTCTCCGCCGGCGTCGGCGACAACGTTCTGATGGGCGCCGGCGACGGCGCGGGCAGGGAGGAGCTGGACCGCGCTCTCGCCGTGGCCCAGGCCGACTTCGCGCACGCGCTGCCCCAGGGCACCGACACCCAGGTCGGCGAGCAGGGCCTGAGCCTGTCCGGCGGCCAGCGGCAGCGGCTCGCGCTGGCCCGGGCGGTCGTGGGCCGCCCCCGCTTCCTCGTCCTGGACGACCCGCTGTCCGCGCTGGACGTGCACACCGAGGCCGCGGTCGAGGCGGCCCTGCGCCAGGTCCTCGCTCAGACCACGGCCCTGATCGTGGCGCACCGCCCGTCCACGGTGCTGCTCGCCGACCGCGTCGCCCTGCTCTCCGGAGGCCGTGTCGCCGCCGTCGGCACCCACCAGGAACTGCTGCACACGAACAGCGAGTACGCCTGGCTCATGTCGGGCGCGGACACCGCGGAACCCGAGGAAAGCGCGAACACCCCGGAGCCCGCAGCGCCCACAGCTCCTTCAGCGCTCTCAGCGCCCGCCGACGCCCGTGAGGAGGCCCACCGATGACGGCGCCCTCCCCCAAGCTCTCGACTCCGCTCGAGCAGGGGAAGCCCCGATCCCCCGCGCCGACCACCGCCGACGACGGCCGGGAGGCGCCCGAGCCCAACGTCACGGGCGACCCCTTCGACCGCGACGCCCTGCCCACGCCCCCGGGCGCGACGGCCGCGCTGCTGCGCTCCCTGCTGGACCCGATGAAGGCCCGCGTCGCCGTCACGACGGTCCTGCTGCTGCTCCAGCAGGCGGCGGTGCAGGCGGGCCCGCTGCTCGTCGCGTACGCCATCGACAGCGCCGTACCGGCGTTCCGCCGCGCCGACCACGGCCCGCTGATCGCGGTGGCCCTCGCCTATCTGCTGTGCGCGCTGGCCTCCGGCGTGCTCCAGTGGGCGTTCATCGGCGCGGCCGCCCGTGTCAACCAGGACGTGCTGCTGGATCTGCGCGGCCGTATCTTCCGGCACGCGCAGGCGCTGAGCGTCGACTTCCACGAGCGCTACACCTCGGGCCGGCTCATCTCCCGCTCCACGACGGACGTCGAGTCCCTGCGCGAGCTGCTGAACGAGGGCCTCCAGGAGCTCGTCACCGTCGTCCTCTCCTTCGTCTACATCTCGGCGATGCTGCTCTGGCTGGACCTCGGCCTGGGCGCGGTCGCGGTGGCGTCCTTCGTGCCGCTCTACGGCCTCGTACGGCTGTACCAGCGGCGCGCGGGCCGGGTCTACCGGCTGCGCTCCACCGCGATCGCCGCCGTCATCGTGAAGTTCGTGGAGACGATGAACGGCATCCGACCGGTGCGCGCGTTCCGCCGCGAGGCCGCCAACGACGCCGAGTTCGCGGCGCTCAACCGGCACCACGAGCGCACGAACGGCGACGCGATCCTGGAGATGGCCCGCTATGTGGTCGGCTCACGGGTCGTGGCCAACATCGCGGTCGCGGGGATCGTGCTGTGGGGCGCGTACCGGGTCGCCGACGGCACGCTGGCCCTGGGCGTCCTCGCGGCCGCGGTGCTGTATCTGCGCCGGCTGTACGACCCGATCGACCGGCTGGGCATGTTCCTGAACTCGTACCAGTCGGCGGCGGCCTCGCTGGAGAAGATCGCGGGCCTGCTGGCCCAGGTCCCGTCGGTGCCCGAGCCCTCGGCTCCCAGGGAGCTCCCGGCCCTGGAGTCGGAGCACCCGGGCCGCGAGGTCGTCTTCGAGGGGGTGCGCTTCGCGTACCGCACCGGCGGCGAGGTGCTCCCCCGTTTCGACCTCACGCTGCCGGCCGGCCAGACGGTCGCGGTCGTCGGTTCGACCGGCGCCGGGAAGTCCACCCTGGCCAAGCTGCTCGCCCGCTTCTACGACCCCTCCGAGGGCCGCGTCCTCCTCGACGGGGTCGATCTGCGCGACCTCGCCGTGCCCGAGCTGCGGCGCGGGGTGGTCATGGTCACCCAGGAGGCGTTCCTGTTCTCCGGCACGGTCGCGGAGAACATCGCGATCGGCCGCCCGGACGCCACCCGCGAGGAGATCGAGCAGGCGGCGAAGGCGATCGGCGCCCACGACTTCGTCAGCGCCCTGCCCGACGGCTACGACACCGACGTACGCAAGCGCGGTGGCCGTATCTCGGCCGGGCAGCGTCAACTGGTGGCGTTCGCACGGGCGTTGCTCGCCGATCCGGCGGTGCTGATCCTCGACGAGGCGACCAGTTCGCTGGACATCCCCGGCGAGCGGGCCGTCCAGCGCGCGATGGCGACGGTGCTCAAGGGCCGTACGGCCGTGGTGATCGCCCACCGGCTGTCGACCGTCGAGATCGCGGACCGGGTGCTCGTCATGGAGCACGGCCGGATCGTCGAGGACGGCACCCCGGACGAACTCGTCGCGGGCACGGGCCGGTTCGCGGACCTGCACCGGGCGTGGCGGGACAGCCTGGCGTGACCGGCAGGGCGAGTGAACCGAAGGAAGGAGCCGTGCGTGGTCGACGCTTACGAGGACCCCGGCACACCCGACTGTCGCAGCGGGGGCCGGTACCTGTGGTGGCTGGTCATGCGGCAGCCGGGCCGGTCGCTCGCCGGGTCGGTGATCTCGTGCGTCTGGATGGCGCTGCTGGCGGCGACGCCGTATCTGATGTCCCGCGCCATCGACGACGGGCTGGAGCCCGGTGACTACCCGGCGCTGGCCGGCTGGACGACGGCGCTGTTCGCGGTGGGGGCGTTCAACGCCTGGCTGAGCATCATGCGGCACCGCACGATGACCCGGGTGCGCATGGACGCCAACTTCCGCACGGTCAAGGTCGTCCTCGGACAGGCGGTCCGGCTGGGCGGCGTGCTGTCGCGCCGGGTCGGAGCCGGGGAGGTCGTCACCATCGGGGTGGGCGACGTCAACACGATCAGCAACTCCCTGACCGTCATCGGGCCCGGGGTCGGCGCGCTCGCCGCCTATCTCGTGGTCGCCGGGCTGCTGATGTCCGTCTCGCTGCCGATCGCCGCGGTGGTGCTGCTCGGCATGCCGCTGGTCGGCGCGCTCGTGGGGCCGCTGCTGGGCAGGTTGCAGGGTACGGAGACGGAGTACCGCGAACGGCAGGGCGTGCTGACCGCGCGGATCGCCGACCTCGCGGGCGGCCTTCGGGTCCTCAACGGCCTCGGTGGCAAGGGGCTGTTCGCCGACGCCTTCCACCGGGACTCGCAGCGGCTGCGCGCGCAGGGATACCGGGTCGGGGCGGTGACCAGCTGGGTCCAGGCGCTCGGGGTGGGGCTGCCGACACTGTTCCTCGCCGTCGTGACCTGGCTGGCGGCCCGGCTCGCGGCCCAGGGAGCCCTCACCGTGGGCGAGTTGGTGTCGGTGTACGGCTATGTCACCGTCCTGGTGCGGCCGGTGGCCTACTTCGTGCAGTTCTGCTACGAGGTCAGCCGCGGTCTGGTGGCGGCGCGGCGCGTCATACGGTTCCTGGAGCTGGAGCCCGTGCCGGACCACGGCAGGAGGGACGCGCCCGCGGAGCCCGCGGTGCTGCACGATCCGGAGTCGGGGGTCAGGGTGCTGCCGGGCCGGCTGACCGCCCTGGTCGGCGCCCGCCCCGCCGACGCCCTGACCGTGGTCGACCGGCTCGGCCGGTACACCCCGTCGGCGGTGACCTGGGGCGGGGTGCGTCTCGACGAGATCGCGTTGCCGCAGGTCCGGGAGCGGATCCTGGTCGCCGACCACGAGGCCGACCTGTTCGCGGGCACGCTGCGCGAGGTGCTGGGGCCTGTTGCGGAAGTCCCGTCGTCCGCCCGTGGGGCGGGCCCCGCGGCGTCCGGAGCGTGCGATCGCAAGGCGGAGGGCCGCCCGCGTACTGGGCGTACGCGGGCGATCCCGACGACGCAGCTGGGGTCCCCCCTGCTCGAAGAGCTTGGGGGAGCGCGTGCCGGGCGTCGCGGGGCTGGGGGCACCTCCCACGCCCCCGAGGCAGTGGGGGAGGGACTTCCGCAACAGGCCCTGGGCGGCCTGGCGGGGCCGGACGGCCGGGACGCGGCGGCCGTCGCGCGGGCCGTGCACACGGCCGTGGCCGACGACATCGTGCAGGGGCTGCCGAACGGGCTCGACTCGGCGATCGACGCCCAGGGCCGCAATCTCTCCGGCGGTCAGCGGCAGCGCGTACGGCTGGTCCGGGCGCTGCTGGCCGACCCCGAGGTGCTGCTCGCCGTCGAGCCCACCTCGGCGCTCGACGCCCACACCGAGGCACGCGTCGCGGAGCGGCTGCACGCCGCGCGCGAGGGCCGTACGACCGTCGTCACGACCACCTCCCCGCTGGTGCTCGACCGCGCGGACAGCGTGTACTTCCTGGTCGACGGCAAGGCCGCCGCCACCGGCACCCATCGCGAACTGCTCGACGGGCAGCCCGGGTACCGGGCGCTGGTGGCCCGGGACGCGGAGGAGTCCGACGAGTCCGCCGCCGAGGGGGCCGTACGGTGACCGCGAGTTCTTCGGAGGCAGGTGGATCGGCCATGGGTTCCTCCGGTCATCTGCCCGTCGCCGAACCGGCCGACGTACGGCGGGCCACCGTGCGGCTGGTCCGGGCCGACGGGCGGGCCTTCGCCGCCGTCCTGGCCCTGAACGCGCTGGCCGCGGCTGCCGGTCTGGCCGGGCCGTGGCTGCTCGGCCGGATCATCGACGAGGTCCGGGGCGGAGGCGGGGCAGGCGCCGTGGACCGGCTGGCGCTCGCCATCCTGCTGTGTGCGCTGGCGCAGTTGCTGCTGGCGCGGTGGGCCCGGTTCGTGGGGCACCGGTTCGGGGAGCGGACGCTGGCGCGGGTGCGCGAGGAGTTCGTCGACCGGGCGCTGGCGCTGCCCGCGTCGGTGGTGGAGCGGGCCGGCACCGGCGATCTGACCACGCGGGGTACGGCCGACGTGGCCACTGTGGGCACCACGCTGCGCGACGCCGGCCCCGGTCTGCTGATCAACAGCGTGCAGGCGCTGTTCCTGTTCGGTGCCGTCTTCGCGCTGGACCCGCTGCTCGGCGTGTGCGGGCTGCTCGGCCTGGTCGGCATCTGGTGCGGGCTGCGCTGGTATCTGCGCCGGGCGCGTGACGGCTATCTCACCGAGGGCGCGGCCACGTCGGAGGTCGCCGAGATCGTCGCGGCGACCGCTTCCGGCGCCCGCACGGTGGAGGCGCTGCGGCTGGAGAGGCGGCGGGTGGCCGCCGGCCGGGACGCGCTGGAGACGTCCCGGCGCGCCCGGCTGTACACGCTGTTCCTGCGCACCGTGTTCTTCCCCGCGGTGGAGGTCTCGTACCTCGTCCCGATCGCGGTGGTCCTGCTGCTCGGCGGTGCGCTGCACGCGCGGGGCGAGATGAGCCTGGGTTCGGTGGTGGCGGCCGCGCTGTATCTGCAGCAGCTCAGCGGGCCGCTCGACGAGATCCTCATGCGGGTCGAGCAACTGCAGAGCAGCGGCGCCTCGTTCGCCCGCGTGGAGGGCCTGGCCCGAGCCCCGCAGGCGGTCATGGCCGAGGCGCCGGCCCCGGCTGACGACCGGATCGACGTGACGGGGGTGCGGTACGCCTACGACCGGGGCGGCGAGGTGCTGCGCGGGGTCGACCTGACCGTGCGGCCCGGGGAGCGGCTGGCCGTCGTCGGGCCCTCCGGCGCCGGCAAGACCACGCTGTGCCGGCTCCTCGCCGGCGTCGACGCGCCGGCCTCGGGCACGGTGACGGTGGGCGGGGTGCCCGTCGTCGACCTCGGTCCCGAGCAGCTCCGGCGCCAGGTCGTCCTCGTCACCCAGGAGCACCATGTGTTCCTGGGCACGGTCCGCGACAACCTGCTGATCGCCGAACCGGCCGCCACGGACGCGGAGTTGTGGGCGGCCCTGGACGCGGTCGGCGCCGGCGGCTGGGCGCGCGAACTGCCGGACGGCCTCGACACCGAGCTGGGCCCGCGGGGCCACGCCGCGCCCGGTCACGCCGCGCCCGGTCACGGTACGGACGGCTACGGCACGGACGGCTACGGCACGAACGGCTCGCAGGCGCAGCAACTCGCCCTGGCCCGGGTGGTGCTGGCCGACCCGCACACGGTGATCCTGGACGAGGCCACCGCGCTCCTTGACCCGACGACAGCGCGTCACACGGAGCGCGCGCTGGCCGCCGTACTCGAAGGGCGGACCGTCATCGCGATCGCCCACCGGCTGCACACCGCGCACGACGCGGACCGGGTGGCCGTGATGGAGGACGGCCGGCTGACCGAACTGGGCACCCACGAGGCCCTGGTGGCGGCCGACGGGGCGTATGCGGCGCTGTGGCGGTCGTGGCACGGGGACCAGCCGGCAGCCGGCTGACAGGGCCTCCGCTCCCGCATGTCGAACACGAACCACCGGAAAACGGACTCCTTCCGGCCAAATCATTGACGCGCCCCTGACAGAAGCTGCGATTTTCTGCCACTCTTCCCACGGCTGCGTCACAGCAATCCCACAAGTGCCGCCGCAGCGTGTGCCGCAGCGCATCTGTTGCACCTGGTTCCGCGTTCCACCGTGCTCTGCCCGGACGGTCACCCACCGTCCGGTCTTCCCTGGCCGCGAAATCCGCGGCCGCGCAGAAGGAGTCAGTGTTGAGACGCCAGTCCCACAGACGCACCTCCCACACCACGCACCGTTCCCACGCCATGAAGCGACGCGCTGCCGCCGGCGCGCTCGTCGCCGTCACCGCCCTGCTGGCCGCGGCCGTGCAGACCGGTGCCGCCACCGCAGCCCCGGAGAAGGCACCGTCGGCCGCGGCCAAGGGCACCGAGTCCGTCAGACTCTCCCCCGCCCAGCGCGCCGAGCTGATACGCGAGGCCAACGCCACCAAGGCGGAGACCGCCGGGGAACTGGGCCTCGGCGCCAAGGAGAAGCTCGTCGTCCGTGACGTGCTCAAGGACCGCGACGGCACGGTCCACACCCGGTACGAGCGCACGTACGACGGCCTCCCGGTCCTCGGCGGGGACCTGGTCGTCGAGACGGCCGAGTCCGGGAAGACCGAGGGCGTCGTCAAGGCCACGCGGGCCGCGGTGAAGGTGGCGTCCACGAAGGCCGCGCTGCCCACCGCGAAGGCCGAGAAGCAGGCGCTCGGCGCCGCCAGGGCGGAGAAGGCCAAGAGCCCCGAGGTCAACCGCGAACCCCGCAAGGTGATCTGGGCGGCGAGCGGCAAGCCGGTCCTCGCGTACGAGACGGTCGTCGGCGGCTTCCAGCACGACGGCACCCCGCAGGAACTGCACGTCATCACGGACGCCACCACCGGCAAGAAGCTCTACGAGTGGGAGGCGATCGAGACCGGCACCGGCAACACCGTGTACTCCGGCACGGTCAACCTCACCACCACGCAGTCCGGGTCGGCGTACAACCTCACCGACGGCGCGCGCGGCAACCACAGGACGTACAACCTGAACCGCGGCACCTCCGGCACCGGCACCCTCTTCTCGGGCTCCGACGACGTGTGGGGCAACGGCAGCCCGTCCAACCTGGAGTCGGCCGCGGCCGACGCGCACTACGGTGCCGCGCTGACCTGGGACTACTACAAGAACGTGCACGGCCGCAGCGGTATCCGCGGTGACGGCGTGGGCGCCTACTCCCGCGTGCACTACGGCAACAACTACGTCAACGCGTTCTGGTCCGACAGCTGCTTCTGCATGACGTACGGGGACGGCTCGGGCAACACCAACCCGCTGACCTCGATCGACGTGGCCGCGCACGAGATGACGCACGGTCTGACGTCGAACACCGCGGGCCTCAACTACAGCGGTGAGTCCGGCGGTCTGAACGAGGCGACCTCGGACATCTTCGGCTCCACGGTCGAGTTCTACGCGGCCAACTCCTCCGACGTCGGTGACTACCTCATCGGCGAGGAGATCAACATCAACGGCGACGGCACACCGCTGCGCTACATGGACCAGCCGAGCAGGGACGGCTCGTCGCGCGACGCCTGGTACTCGGGCATCGGCTCGATCGACGTGCACTACTCGTCGGGTCCCGCGAACCACTTCTTCTACCTCCTCTCCGAGGGCAGCGGCTCCAAGACGATCAACGGCGTCACCTACAACTCGCCCACCTCGGACGGGCTTCCGGTGACCGGCATCGGCCGTGACAAGGCGGAGAAGATCTGGTTCCGCGCGCTCACCACGAAGTTCACCTCGACCACCAACTACGCGGGCGCCCGCACCGGCACCCTCGCGGCGGCGGGTGAGCTGTACGGCACCACGAGCGCCGAGTACACGGCCGTGCAGAACGCGTGGGCGGGCGTCAACGTCGGCACGCGGCCCGGCGGTGGCGGTGGCGGTGGCGGTACGACGTTCGAGAACACGACCGACGTGTCGATCCCGGACAACGGCGCGGCGGTCACCTCGTCCATCGCCGTCACCGGCCGCACCGGCAACGCGCCGTCGAACCTCGCGGTCGCGGTGGACATCACGCACACCTGGCGCGGTGACCTCGTCATCGACCTGGTGGCCCCGGACGGCACGGCGTACCGCCTGAAGAACTTCAGCTCCTCGGACTCGGCGGACAACGTGAACGAGACGTACACGGTCAACGCCTCCTCCGAGGTCGCCAACGGGACCTGGCAGCTGAGGGTCCAGGACCAGGCGGCGCAGGACACGGGCCGTATCAATGGCTGGAGCCTGACGTTCCCGTAGAAGCCCTCGCGGGCCGTCGTCCCGCCGGGCATCCGTGAGACAGGGGCGCCGTCCCGGTGGGTCAACCGCCGGGGCGGCGCCCTCTTTGGCTCGGACAGTTCCGTGTTGCGCGGCTTGTGCGCGCCGCGGTTTTGCGTTTCACGAGGACCGCCTTGAACAGCGCTTTACCGAGATCCGTTCGCGCTGACACGTGTTCACATTCCCGCAACATTCATCCGGCCGCCATTTTTCGGCCAACATCACCGTGGGGTCCTGACATGTACGCGTCCTCGATGTCACTCTTCCCCCAACCGCCGCACCAGCACCAACTTCACAACCAACCCGGGCAGTTGCTCCACGCTGCCCGGCACCCCCACGCAAGGAGCTCGTGTGACCCCCTTCTACGCGCGTCACAAGCGCACCACTCTGGCCATCGCGACCGCCGTCGCCGCCGGAGCCCTCATCACCGCCGGTACGACCACCGGCGCCACCGCGCAGTCCGAGTCGTCCTCCAAGGCCAAGGCCTCCGCGCTCCCGGTCACCCTGACGCCCGCCGCCCGCACCGCCCTGATCAAGAAGGCGGACGCCTCCGCGGCCGAGACCGCGGACGAGATAGGCCTGGGCGCCAAGGAGGAACTCGTCGTCCGCGACGTCATCAAGGACGCCGACGGCACGATCCACACGCGCTACGAGCGCACGTACGGCGGACTCCCGGTCCTCGGCGGCGACCTGGTGATCCACGAGTCGAAGTCCGGCAAGGCGGAGGGCGTCACCAGAGCGACCAAGGCCGCCATCAAGGTCGCCGACCTCACCGCGGACGTCACCAAGGCCACGGCCGAGAAGCAGGCCCTGAAGGCCGCCAAAGCGGAGGGCTCCACCAAGTCCGCCGCCGACAAGGCCCCGCGCAAGGTCGTCTGGGCCGCGAACGGCAAGCCGGCGCTCGCGTACGAGACGGTCGTCGGCGGCTTCCAGCACGACGGCACCCCGCAGGAACTGCACGTCATCACGGACGCCACCACCGGCGAGAAGCTGTACGAGTGGGAGGCCATCCAGACCGGTACCGGCAACAGCCAGTACAACGGCTCGGTGACGATCGGCACCACGCTGTCGGGCTCGACGTACCAGCTCAACGACTCCACGCGCGGCGCCCACAAGACGTACAACAAGGCCCGCGCCACGTCCTCCTCGGCGGGCACGCTCTTCACTGACGCGGACGACAAGTGGGGCACCGGCACGGCGTCCAGCTCCTCGACCGACCAGAACGCGGCCGTGGACGCCCACTACGGCGCCCAGGTCACCTGGGACTTCTACAAGAACGTCCTGGGCCGCAACGGCATCCGGAACAACGGCGTCGCCGCCTACTCCCGCGTCCACTACGGCAACGCGTACGTCAACGCCTTCTGGTCCGACAGCTGCTTCTGCATGACGTACGGCGACGGCGCGGGCAACGTGAAGCCGCTGACCTCCCTGGACGTGGCGGGCCACGAGATGACCCACGGCCTGACGTCGAACACGGCCGGGCTCAACTACTCGGGCGAGTCGGGCGGCCTCAACGAGGCCACGTCGGACATCCTCGGCACGGCGGTGGAGTTCTACGCCGCGAACTCCAAGGACCCGGGCGACTACCTCATCGGCGAGAAGGTCGACATCCGCGGCAACGGCACCCCGCTGCGCTACATGGACCAGCCGAGCAAGGACGGCTCGTCGGCGAACTACTGGTCGTCGTCGCTGGGCGGCCTGGACGTCCACTACTCCTCCGGCCCGGCGAACCACTTCTTCTACCTCCTCTCGGAGGGCAGCGGCGCGAAGACGATCAACGGGGTCGCGTACAACTCCCCGACGTCCAACGGCGCGACGATCACGGGCATCGGCCGCGACAAGGCGGTCCAGATCTGGTACAAGGCCCTGACCACGTACATGACGTCGACCACGAACTACAAGGGCGCCCGCACGGCGACCCTGAACGCGGCGCGCGACCTGTACGGCTCCGGCAGCACGGAGTACAACGCGGTCAACGCGACGTGGGCGGCGGTGAACGTCACGGCGTGACCTCCGCGTAGCTGAGAGTATCGGGCGGTACCCGGAGAGAAGGCGACTCCGGGTACCGCCTTAGGCTTTGGCCCCATGCCCTCCATGGACCACCCCTTTGCCCCCGGTCCCTACACCTACGAGGACGTGGGCGCGACCCTCACCGGCCACTGCCCGCCCGGCTTCAGGCCCCTGGACGTCAGGACCCGCATCGGCGAGGGCACGGACGTCTTCACCCGTGCCGTCCGCGCGCTCCTCACCTGGGAACTGCACAGGGCGGTGGGCGTGGGCATCACGACGGAGGCCCAGGAGGCGGCGCCGGGCGTCGACGTGACCGTCACCCTGGGCGGCGTGATCAAGGCCCCGTGCCGCGTGGTGTGGACGGTCGACGAACCCCGCCGCAAGGGCTGGGCCTACGGCACCCTCCCCGGCCACCCCGAGTCCGGCGAGGAGTCCTTCGTCCTCGCCCGCACGGGCGACGGCACGGTCTGGCTCACGATCACGGGCTTCAGCCGCCCGGCGAAGTGGTACGCCCGCGCGGGCGGCGCCGCGACACGGGGGTTCCAGCATGCGTATGCGCGGCGGTGCGGGGTGGTGTTGCGGAGGTTGTGCGAGGAATCAGCGGCCTGAGCGGACGCCGCTTGGGCAACGCAGCGGTGCCGCTACCGGCGCGCGGCGCAAGTGTGCTCCGGCGTGGCCCCCGCCAGCACGTGGTACGTGTGCTGGCGGGCCCTTCTCACCTGCCTTTTCGCAGCTCAGCGCCGTTCGGCGAGTCCGTGGAAGTCCGCCGGTGTCCGCCGTTGACCGGTCGGGTTGCCGTCAGCGTTGCCATCAGGCGGCACCTACTGCCGGGAGAGTCCGGCTGGATCGATTGCGAGCGGGAACGGGGCGTCCAGGTGGGTGGTCGTGCCCGCGAGAGCCGTGGTCCGCTCTACGTAGCGACCGCTCTGCAGTTCGTAGATGACGAGCATGGGGGCGGGGTCGAATTCGAGTCGCCAGAAGTGCGGGATGGCAGCCTCCGCGTACAGCATGGGCTTGACCTTGCGGTCCATGGTGCTGTTGCCGGGAGAGACGAGTTCGACGACGAGCTGGACCGCTTCGATGTCGAGGGTGACAGGGTCATCGGCGGTCGCGCCGGCATCGGCCACGACCATATCGGGCACGACCAGCCCGGACGGCAGGACGACGTTGACGCCTTCGAGGATCTCCACGGGAGCGCCGACGGCGCGGGCGGCCGCGTCCAGGGCCAGGTGGAGGCGGAACGAGGCGCGCTGATGGCGGACGCCGGGAGCGGGGGACATCAGCAGGGACTCCCCCAGCAGTTCGTAGCGGATCGTACGGTCTTCGGGCAGGGCCAGGACGTCGGCAACGGTCCAGGGCCCGGTGTGGTCGATGGCAACGCTCATTCCCTCTCACCTCCTCGTCCGACCGGCAGTCTCGGTGCGACCTCGACAGGCGGTACACGGCCAGCATACGGGCGCTCGTACCTGCCGACACCAGGCTCCGCTGCTACGAGCGAGGCCCCGAACGCGCGTGCCGTACAGCATCAATGCCAGGGCCGCCCCTCCCCACCCTGGGGCGGGGAGGGGCGGCCAGTCGCCGGGCTGGTCAGCGGGGCGCGAGGCCGTCTCCTGTCCGACAGCGGGGACAGCGGCACGGCGGCCACGGGAGCGACTTCGTCGCATCACCCGACGCCCCCGTGCCGCGTCTCCGTCTTGCGCTGGCCCGCCCCCGCGTACGCGTACGACGTCCAGTACGTCGACGAACCCCGCCGCAAGGGCTGGGCCTACGGCACCCTCCCCGGGCCACCCCGAGTCCGGCGAGGAGTCCTTCGTCCTCGCCCGCACGGGCGACGGCACGGTCCGGCTCACGATCACGGCGTTCAGCCGCCCGGCCAAGTGGTACGCCCGCGGGGCGATGCCGCGACGCGGGGGTTCCAGCATGCGTACGCGCGGCGGTGCGGGGTGGTGCTGCGGAGGTTGCGCGAGGAGCCGGAGGGTGAACCGATCCCGGTGGACACTATCGGTCACTTTCGTGCCTCACTCCGCACACGACGCTGTCCAGGGGGATCAAGCCGCCGTTGGCCTCGTGCACGGGCGCCAGCGCGTCAGTCCGACACCGGCACGGCAGTCACCTGACAGCACACCTGCTTCCCGATCGTCGACTTCCGCACGTGCCACCCCGGCGCGAGCAGGTCTACCAACCCGAGCCCGCGTCCGGTCTCGGCCTCCGCGCTGTCGAGCGGCGTCGCCCGGCGCCTGGGCAGGGCATCCGAGTCCGGGTCATGGACGTTCACCGCGACGCCGTGCGACGTGACGTACACCTCGACCACAAGCGGTACGTAGTCGCCGTAGGCCCGCACCGAGTTGCCCACCAGCTCAGAGAGAACGAGCTGTACGGAATCAATGACGTCGGCCTCGACGCCCCGCGCCAGCAGTTCGGCGCGTGCCAGTTGCCGGACGGCACACAGATTCTCTGGTGAAGCACAGAGATATGCCGCAAAGCCGTGGGGGCGGGGCCGGAGGTAGAAGCCAAGGGTGGCTTGAATGACGGGCTGGGTGACTGCGGTGGTGTCGAGGAGCATAGGGAGCGGGGTGAGAGGCGTGAGTGGATTGGGACGCATGGCGTTTGCTCTCCTTGACGGTCGGTTGGAGCTGCCCCAGCTTCAGCCACCACCCGCCCCTTTCTCCCTCAGGTAGAAAATTTCCACCCTGAAGGAGTGATTTTCTCGCGATGGTGTGCGATCTACGCGAACGCGTTGGCAGACTCCCGACATGCCCAACTCACCACTCGTACCGACCGTTCGCCGCCGTCGACTGGGCGCGAGCCTGCGGCGCCTTCGCAACGAAGCAGGGATGACGCTCGATTCCGCTGCCGGCGCCATGGGCTGGAAGGGACCGAAGCTCTCCAAGATCGAGGGTGCAACCCAGTCGATCAGGCCCGCAGACGTGGATGCCCTGCTGACGGTCTACGGCGTGGAGGACACCCGGGTAAGGGACGCTCTGGGTGCCCTGGCACGAGACGCGGGGAAAAAGGGCTGGTGGCAGACGTACAGCGCAATCGTCTCGCCCACCTACGCCGACTACATCTCCCTCGAAACAGACGCCGAGACGATCTGCGCGTGGTCCCCACTGATCGTCCCCGGCCTGTTGCAGACGGCCGCATACGCGCGAGAGACGATCGGAGGCGTGACGACGTCGCGCACGCCGGAAGAGGTGGCCGCCCTGACCGAGGTTCGGATGGCCCGTCAGTCCGTGCTCTCCCGTCCGGGTACGGCTCCGGAGCTGTGGGCCATCATCCACGAGGCAGCACTGCACCAGCGCTTTGCCGTGCGTCCCACAACCATGCGTGAGCAACTCCGGCGGCTGCTTGACGTTTCCGAGATGCCGAACGTCACCGTGCAGCTGATGCCGCTGGACTCCACGCCGCACCCCGGCGTGGTGGGCGGTTTCACGCTCACGGGGTTCCCTCAACCCATGCCTTCAGTGGTGCTCTTGGAAAACCTCAGCGGTGCGACGTACGTTGAGGGCGACGACGCGACGCCCTTCGCCAGAGCCTTCGAACGCATCCGTGCGGCGGCGCTTCCCGTGGAGGACTCGCTCGCGAGGATCGCCGAGTTGGAAGAGGGCCACCGGAAGTGAACGACTCCAAGGCTGAGCTGTACGCATGCGACCTCACCGGGGCGATATGGCGGAAGGCATCCGCCAGCGGCGCGGAGCACGACTGCGTCGAGGTCGCCGAACTCCCAGGCGGCGCAAGGGCCATCCGGGATTCCAAGAACCCCGAACGCGAACCCCTGCGCTTCACCGCCTCGGAGTGGACCGCCTTCCGGGAAGGCGTCATCGCCGGGGAGCTCTGACTGGCACAGGAGGGCGGTAGCGGTCGAGGTCAAGCGTGCGTAGTAGACGATGCTGATCCCAGCTCGGGCGGCCAGCTCCTCACCGAGCAGCCCGGGCGACGCCGCAACCCTCCGCCCGGCGCCAAGGCAGCCGCCTCAGGAGCCACCCGATAAAGACTGGGCGGAGTATGTACGCCTCTCGTCGGCTCCGTCGAGTGGTCGCACAGCGTGAGCGCAGACGCTGGTTCTCTCGGTTTCTGAGGCCGAAGGCGTTGCGTGCTTCGAGCTTGATGAGGCGGTTGTTGCCTTCGGAGGTGGCGTTGGTGATGCCGGTGGTCAGGTAGGTCTCGATGCCGTCCCACCACTGCTCGACGGTCTCGGCGAGGGTGACGAGTTCGGGCAGGTGGGCGTGGTCGGCGACGTGGGCGAGGAAGCGGTGGCGGGCGGCGGAGACCGTGGAGCGGTCGGGGGTGAGGTTGACGGCCAGGTGGAGGAGGTCGCGCAGGAGTTCCTTGGCCTGCCGGGCCGCATAGATCTGCCGACCGTTTGCGAAGTTGGCCCGGCTGCTGGCCAGCAGGTCCAATCCCATGCGGTCTTCAGCGACATGACGCTGCTGACGTAAAACTCGCCCGCATGTGGACCCGGCGACACGTCCACGTACTCCTCCCCGGAGGCCTGCCCGGTCCCGTCGGCACGACGGAGGTTCCCGACTCCCGAACCAAACACAAGGTGAACGCCATCACATTGGCCCTCGGCAAGCAAACCCAGTCCAACTCGGACATCTGACTGGACTTGGAGACGACTCCCTACCGGTCACACTCGTCAGGCTCGCCCTGCACAAGCTGTAGCCCCTACGGTGGCGGGCCGCCAAAGAGCAATTGGCGTCCTCGTAGCCATAGTGGTCCAGGAGCGCGACGAGGTCACCCGTCAGGTGTTCGATGTCGTAGTCCGTCACCTCGGTCGGGCGGGATGAGTTGCCGAGAGCTGGACGTCTCCGAGCGCACCGCCCGCCGTGACCTCGACGCCCTGGCCATGGCCGGGGTGCCCGTGTACTCCGTGCAGGGCCGAGGCGGCGGCCGGCGTCTCGTGGGCGGCGCTCGTACCGACCTGTCCGGGTTGACCGCCGGTGAGGCACGCGCCCTGTTCCTGACTGTCGATCCGGCCTCGGATGCGACGCCGGCGATGAAAGCAGCTCTGCGCAAGCTCGTCCATGCTCTACCGAAGCCCTTCCAGGTGCAGGCCGAGGCAGCGGCGGCGTCGCTGGTCGTAGACCCGCAGCGATGGGGGGTGAGCCGGATCGAGCACCGGCCGCCTCGCTTCCTCGACGAACTCCAGGACGCGGTGATCAGCGGCGTCCAGGTGTCGCTCGGCTACGTCGACAGCAAAGGCATCGAGACCCGGAGAACCGTCCACCCGCTGGGCATCGTCGCCAAAGGTCCTGTGTGGTATCTCGTCTCCAACACCGAGACCGGCCGACGGATCTTCCGGATCGACCGCGTGTCGTCCGCCGACCCGACCGGCGACCCTGTGCACCGACCCGGGGACTTCGACCTTGCCGAGAGCTGGAATGAGATCGCCAAAGAGGTCGATCGCAAACGAACGCCGCTGGAGGTCCAGGCGGTATGCACACCCGACGGGATAGGCATACTCCGGATGGCGCTCGGCGACCGGCTCGACGTGGGAGGTTCCACGTCCGATGGCCGCATCGAGGTCGTGATCCGCGGCCCCAATGAGTACATCCTCGCCGGCGAGCTCTCCGGGCTGGTCGAATGGGTCGAGGTGACCGGCCCTCCGGGGGTCCGAGACCACCTGGCCTCGATCGGCAACGCCCTCGTCGAACGATACGGCCAGCCGCGCACCAGCGGAGACCTTCACCCGTCTTGAAGCGGACGAGGCAGGGCTTCGAGAACAGTTCCGCTCAATAGGCTGGGTTTGTCCGTTCCGGCAGGAGCCCGGTCACGACGCCGGCGGGTCCGCTGGCCTGGCTCTCTGCGGGTGGATCGTCTCGTGCCGGACCAGCATCGCCACGCACTCGGCGATCTTCCGGGTGCGCGTCTCGGCCCGCTTGACGGCATTGACCCGGCTGATGAGGGCGAAGCGGTTGGTCTTGGTGAGTACCTCGAACATCGCCTGCGCCGCTGGGTCGGCGGCGATCGCGACGCGCAGGTCGGCCGGCACCTCCGCTTCCGATGACGGCGCATAGGCGGCCGTCCACCGCCCGTCGGCCTTCGCGGCGTCGACCGCGGCGCGGCCGGCGGGCTGCATCAGGCCGGCCGCCTCCAACCGGGCCACGTTGGCGACGTTGCGCTGGGACCAGACGCTGCGGGGCCGGCGCGGGGTGTACCGCCGCCAGGAGCTCTCCTCGTCGCGCTTGCGGGCCTGCCCGTCGATCCAGCCGAAGCACAGTGCCTCGTCGACCGCCTGCTGCCAGGTCAGCGTGGTAACGGTGCCGCCCTTCCTAGTCAGGGCGAGCCACACGCCAGGAGAGGCGGTGTGGTTGTCCAGCAGCCACGCGCGCAGCGCCGCGCCGTCGGCAACGATCAACTCATCCAGCTCGGTTCCGGTCACCACCGCAGGTTAGTGCCGCAACCAGGTGTCGCGACCTGTCGGGGTGACTCGTTGAGCCCGCGGCGTCGATGTCGGCCTCGCCCTCGCCGACGCCACCGTGAAGAACGGCTGCCCTCTCCGGTCAGCTCAACGACCTCGGCGTCCCCACAGCCGCCGCCCGGACCGGAGCGATCCGCCACAGTGGGTCCTGGAGATGCCCGCCCCGTCGTCGTCGACGCCCTCGGCTACCACGACGTCATCGCGACCCGCCTCGCATCCGAGGTCGGAGAAGACTGGAGTCGCTACGCCGAGGACCACGTACGGTCACCAGCAGGCTGGGCCCCAGGCGGAACTGGCGACAGTTGAATAGGCGAGCCCACCAGTACCAACCCCCGACACGCCCATAGGGCACACCGGCGAAGGCGCGCGAATCGGACAGGTATCGCCAGGGCATATCTCGCACCTGCGGCCACGCACTCGTCGATGTCCCCTTACGCCTCGATGGCCGCACACAACTTGCACGCACCCACGAAATGCACCTTTTCTTGCTTTACGTACCCCTTAGGTGGAGTGGGCCTCCCACGCCTCCCGTACGCGAACCGTTCTCGCCCGCGATTCGTGCCCGCGATTCGTGCCCTAGTTGAGCCGGAGGCGTGCTCATGTCCCTGTCGGTGCCAGAGGTGGCCAGGATTCTGATCGTGCTGACCGTCTTCCTGGTGGCGGCGCATCTCGGCGGGTATCTCTTCGCGCGGTTGCGTCAGCCCCCGGTGATCGGCGAGATCGTGGGCGGGCTGCTGCTCGGGGGGAGCGCCCTGGGACTGGTCGCCCCCTCGGTGAGCGACTGGCTGGCACCGTCCGGCAGCCCCACCGCCCATGTGCTGGGCGCGGTCTACCAGCTCGGCACGATCCTGATGGTCTTTCTGGCCGGACTGGAGATGCGTCAGGGCAGTCTGGCCACCGAGCGCAGGACCGTCCTGTTCACCACCGTCGCCGGGCTGGTGATCCCGTTCGCGGCGGGCCTTGCCATCGCCCAGGTGATGGACGACCCAGGCGATCTCGCCGGCCCGCACGGATCCGGTCTGAGCATTTCCCTGGTCCTGGGCCTGGCCATCGCGGTGACCAGCATCCCGGTCATCTCCCGGATCATGATCGACCTCGGCATCATGGGCAGCCTCTTCGCCCGTACGGTGCTCACGGTCGCCGTCGTCGAGGACGTGCTCCTCTATGTCGTCCTCGCGGTGATCCTCGGTCTGGCCCATATCCAGTCGGACACCTCCTACGGTCTGCACGCCCTGTGGCACAGCGACTCGCTCGGCTGGGACGTGGCCTACTACGTGGCCGCGTCGCTGCTGTTCTTCGCCGTCTTCCTCACCGGAGGGCGGGCGGTGTTCCGGCGGCTCACCTCAGGTCCCCTGGGAGAGCTGGAGCGACGCAGTCCGGCGGCGTTCCGGATGGTGTTCCTGTTCGCCCTCTGCCTGTGCTGCATGGGCCTGGGGATCGACCCGATCTTCGGCGCGCTCATGGCGGGCATGGCCATGGCCGAACAGGAGGACGAGGAGACCGGTTCACCGGGGCTGAGCGCGGTACGGGGGTTCTCGCTGGCCTTCTTCGTGCCGATCTACTTCGCGCTCGTCGGCTTCCGCCTCGACATCGTGCACGACCTGGATCTGACCTTCTTCACCTGGCTGTTCGTCGCGGCCTGTGTAATCAAGTTCTGCAGCGTGTGGGCGGGCGCGCGCCTGTCCGGCAAGAGCCGGTCCTGGTCGACCCACTTCGCGGTGGCGATGAACGCCCGCGGCGGCCCCGGCATCGTCCTCGCGTCGGTGACCTTCGGCGCCGGGATCATCAACGGCAAGTTCCTGGTCGCGCTCGTGCTGCTGTCCATCCTCACCTCGCAGCTCGCCGGCGCGTGGCTGACCCGGGTTCTGGCACGGGACCCCGCGTTCGTCTCCGGGGATCCCGCGTTCGTCTCCACGGTGGATCCGCACGCCCGGGCGGAGGCCATGCCCGGGCAACGGCCCGGAGGCGAGGACGAGGAGGCCACGGAGGAGCACACCGACCGACTGGCGTCCCCGGCCGGCGAGGGCGATCACCCCAAGGCGGAGTGAGCGGCGACCGGCCGCGACCAGGCGCGCACCACTCGGCCTAGTGCATGACCTTGACCTCGTCCAGGACCACCAGGCCGTCGCCCACCACTTCCTCCAGTTCCGGCAGGAACTCCCGCACACGGCTCTCGTCATCGACGATCACCACCACGACAGGCAGGTCGTCGCTCAGCGACAGCAGCCGGGTGGTGTGGATCTGCGACGAGACCCCGAAGCCCTCGATCCCGCGGAACACGCTCGCCCCGGCCAGCCCGGCCTTGCGAGCCCGATGGACGATCTCACTGAACACCGGTCTGCGGTGCCACAGGTCGCCCTCCCTGGTGAAGACGGTCGCCCGCAGTCCGCGGCCCGTCGAGCGCATCGTCGAGAGAGTCATGCCCGCCTCCGTTCGATCAGGGCGATCAGGGCGATCAGGCGACGTGTGGCCGTCACCACACACCACAACATAGGCAGGAATCTGGATATAACCATCTAACACGCCGGTTCAGCCAGTTCAGCCGGTTCAGTCGGTTCAACAGACGGTGGCAGCTGCCTCCTGCGCGCTCGTACGGCATCCAGCCGTGCGCCAGGGCCCCCAGCCCCGAGCCACCAGACC
>NZ_VJZE01000125.1 GCF_009377205.1 Streptomyces phyllanthi
ACCCGGAGCAGGCCCAGAAGATCCTCGCCGACCTGGCCCGCACCACGTCCTCCGCGCTGCTCGAACTCCGTGCCACGGTCGGTGTGCTGCGACAGACCGACGATCCCGAATCCGACTCCCTGGAACCGGCCCCGGGCCTGAACCGCCTGCCCGGACTCATCTCCGCGTGCGAGTCGGCGGGCCTCACCGTCACCGTCACCACAGAAGGTGAACCGCAGCCACTGTCGCCCGGTGTGGACCTGACGGCGTACCGGATCATCCAGGAGGCCCTCACCAACGCCACCAAGCACGCCGCTGACCGCGCGGCCCAGGTCCGTCTCACCTACTCGGGCTCCCGACTGCTCATCACCGTCACCAACGACGGGGCCGCCGTGGCTCCGGCGGTCCCGGGCGGTGGCTACGGCCTGATGGGCATGCGCGAACGCGCCCACTCCGTCGGCGGCGAACTGCGCGCCGGCCCCCGCCCCCAAGGCGGCTTCGAAGTCACTACCGCACTGCCGCTCCACACCCACGCCCAGGAAGAGACCCTGGCACAACCACAAGAGGCCACCCAGTGACCATCCGCGTCCTGCTCGCCGACGACCAAGCCCTGTTGCGCGGCACGTTCCGGCTACTGATCGATTCCTGCGACGACATGGAGGTCGTCGGCGAGGCCGCCAACGGCGAGCAAGCGGTGAACCTCGCCCGTACCCACCGCCCGGACGTGGTGCTCATGGACATCCGCATGCCCGGGACGGACGGACTGGCCGCCACCGCCACCATCTGCGACGACCCCGACCTCACCGGGACCCGGGTCCTCGTGCTGACCATGTTCGAGACCGAGGAGTACGTCGCCAAGGCGCTGCGCATGGGCGCCAGCGGCTTCCTGGGCAAATACGTCACCACGGACGCACTTCTTGGTGGAATCCGCACGGTAGCGTCCGGTGAGGCCCTGCTGTCGCCGGGGGCGACACGAGCCCTCGTCAACCGCTTCCTCTCCGCCCCGGCACAAGGCACGTTCCTCGCGACTCCCGAGCGCCTGAGCGACCTCACACCGCGCGAACGGGAAGTCACCGCGCTGGCCGCCCAGGGCATGTCCAACGACGAGATCGCCGCCGAACTCGTCCTGAGCGTCCTCACCGTCCGCACGCACATCCAGCGTTCCCTGGCCAAGCTCGGCGCCCGCGACCGGGCCCAACTCGTGGTCATCGCCTACCAGGCCGGACTCGTGCGCCCGGAATCGTCCAGTTTCTGACCCACGGCGGAGTGCGGTCGGTGAAGCACGCAACGGAGGGCTCCCGCGTCCGGGAGCCCTCCCGAGCCCAGAGGTGCCGCCGCACCCCCTCCAGGCCCGCATCAGCGCAGGTCGAACGAGGTGCGGCGGTATCCGCAGTTCAGATGTCCCGGAAGATCTCGATCTGCGCCCCCACCGAGTTGAGCCGCTCGGCCAGATCCTCGTAGCCGCGGTTGATGACGTACACGTTGCGCAGGACGGACGTGCCCTCCGCCGCCATCATGGCCAGCAGGACGACGACGGCGGGGCGCAGGGCCGGTGGGCACATCATCTCGGCGGCGCGCCAGCGGGTGGGGCCCTCGACCAGTACCCGGTGGGGGTCGAGGAGCTGGAGGCGGCCGCCGAGGCGGTTCAGGTCCGTGAGGTAGATCGCCCGGTTGTCGTAGACCCAGTCGTGGATCAGGGTCTTGCCCTGCGCGGCGGCGGCGATGGCCGCGAAGAACGGCACGTTGTCGATGTTCAGGCCCGGGAACGGCATCGGGTGGATCTTGTCGATCGGCGCCTCCAGCTTGGAGGGCCGGACGGTCAGGTCCACCAGCCGCGTACGGCCGTTGTCCGCGACGTACTCGGACGTGCGGTCGTGGTCGAGGCCCATCTCCTCCAGGACCGCGAGCTCGATCTCCAGGAACTCGATCGGCACGCGCCGGACCGTGAGTTCGGACTCGGTGACCACGGCGGCGGCGAGCAGGCTCATCGCCTCGACCGGGTCCTCGGAGGGGGAGTAGTCGACGTCGACGTCGATGTCCGGTACGCCGTGCACGGTGAGCGTGGTGGTGCCGATGCCCTCCACCCGTACGCCCAGGGCCTCCAGGAAGAAGCACAGGTCCTGGACCATGTAGTTGGACGACGCGTTGCGGATGAGGGTCGTGCCGTCGTGGCGGGCGGCGGCGAGCAGCGCGTTCTCCGTCACCGTGTCCCCGCGCTCGGTCAGCACGATCGGCCGCGTGGGGGCGACCGACCGGTCCACCATGGCGTGGTACTGCCCCTCGGTGGCGGTGATCTCGAGCCCGAACCGGCGCAGCGCGATCATGTGCGGCTCGATGGTCCGCGTCCCGAGGTCGCAACCGCCCGCGTACGGCAGCCGGAAACGGTCCGCGCGGTGCAGCAGCGGGCCGAGGAACATGATGATGGACCTGGTCCGGCGGGCCGCGTCCTCGTCGATGGCCTCCATGTCGAGGTCGGCCGGGGGCACGATCTCCAGATCGACCCCGTCGTTGATCCACCGGCTCCGGACGCCGATCGAACCGAGCACCTCCAGAAGGCGGTAGACCTCCTCGATACGGGCCACCCGGCGCAGTACCGTGCGCCCCTTGTTGAGCAGCGTGGCGCACAGCAGCGCCACGCAGGCGTTCTTGCTGGTCTTCACGTCGATGGCACCGGAGAGGCGGCGGCCACCGACCACGCGCAGATGCATCGGGCCCGCGTAGCCCAGTGAGACGATCTCACTGTCCAGGGCTTCGCCGATTCGAGCGATCATCTCAAGGCTGATGTTTTGGTTGCCGCGCTCGATGCGGTTGACGGCGCTCTGACTGGTGCCGAGCGCTTCCGCAAGCTGCGACTGTGTCCAGCCCCGATGTTGCCGGGCGTCACGGATGAGCTTGCCGATGCGTACGAGGTAGTCGTCTGCCATGGCGCGACCGTATATCGGATGTGAGATAAACGAAAACGGAGCGCGCCCTTTCGAGTGGGTACGCACCCGCTCCGGCCGCGAGGGACCCCCGGCGCCGCCCCGGCTTCAGTGGCGCCCCGCCTTCGGTGCGGTCCCGGCTTCAGTGCCGCCGACGGCGCGTGGAGGTGCGGCGCCAGCCGAAGGGGCCCGGCAGGTCCATCGATGTCGTACGGCGCCCCGTACTGCTGTGGGTACGACGCGGCCCGTGCCGCCCGCCCGTGGTGATCGACCAGGAGCGGCGGTTGATGTTGAGCCGGACCCCGGGCAGGATCCGGAAACTCTTGCGGAACGTGAGGGGCATGCGTGCCTCCTTTCCGTCCCGGGCGGGTACCCGTGGTGCGTCGGCGCATGCCCGCCGCCGACCGGTCCCGCCTCGGGGTTCCCCGGCGGCGGTCTCGCCCCGCGGTGCCCTGCCGGCAGGGGGTGTGGCGAACCAGACAGCGCCCCCGTGGCGCGACAAGGCTCCGGGCATGACCCAGCCGCGCGCATGTACTAGAGTTATCTCGACATCGAGATATCTGCCTAGGCGCGCCCGGCCGCCAGCTCGGTAAGGGGAACCTAACTTAGCCTCACCTTAGCGGATCGTCGAGACGGCGTGGCGGCAGGATGCGGTGGTACGCGCACAAAAATGAAGGAGACTGTCGTGTCGGCGAACAGCTTCGACGCCCGCAGCACGCTGCAGGTGGGCGACGAGTCGTACGAGATCTTCCGGCTGGACAAGGTGGAGGGCTCGGCCCGCCTTCCGTACAGCCTCAAGGTCCTGCTGGAGAACCTGCTCCGTACCGAGGACGGCGCGAACATCACCGCCGACCACATCCGTGCCCTCGGTAACTGGGACTCGCAGGCCCAGCCCAGCCAGGAGATCCAGTTCACGCCGGCCCGCGTGATCATGCAGGACTTCACCGGCGTGCCCTGTGTCGTGGACCTCGCCACCATGCGCGAGGCCGTCAAGGAACTCGGCGGCGACCCGGCCAAGGTCAACCCGCTCTCCCCGGCCGAGCTGGTCATCGACCACTCCGTCATCGCCGACAAGTTCGGCACGAACGACGCCTTTGCGCAGAACGTCGAGCTGGAGTACGGCCGCAACCGCGAGCGCTACCAGTTCCTGCGCTGGGGCCAGACCGCCTTCGACGACTTCAAGGTCGTCCCGCCGGGCACCGGCATCGTCCACCAGGTCAACATCGAGCACCTGGCCCGGACCGTGATGGTGCGCAACGGGCAGGCCTACCCGGACACCCTCGTCGGTACCGACTCGCACACCACCATGGTCAACGGCCTCGGTGTGCTGGGCTGGGGCGTCGGCGGTATCGAGGCCGAGGCCGCCATGCTCGGCCAGCCGGTCTCCATGCTCATCCCGCGCGTCGTCGGCTTCAAGCTGACCGGTGAGCTCACGCCCGGCACCACCGCCACCGACCTGGTGCTCACCATCACCGAGATGCTCCGCAAGCACGGTGTCGTCGGCAAGTTCGTCGAGTTCTACGGTGAGGGCGTCGCCGCCACGAGCCTCGCCAACCGCGCCACCATCGGCAACATGTCGCCGGAGTTCGGCTCGACCGCCGCGATCTTCCCGATCGACGACGAGACCATCAAGTACCTGAAGCTGACCGGCCGTTCGGAGCAGCAGCTCGCGCTCGTCGAGGCGTACGCCAAGGAGCAGGGCCTCTGGCTCGACCCGGCCGCCGAGCCCGACTTCTCCGAGAAGCTGGAGCTGGACCTCTCCACGGTCGTCCCGTCGATCGCCGGCCCGAAGCGCCCGCAGGACCGCATCGTCCTCGCGAACGCTGCCGAGCAGTTCAAGGCGGACGTCCGCAACTACGTCGACACCGTGGACGAGGCGGGCCAGGAGTCCTTCCCGGCCTCCGACGCCCCGGCCGTCGCCCCGAACGGCGCCCCGTCCAACCCGGTCACCGTCACCGCCCCCGACGGTTCGACCTACGAGATCGACCACGGCGCCGTCACCGTCGCCGCGATCACCTCCTGCACCAACACCTCGAACCCGTACGTCATGGTCGCCGCCGCGCTGGTGGCCAAGAAGGCGGTCGAGAAGGGCCTGACCCGCAAGCCGTGGGTCAAGACCACCCTCGCCCCGGGGTCGAAGGTCGTGACCGACTACTTCGACAAGGCCGGGCTCACCCCGTATCTCGACAAGGTCGGCTTCAACCTCGTCGGCTACGGCTGCACCACCTGCATCGGCAACTCCGGCCCGCTGCCGGAGGAGGTCTCCAAGGCCGTCAACGACCACGACCTCGCGGTCACCTCGGTCCTCTCCGGCAACCGGAACTTCGAGGGCCGTATCAACCCCGACGTCAAGATGAACTACCTGGCCTCCCCGCCGCTGGTCGTCGCGTACGCCATCGCGGGCTCCATGAAGGTGGACATCACCAAGGACGCGCTGGGCACGGACCAGGAGGGCAAGCCGGTCCACCTGTCCGACATCTGGCCCTCCGAGGCCGAGGTCAACGACGTCGTGGCGAACGCCATCGGCGAGGACATGTTCAACAAGTCCTACTCCGACGTCTTCGCCGGTGACGCCCAGTGGCAGGCGCTGCCGATCCCGACCGGCAACACCTTCGAGTGGGACCCGGAGTCGACGTACGTCCGCAAGCCCCCGTACTTCGAGGGCATGACGATGGAGACCACCCCGGTCTCGGACATCGCCGGCGCCCGCGTCCTCGCCAAGCTGGGCGACTCGGTCACCACCGACCACATCTCCCCGGCCGGCGCCATCAAGGCCGACACCCCGGCGGGCAAGTACCTCACCGAGCACGGTGTCGAGCGCCGCGACTTCAACTCGTACGGTTCCCGCCGAGGCAACCACGAGGTCATGATCCGCGGCACGTTCGCCAACATCCGCCTGCGCAACCAGATCGCGCCGGGCACCGAGGGCGGCTACACCCGCGACTTCACGCAGGACGGCGGACCGGTCTCCTTCATCTACGACGCCTCGCAGAACTACCAGGCCGCCGGCACCCCGCTGGTCGTCCTGGCCGGCAAGGAGTACGGCTCCGGCTCGTCCCGTGACTGGGCGGCCAAGGGCACGGCGCTCCTCGGCGTCAAGGCCGTCGTCGCCGAGTCGTACGAGCGCATCCACCGCTCGAACCTCATCGGCATGGGCGTCCTCCCGCTCCAGTTCCCCGAGGGCGCCTCGGCCGAGTCCCTCGGCCTGACCGGCGAGGAGACCTTCTCCATCTCCGGCGTCACCGAGCTGAACGAGGGCACCACGCCGCGCACGGTCAAGGTCACCACCGACACGGGCGTCGAGTTCGACGCGGTCGTCCGTATCGACACCCCCGGTGAGGCCGACTACTACCGCAACGGCGGCATCATGCAGTACGTGCTGCGCAGCCTGATCCGCAAGTAAGGGATCCGGTACGGCGGCTGGGCCGCGCTCCCCGGACAGGGGGCGCGGCCCTTCGCCATGTCCGGGAGGCCCACACCCGGACGCGCCGAAGAGCTGCTGCAAGGCGGAGAAGGCTGTGACATCAGCCGCTACCGCGGAGGGACGTCGCGCGGGAGCGCTCCGCCAGGTCACGGCTGTGGCTCAGTCGGAACACAGGGCTCCCTCAGGGAACAGGGACAGGATCGGGACATGGCTGGTATCGCAGGGACCCGGAACGACCGGGGCCGCGTCCTGATCGTCGATGACGAACCCGGGCTCACCGAACTGCTCTCCGTGGCCGTCACGGAGGCGGGCCGGCGGCCCTGTCCGGCGGCCGACGGGGAGAGCGCGCTGTGCGTCGCGTTCCGCCGCGCCCCGCACGCCGTCGTCCTCGACGGAATGCCGCCCGACCCGGACGGCATCCAGGTGCTCAGGCGGCCGCGGTACGAGCACCCGAAGCCGCCGGTCCTCATGCTCACCGCCCGGGACGCCCAGGACGCCCTGGAGCACCGTATCGACGGGCTCTGCGCGGGCGCCGACGACCACGTCACCAAGCCGTTCACCCTCGAAGAGGCGGTGCTGCGGCTGCGCGGACTGCCGCGGCGGAGCGGAGCCGCGCCGATGATCCACACGCCGCGCGGCGTCGGGTACGCCGTCAGACCCGCGGAGGCGGCGGGATGAAGGCCATACCGTACGGCGGACCACGGCAGAACGAGCCGCGGCGGCAGTCGCTGCGGACCCGCCTGCTGCTCCTCATCGGCGCCACCCTCGTCGTGGTGTGCGCGGCGATGGCGCTCACCACCGTGTTCGCCCAGCGCGCCTATCTGCTGGGCAACCTGGACGACCGGGTCACGGGCGCCGCCGAGCGCGGCCTGGGCGGGGCCCGGGTCGGGCCGCGCGACCCCACCGACCTGGCCTTCCTGAGGGAGCAGGGCCAGGCCGCCGGCACGCTCGCCGCCCGGCTCGACGACGAAGGGCGGATCACCACCGCCGAGGTCATCACCGGGGACGGCGAACGGCGGACGCTCGACGCAGCCCAGCGCGCCGCCCTCGACGGCATCGAGACCGACGGCTCGCTGCACACCCGTACCGTCCCCGGCCTCGGCACCTACCGGCTCACGGCCCTCAGCGGCGACGGGCTCACCGTCCTCGCGGGGCTGCCGACGGCCGACGTGGAGAACCTGATCAGCGGGCTGGTCGTCGTCGAGGCCGTCGTGGCGGCCGTCGGCCTCGCCGTCGCGGGCTGCGTCTGCGCGGTGGTGATCCGGCGTCAGCTGCGGCCGCTCGGGCGGGTCGCCGCCACCGCCGTCGAGGTCTCCCGAGCCCCGCTGGCCCACGGCGAGATCGGCGGCCTCACCCGCGTACCCGAACGCGACACGGATCCCCGCAGCGAGGCCGGCCAGGTCGGTGCCGCGCTCAACCGCATGATCGACCACGTCGAGTCCTCGCTCGCCGAACGCCGGCGCAGCGAGGAGCGCATGCGCCGCTTCCTCGCCGACGCCGGCCACGAACTCCGCACGCCGCTTGCCTCCATCGCCGGATACGCGGAACTCATGAACCGCGGCACCGGGCGGATCGAGCCGGTGCTGGCCTGGCGCAGGGTCTCCGCCGAGTCGGCGCGCATGACCGGGCTCGTGGAGGACCTGCTGCTGCTCGCCCGGCTCGACGAGGGCCGTCCGCTGGAGTCGGCCGAGGTGGACCTCGCGGCCGTGGTCGCCGAGGGGGTGTGGGACGCGCGGGCCGCGGGGGAGGACCACGTCTGGCAGCTCGCGCTGCTCCTCGACGCTCCGGCGCTGGTCACCGGGGACCAGACGCGTCTGCGGCAGGTCGTGGCGAACCTCCTCGCCAACGCCCGTGTGCACACCCCGCCGGGCACGACGGTCGTCGTCTCGGTGGAGGCCACGGCGGAGCGCTGTGTCGTCCGGGTCCGCGACGACGGCCCCGGCGTCCCGCCCCACCTGCTGTCCTCGGTCTTCGAACGCTTCACCCGCGCCGACGCCTCCCGCTCACGCACCGCGGGCAAGGGGGGCGGCTCCGGTCTCGGCCTGGCCGTCGTCGCCGCGATCACCTCGGCACACGGCGGCCGTATCAGCGTGGAGAGCGAGCCGGGCCGCACGGAGTTCACCGTGGACCTGCCCCCGGCGGGCACCGCCGCACTGCCGGCGGTGGACACGGTCTCGGCCCCGTCGGACCGCCACCGGCCCGACACGGGCGCCCCGTCCGTACCGGAGAGCCACCGCTCCGGCCTGCCGGGCGGCCGGTGAAGGCACCCGGGCGGGCGCCGGCGGCCTGCCGGGCGTTACCAGGCCGCTCGGGTGGGCACAGGTTGCCCACGGGTGTCCACGGGTGTCCGGCGTCGGCACCCGCACAGACATCCCGGACGGACCTGCCGGCCCCGTCGGCGCCTGCCCGGCGATGACCGGCTTTCCCCTTATGGAGTGAGCCCGGCCCGGGCACAGGCCGACCGGAGCTCCGGGGTGCAGATCTGGTTGACCGTGTACATGCCGTCCTTGACGAGCGTCTGCTCGATGTTGCCCGCCGTCACGGCGATCGGGGTGAGCAGGACGGCCGGGATGTCGTCGTGGGTGCGGCTGTCGATCGTCGTCGTGACGATCGCGTCGATGTCGTTGCCGCGCCCCAGGGCGACGGCCATGGCGGCGGCCGCGTCCGTCTGCTTCTGGAAGGACTTGTAGACGGTCATGGTCTGCTCGCCCGTGATGAGGCGCCGTACGGCGTCGAGGTCGGCGTCCTGGCCGGTGATCGGGGGCAGCGGCGAGACACGGGAACTCTTGAGGGCCTGGACGGCGCCGGTGGTGATGCCGTCGCTGGCCGACAGCACGCCGTCGATCCCGTTCGGACCCAGCGCGGCGATGGCGGCGGACATGTTCGTGTAGCCGTTCTCCGACCGGTAACCAGGAGTCTGGTACGACCTCTCGATCCGCACCTTGTCATCGAGGACCGCCCGGGCCCCTTCCTCGTACTGGGCAGCGTTGGGGCTGGCCGGATCGCCGTTCAGCATGACGACCCGTCCGCCGTCCGCCTTGTCGCCCATGGCCTGGAGAAGCGCCTCGCCCTGGAGCCGGCCGACCTGGACGTTGTCGAAACTGACGTAGCCCGAGATCGGGCCCTCGACGAGCCGGTCATACGCGACGACCGGGATGTCCGCCTGCCGAGCCGCCTGGACCGAGGAGCGGAGTGTCTTGGGGTCGGCGGCGTCCAGGATGATGACCCCGGCCCCCTTGGTGATCAGGGAGTTCATCTGCTGCCGCTGGCTCTCCGCGTTGTTCTGGGCGTTGGCGTACGCCAGGGTGCAGTCGGGGCACAGCTCCTTCACCTTCTTCTCGATCATGGGCTTGTCGGCCCCCTCCCAGCGCGGGAGCGCGCGGCTCGGCAGCAGCAGGCCGACGGTCATGCCGCCCCCGCCCTCCCCGCCGTCTCCTCCGCAACCGGCCGCCAGGGACACGGCCATGAGCAACGGAACCACGACGGCGAGGGCACGCCACTTACGGGCCCTCCTGGCAGACCCCTGAGTCCTCATGGCAGACCCCCTCGGTTCTCTCCGGGCCCGGGCCCGGCGGCGTCGTGCGGTCCGGATCCGTCGCCTTCGTGACCGGGTTCCTGGCCCGGCACGACGATCTCGCTGTACACCTGCTTGCCCCCGCCGACCGGCACCGAGCCCCAGGTCGCCGACATCGCCTCGACCAGGAACAGGCCCCGGCCGCCGGTCGACTCCCAGTCCACGACCACCGGCTTGGCGGGGGCGCGCGGCGAGGAGTCGGTCACGGCGATCCGCAGCCGGTCCCCGGCGTGCGTGATGTCGACACGGATCGGCCCCTGGGTGTGTACCAGCGCGTTGGTGACCAGTTCGGAGACGACCAGCAGCACCGTGTCGGCCTCCTCCCGGAGGTCCCACGAGCGCAGGGTGCGCGCGGTGAAGCGGCGGGCGTGCATCACGGCGTCGGGCAGCCGCCACACCACCCAGCCGGCCCGCACCGGCCGGACCCTCATCCCGTCGTAGCGCAGGAGCAGCAACGCCACGTCGTCCTCACGGCGGCCGTCCTGGCCGAGCAGTACGTCGGCCATCCGCCCGGGGTCCGAGGGGTCGGCCTCCGCGAGCGCCTCACGTGTCCGCTGCATGCCCTCGTCGAGTTGCAGGTCGGCGGACTCCACCAGACCGTCGGTCACCAGTGCGAGCACCGTGCCCGGGGACAGCGCGACCGCGGTCAGCGGGAACTCCGCGTCCGCGAGCACCCCCAGCGGGAGCCCGCCCTCGACCGCGATCTCCTCGGTACTGCCGTCGGGGTGGCGCACCAGCGGGGACAGATGCCCGGCCCGTACGAACAGCGCGTTGCCCTCCTCCATGTCCAGCTCGACATAGCAGCAGGTGGCGAACAGGTCGGTCTCCATGCCGACCAGCAGACGGTTGGCGTGCGAGACGACCACGTCGGGCGGATGGCCCTCCACCGCGTAGGCCCTGACCGCGGTACGCATCTGGCCCATGATCGTCGCGGCACCGGCACTGTGCCCCTGTACGTCGCCGATGACCAGGGCCACCCGGCTCTCGGAGAGCGCGATCACGTCGTACCAGTCGCCGCCCACCTGCAGTCCGCGCATGGCGGGCAGATAGCGGGCGACGGCGATCCCTCCGGGCAGCTCGGGCAGCCGGCGCGGCAGCAGACTGCGCTGGAGCATCGTGGCGAGCTCCTGCTCGGCGTCGTACGCGTGCGCGCGCTTCAGCGCCTGGCCCACCAGCCCCGCGGTCGCGGTGAGCAGGGCCCGTTCCTCGGGGACGAAGTCGTGCGGCTCGTCCCAGCCGACCAGACACACCCCGGCGACCGCGCTCTTGGCCGGGAGCGGCAGGACGGCCAGTCCACCGGGGCCGACGCCCGCGAGCCCGGGTTCCAGCGAGGAACCCGCGGGCCACAGGCTCATCCGGCCGTCCCGCAGCGCCGCCTGGAGCGTGGGCAGGGAGCTGACCGGTGCGTCGGGCCACTCGGAGCGCCACTCGGAACGCCACAGCTCCGGCCAGGCCCCGGCCCCCGGCGGATCGAGCACGGTCACCGCCAGCCGGTCCTCCAGCACCTCACCGAGCGCCACCCGGTCGGCGCTCAGTGGCTCACGCAGGGCCGCGACCACGACCCGGCTGACGTCCCGGACCGTGGTGGCGTCGTCGAGCGCGGCGGTCAGCCACTGGACCCGGGTGACATCGCTGGGGCTCTGGCGCAGCACGGGGGCCGCGGTCACCACGCCGACCACCCGCTCCGGCCTGCCGTCCGTCCCCATCAGCACCCGGCAGCTCAGCCGCAGCCAGCACAGCTCACCGGTGGGCCGGCGGATGCGGAACTCCAGTTCACGGCGGCCGACGGTCTGCGGGGACGGCTCCACGACCGACATCAGCGACGGAAGGTCCTCCGGGACGGTGAACGAGAGCAGCGTGTCGGTCTTCCCGTCGAAGTCATCCTCGGAGACGCCCACCAGTTCGAGCAGGGCCGCGTCCGTCTCGACCATGCCGGTACCCAGCACCAGGGCGAACGTCCCGACGCCCATGCTCCGCAGCCCGGCGTCCAGCACCGGAGAGGGCGTGGACCGGTCGGCCTCGCCGCGGAGCCGGTCGGCGACCGCGCCGGCGTACCACCCCAGGAAGTCACGCTGCTCGGCCACGAAGCCGTTCGCGTCGTCCCCTACGACGACGAGACAGCCCAGCGACCCGCCCGCCGCCTCGAGCGGCAGCACCGCGAGCGAGGCCCCGGCGCGCAGCGGGGTCGGGCCGTCCTCGTCGCGGGAGGCGAGCTCGGCGGCGTTCAGCCACAGGGGCCGGCCGGCCCGGAAGGCGTCGGCCACGGGGGACCCGCCGGAGACCGGGAAGCACTCCCGCAGCCCGTACCGCGCGGGGGCGGCTCCGGCCGACTCGACCAGACGGAGCTCCTCGCCCTCCTCGCTCGGTACGCAGACAGCCGCCAGTGCCGCACCGGCGAACGCCAGGACCCGCTCCCTCGCGGCGTGCTTCGACGCCGGGCGAGGCGGACCTGCGTCCTCCGCCCCGGTCCCGAGCGCCCGCGGGCCGGAGACCGCGGCACGGGCACCGCCGTAATGGGGCATCTCCGCATCTACCTCCTGTGCGTGCCGCGGGTGCCGGCCGGTGGAGGTTCCCCGGGACTCAGGGGGACGGCGCGGGCGTAGGACCCGGCGGCGCCGGACCACGCCGCCCATGAGCGGCAGGCATCCACACCTCAGAATCGCATACCTGGACAAACACGCCAGAGATGCCAGATTTCTCTCACGGATCACGGTCCGGTTTCTCTCATGGCCACGGGCGGCCACCCGAGGGTCGCACTCCCGCGCGTCCGGGCCCCGGTCCCGGCGTCCGGGTCGTGCGCGGCAGGCGTTTACAACGAGACCGCTCGGCGCTAACTTCCGAAACAAGTGGATGGGAGCGCTCCCACGCGGCATCGGTCCGGTACCCCGCCGTACGGGTGCACTCCCGCCCTGCACAACACAGCCGAACCCCGGCAGCGCATCGGTACGGCCGCGCCCCCGCACCCGCGGACGTACGCACACCGCACACCGCACATCACGCACTGCACATCACGCACCGCAATCGCACACCGCACGTCACGCACCGCACGCACCACCGCAATGCGCGCACCGCACGCGCCGCGCGCGTACCTCGAGGCTGTACACCGAAGGAGCCTTTGTCATGCACCTGACGTCCCCACGATTAAGGCTGCCCCGACGTCACCGAGCCCTCTTCCTCGTCCTGCTCGCCCTCGTCACCACGATCCCGGCGCTCGGCCTGGTCGTGACGGCGGGCAGCGGCGAGGCGGAGGCGCACGGCACTCCCATGAAGCCCGGCAGCCGCACCTTCCTGTGCTGGCAGGACGGGCTGACCGACACCGGTGAGATCAAGCCCGTCAACCCGGCCTGCAAGGCCGCCCAGCAGGTCAGCGGCACCACGCCGTTCTACAACTGGTTCTCCGTGCTCCGCTCGGACGGCGCCGGCCGCACCCGCGGCTTCGTACCGGACGGCGAACTGTGCAGCGGGGGCAACACCAACTTCACCGGGTTCAACACCCCCAGCAAGGACTGGCCCCTCACCCACCTCACCTCGGGCGCGACCGTCGACTTCTCGTACAACGCGTGGGCGGCGCACCCGGGCTGGTTCTACGTCTACATCACCAAGGACGGCTTCGACCCGACCAGGACGCTCACCTGGAACGACATGGAGGACCGGCCGTTCCTCAGCGTCGACCACCCGCCGCTGAACGGCAGCCCGGGCACGGTCGAGGCCAACTACTCCTGGCGGGGACAGCTCCCCGCGAACAAGTCCGGCCGCCACATCATCTACATGGTGTGGCAGCGCTCCGACAGCCAGGAGACCTTCTACTCCTGCTCGGACGTCGTCTTCGACGGCGGCAACGGCGAGGTGACCGGCATCAAGGAGCCGGGCGACCCCACCGACCCCGTACCGGGCCAGTGCTCCGCGACCCGCCGTACGACGGGCAGCTGGAACGGCGGTTACCAGTCCGAGGTGACCGTCAGGAACACCGGTGACGTGCCGATGCTCGGCTGGATGGTCGACTGGACCCTGCCGAGCGGACACACCGTCAGAAGCCTGTGGAGCGGCAACGCCACGTACAGCGGTCAGAACGTGATGGTGCACAACGCCGACTGGAACGGCTCACTGGATCCGGGCGAGAGCACGACGTTCGGCTACGTGACCGACGGCTCGGGAGGCGATCCCGCCACGACCCTGCCCTGCAGGGTGGGCTGAGCCACTCGGGGCCGGGGACCCGGCCTCCGGCGAAGGGGACCAGGCCTCCGGCAAAGGGGGCGGGCCCGGGAGGAATCCCGTGCCCGCCCCTCACCCGTGGGGGGTTCAGGCCAGCAGCTCCACCTCGGCCAGCGTCGCCTCACCGGACAGGACGAGCCGGTAGTGCCGGTACGTCCCCGGTGCCGCCACCGAGAACGCCCGGGTCTGCCGGTCCCAGGTGAAGGACTCGCCCGAGCGTTCGTCGAGGGTCTTCCAGGCCGTACCGTCGGCGGAGCCCTGGAGGGTCCAGCCGGTGGGGGCCTTCGCACGGTCGGAGGACGACGTCAGGGTGTACTGGACAGCCCTGGCCCCGGCGGTGGTCGGCAGCGTGACCGTCGTCGCCGTGGCGTCCGTCGCCGACGTGTTGTCGAAGAGCGCCCCCTCGCCCGTCACCACGTCCGAGCGCGGTGACGGCACCGTGTCGTCCTTCGTGATCGAGACGGGCGCCGCGCTGCGGCCCGTGCCCCACGAGGACGGCTCCGGGCCCATGTCGAACTCCAGGGTCCCGCCCTTCGCGATCAGCGCGTGGGGGAGCGAGGTCGACGTCCACTTCTTGCCGTTGACCTTCAGGCCCTGGACGTAGACGTTCTTCGCGCTGTTCCGGGGCGCCCTGACCACCAGGTCCTTCCCGTTCTCCAGGTGGACCGTCGCCTTGGTGAACAGCGGGGAGCCGATGGCGTACTCACCGCTGGCCATCACCAGCGGGTAGAAGCCGAGCGCGGAGAAGAGATACCAGGCCGACTGCTCGCCGTTGTCCTCGTCGCCGTGGTAGCCCTGACCGATCTCGCTGCCGGTGTACAGGCGCGAGAGGACCTCGCGGACGTTCTTCTGCGTCTTCCAGGGCTGTCCCGCCGCGTCGTACATGTAGATCGCGTGGTGCGCCACCTGGTTGGAGTGCCCGTACATGCCCATCCGGACGTCCCGCGCCTCCGTCATCTCGTGGATGACCCCGGGGTAGGAGCCGATGAACTCGGGGGAGGCCGTCTCCGGGGTGGAGAAGTACGCGTCCAGCTTCTCGGCCAGTCCCTTCCGGCCGCCGTAGAGGTTCGCCAGGCCCCGGCTGTCCTGGGGGGCGGTGAAGGCGTAGCCCCAGCCGTTCGTCTCCGTGTAGTCGTGGCCCCACACGCGCGGGTCGTACTTCGAGGACTCGACCCGCCAGTCACCCTTCGCGTTCCGGCCCTGGAAGAAGCCGGCCCTGTCGTCGAAGAGGTTCACGTAGTCCCGGGCGCGGTCGAGGAAGTACGCGGACTCCTCCTTGTAGCGCTTCTCGCCCGTCTTCCTGTACAGGGCCTCGCCCATCCGCGCGATGCCGTAGTCGTTGAGGTAGCCCTCCAGCGCCCACGACAGGCCCTCGTGCGTCTCGGTGCTCGTGTAGCCGAGGAAGGGGGAGGTGGCCATGCCCTTGCGGCCCACGCCCGACGACGGTGGGACCACCGTCGCGTTCTTCACCGCCGCGTCGTAGGCCGCCTTCGCGTCGAAGCCGACCCCCTTCACGTACGCGTCCGCGAAGGCCACGTCCGACGAGGTGCCGGTCATCAGGTCCGCGTAGCCGGGGGACGACCAGCGTGACGTCCAGCCGCCGTCCTTGTACTGCTGCACGAAGCCGTCGACCATCTCGCCGGCCTGACGTGGGGTGAGGAGCGAGTACGCGGGCCAGGTCGTCCGGTACGTGTCCCAGAAGCCGTTGTTGACGTACACCTTGCCGTCGACGATCTTCGCGCCCGTGTGCGTCGGTGTGTCCTGGCCGGGCATCGGCGAGAACGGGGAGGCGTACTTGTACGTCGACCCCACCTTCTCGAAGCCGGAGTTGGGGTACAGGTACAGCCGGTACAGGCTGGAGTACAGCGTCGTCAGCTGGTCCGGCGTCGCGCCCTCCACCTCGACCTTGCCGAGGATCCGGTCCCACTGGCGCTGCGCCCGCTTCTTCACCTTCTCGAAGGACGTGCCGTCCGGGATCTCCTGGCGCAGGTTGTCCTTCGCCTGGTCGACGCTGATCAGCGAGGTGGCGAGGCGCAGGGTGACCGCGCGGTCGGCGCCCGGATCGAAGCGGAGGTAGCCCTTCACACCCGACGAGCTGCCCTCCTTCACCGGCGCGTCGAAGACCCCGTACACGAAGAGGCGGGTCGCGCCCGCCGACAGGTCGGACTTCACGTCCGAGTAGCCGGTGACGACCCCGTTCTCCTTGTCGAGGGTGAGGCCGGCCTGGTCGGTGACGTTGTCGAAGAGCACGCTCGCGTCGTCGCCCGGATAGGTGAAGCGCAGCGCCGCCGCGTGGTCGGTGGGCGCCATCTCGGCCTTGAGCCCGTTCTCGAAGCGCACCCCGTAGTAGTACGGCCGAGCGGTCTCGTTCTCGTGCCGGAAGGGCAGCGCGCGGGCCGTACGCCCGTTGTCCGGGGTGCCGGAGGCGGCCGACGGCATCACCTGGAAGGTCTGCCGGTCACCCATCCAGGGGCTCGGCTCGTGGCTCGCGCTGAACGCCTGGACGGTGGGCAGGTTGTCGTCGTTGTTCGCACGTGCGTACTCGTACAGCCATCTCAGCGAGCTCGCGTTCGTGACCGGCGTCCAGAAGTTGAAGCCATGGGGTACGGCCGTCGCCGGGAAGTTGTTGCCGCGCGAGAATCCGCCGCTGGAGTTGGTGCCGCGGGTCGTCACCGCGTAGTCCGACAGATGCGCCTTCGGCTTCTTTGGGGCCGCGGTCCGCAGGGTCACGTCGTCGAGCCACCCGCGGAACTTCGCCGGGCCCTTCGGCGAGTCGTACGCCACCAGGATCCGGTCCACCGTCTTCCCGGCCGCGACCGAGCCGATCCGTGACGCGACGTTGTTCCACTGGTTGACGTACAGCACCTTGGCGGCGCCCTGCCCCTGGGGGGTGAGCCGGAAACCGTGCTGGTCGGTGGCGCGGAGATCGCTCAGGTAGGTCCCGTCCGTGAAGACGAGGTCCACCGACACGTTCGTGGCGTCGTAGTCGCGGTCGCCGTCCGCCATGGACGGGAAGATCCGGTACGCCAGTTCGGTGTCCCGGCCGACGGCCACGTCCACGTCGAAGACCTTGTTGTACGAGTACGCCCGGCCGTCCGCCGTGTGCCGGCCCGCGTACCGCAGCGCCCGCTTGCCGGTGAAGCCCGCGCCCGCCTTGGCGGTGGGGGAGCCGCCGGGGCCGCGGTCGACCAGCGAGAGCATGTCCTGCGGGGCCGGACCGTCCGTACCGCCGGTGGAGAACTGCACGTCGCCGAGTTGGATGACCCCTGAGGCGCCGTTGTTCCTCGTGATCTCCAGCCGGAAGTGCCGGTACTCGGCGGGGGTGCCGGCGATGTCGTACGTCTTCGTCTGGAACGGCTCGGAGAAGGACTCGTCGGACCGGGTGTCGAGGGTCGTCCAGTCCTTGCCGTCCGCCGAACCCCGGAGCGTCCAGTCCCTCAGGTTCCGTTCGGCGTGGTCGTTGGCCGAGGTGAGCGCGTACGTCACCACCTTGGCCGGGGCGTCGAGGTCGAACTCCACCCACGCCGTCTGCTCGAACGTCAGCCACTTGGTGCCCGGCTCGCCATCGACGAGGTTCTCCTTCACCTCGCCCGCGTCCCGGTACTCGCCGCTGGCCCGGACATCGGTGACGTGGTCGGTCACATTGCCCGGGATGCCGCTGCTGTAGCCGCCGTCGACGCCGGAGGTCCTCCTGGACCCGTCGGGTCCCGTGTCCACCGTGTTGATCCAGTCCGGTGACGGATCATCCGCTTCGAACGACGAGCGGAACTCCCGGTCCGCGGCCGCCGCGCGGACCGGCTGTGCCACGGCAGCCCCCTGTGAAGCCGCCAGAAGCGCCAATGCGGCGCCGAGCGCCGTCGTGGAACCCCATCTGTGCCGCATGCGCGAGCACCCTCCCTGCGCCTGATCGCGAGCGACCAGGAGTGGACAACGTTGTCAACTTCGCTGCGCAAGGAGCCATTAGGGGTTCAAGTGGTCGGTGATGTCAAGGGTGTTGAGGTGACCGGCGTGGCGGGAAAGCGGTGGTTGCAGACTTGGTGGGGTCGGAAGCCGGCGGGCGCGCTGAAGGCCGGTCCCGACCGGGATCGGGAGGTCGGTGACGAGCCTGCCGTGGTGTACGGGGTGCGGGGGCGCGGGGATGTATGACCGGATCCCGGCGTGGAGCCGGCAGCCGGCGCGGTCCATCGGGGCGCACGCGACGCGCCCTTGACGGGGAGCGGGGTGCCGCGAGGTCTCAGGTAGGGAACGACGGCGCTCAAGCGTGCGTCCGACCTTGCCCCATCCGCGAGAAATGGACTATACCTGTCGGCATCCGCGGACCCGTTCGATGGCCGTGGACAGGCACAACCCGTTGGGGATGCGGGGGTGGTGGTGCGCCGTGTCATGCGCGCCGACTGCTGTCTCGCCCCTGTTGAATCCCTTTCATGCACGACCCAGCTTGAACTGACCGCGGTGCCCGGGAGGGTCCGGTTCACCGCCTGAGTCCTGGAGAAGGCGAGGACTTGAGCATGGGATCCGTTACCGCTGACAACAATGGCCCCGAGGGCGTCGACCGTCGTGATCTGATCAAGCGTTCCGCGGCGCTGGGCCTGATCTCCGTACCCACCATGAGCTTCCTGTCCGCGTGTGCCAGCGGCGGGGGTGGCGACAGCTCCGCGAAGGACAACGAGGGCACGGCCAGCAAGTCCAACCCCTTCGGCGTGAAGAAGGGCAGCAAGCTCGACGTCGTCATCTTCAAGGGCGGGTACGGCGACGACTACGCCAAGCAGTGGGAGGCCTCGTTCCAGAAGAAATGGGGCGTCACCTCCACCCACACCGGCACCCAGGAGATCACCGGCAAGCTCCAGCCCCGCTTCAACGCCGGCAACCCGCCGGACATCGTCGACGACTCCGGCGCCCAGCAGATCAAGGTCGACGTCCTCAACAAGAACGGCCAGCTCCTCGACCTCGCCGAGGTCCTGGACGCCCCGTCGGTCGACGACCCCTCCAAGAAGGTCCGCGACACCGTCATCCCCGGCACGCTCGACCCGGGCACGTTCGAGGGCAAGGTCGTCGCCCTCAACTACATCTACACGGTCTGGGGCCTGTGGTACTCCGGCAAGCTCTTCGCGGAGAAGGGCTGGGAGGAGCCCAAGACCTGGGCCGACTTCCTCGCCATCTGCAAGGACGCGAAGTCCCAGGGCATCGGCGGCCTCGCCCACCAGGGCAAGTACCCGTACTACATCAACGTCGCCATCATGGACCTGATCGCCAAGACGGGCGGTCTGGACGCCATGAAGGCGATCGACAACCTCGACCCCAAGGCCTTCGTCGGCTCCGAGGCCGCGCAGGCGGGTGTCGAGGCGATCTACGAGGTCGTCGAGAAGGGCTATCTGATGCCCGGTACGAACGGCCTGACCCACACCGAGTCCCAGACCCGCTGGAACCAGTACAAGGCGGTCTTCATCACCAGCGGCTCCTGGCTGGAGAACGAGCAGCTCAAGACGACGCCGGAGGACTTCGACATGAAGTTCCTGCCGATGCCGGTGCTGCCGGACAGCAAGCTGCCCTTCGAGGCGATCCGGGCCGGCGCGGGCGAGCCCTTCATCATCCCCTCCAAGGCCAAGAACCTCGCCGGCGCCAAGGAGTTCATGAGGATGATGCTCTCCAAGGAGTGGTCGACGTCCTTCGCCAAGGCGGCGAACTCGCTGACCATCCTCCAGGACGGCGTCGACCCGAGCGTCAAGCTCCGCCCGGGCACCCAGTCCACGGTCGAGGCGTCCAAGGCGGCGGGTGACAACACCTTCCGCTACATGTACGTCGACTGGTACAGCGAGATGGGCGCCGCTCTCGAGGCCGCGTCGAACGAGCTGATGGCCAAGCGCATCCAGCCCAAGGAGTGGCTGAAGCGGGCCCAGGCCGCGGTCGACAAGCAGGCCAAGGACCCGGCCTCCAAGAAGAACCGACGGGACTGATCTCGCTCGACCGACCGGATTCCGCCGCCGGGAACCCCTTGTGGTTCCCGGCGGCGGAACGGCACATCAGGGGCAGGAAACGGCATGCGCAAAGGGCAGCACCGGTTCGTCGCGGGATTTCTCCTCGTACCCGTGGCGCTCTATCTGATCTTCGTCATCTGGCCGTACATCCAGACGTTCGGCTATTCGCTGACGGACTGGAAGGGCCAGTCGCAGACCTTCGCGTTCGTCGGTCTGGACAACTACAAGGCACTGTTCGAGGACGACGTCTTCCTGAAGGCGATCTGGCACAACATCCTGTTCCTGGTGTTCATCCCGGTGATCACCATTCTGCTCGCCCTGTTCTTCGCCTTCATGGTGAACGCGGGCGGGCGCGGCCAGGCAGGCGGCGTCCGGGGCATCGCCGGGTCGAAGTTCTACAAGATCATCTACTTCTTCCCGCAGGTCCTCTCGCTCGCCATCGTCGCGGTGCTGTTCAACGCGGTGTACCGCAGCGACAGCGGTGGCCTCCTCAACGGTGCCCTGGTCAAGCTCGGCCTGGTCGACGCGAACAGTCCCGTCGAGTGGCTCAACGAGCCGAACATGGTGCTCTGGGCCCTGATGCTGGTCGTGGTCTGGCACGGCGTCGGCTTCTATCTGGTGCTGTTCTCCGCCGCCATGCAGTCCATCCCGAAGGACATCTACGAGGCCGCCCTCATCGACGGCGCGGGCCGTTCCCAGTCCTTCTTCCGCATCACCCTGCCGCTGCTGTGGGACTCCGTGCAGACGGCCTGGGTGTACCTGGGCATCGTCGCGATGGACATGTTCGTCCTGGTCGCCTCCATGACCCAGAACATGGGCGCGTACGGCGGTGGCCCCGACCACCACAGCGACGTCATGTCGACCGTGATGATGCGCAACTTCATGTACTTCGGGAAGAGCGGCTACGCCTGCGCGATGGGCGTGGTCATGCTGCTGCTCACCCTGATCCTGTCCGTGTTCACGCTGCGCGCCACCCGCCGCGAGCGCATCGAGTTCTGAGCGGGAGAGACGACGATGAGCGCACCCCTCAAGGAGACCGCCGCCACGGGCGGTCCGGCCCCCACCC
>NZ_VJZE01000126.1 GCF_009377205.1 Streptomyces phyllanthi
CCCTCCCTCGCCTCCCCCACCGCGGCCACGAGGACGCTGAGGTATCGGCCGTGTGACGTCGGTGATCAAGACGTACGTCATCCGCTCGCAACCGAGTGTTCGCCGTCCGCTAGGCGGACCTCAAAGGGAAAAGCCCTGGGGTGCCGGATACGGTGGGTACACCATGAGCGCTTCGCAGACCTCTGACGTCCCCACTCTCCTCGTCAAGATCTTCGGCAAGGACCGGCCGGGCATCACGGCCGGGCTCTTCGACACCCTCGCCGCCTACTCCGTCGACGTGGTCGACATCGAGCAGGTCGTCACCCGCGGCCGGATGGTGCTGTGCGCGCTCGTGACCGAGCCCGCGGCGGGGCGTGAGGGCGACCTGCGGGTCACCGTCCACAACTGGGCGGAGTCCATGAAGATGCAGGCCGAGATCATCTCCGGTCACGGTGACAACCGCCCGCGCGGCCTCGGCCGTTCCCTCGTCACCGTGCTCGGCCACCCGCTGACGGCCGAGTCGACGGCCCGGATCGCCGCGCGGATCACGGCGACCGGCGGCAACATCGACCGTATCTTCCGCCTCGCCAAGTACCCCGTGACGGCGGTGGAGTTCGCCGTGTCGGGTACGGAGCCCGAGACCCTGCGGACCGCCATGGTCACCGAGTCCGCGGCGCTGGGCGTGGACGTGGCGGTGGTCGCGGCCGGGCTGCACCGCCGGGCCCAGCGGCTGGTGGTCATGGACGTGGACTCGACGCTCATCCAGGACGAGGTGATCGAGCTCTTCGCCGCGCACGCCGGCTGTGAGAAGGAGGTCGCCGAGGTGACGGCGGCCGCGATGCGTGGCGAGCTGGACTTCGAGCAGTCACTGCACGCGCGCGTGGCGCTCCTGAAGGGTCTCGACGCCTCCGTGGTGGACAAGGTGCGCAGCGAGGTACGGCTCACGCCGGGGGCGCGCACGCTGATCCGTACGCTGAAGCGGCTCGGCTTCCAGGTCGGTGTCGTCTCGGGCGGCTTCACCCAGGTCACGGACGATCTGAAGGAGCGGCTCGGCCTCGACTTCGCCCAGGCCAACACGCTGGAGATCGTCGACGGGAAGCTCACGGGCAAGGTCGTCGGCGAGATCGTGGACCGTGCGGGCAAGGCGCGGCTGCTGCGACGGTTCGCGGCCGAGGCGGGCGTACCGCTGGCACAGACCGTGGCGATCGGTGACGGTGCGAACGACCTGGACATGCTGAACGCGGCCGGGCTGGGCGTCGCCTTCAACGCCAAGCCGGTGGTGCGGGAGGCCGCGCACACCGCGGTGAACTTCCCCTTCCTCGACACGGTCCTCTATCTGCTGGGCGTGACCCGGGAAGAGGTCGAGGCGGCGGACATGCACGAGGACGTGTGAACCGGCGCTCGGTGCGTACGGACGTGAAGGGGCCCGGCACCGGTGAGGCGCCGGGCCCTCGTCGTTCCGGTGGGTGGTGCTACTCGGTGGGCGCCCAGTAGTCGAGGAGCGTGCCCACGCCCGGCTCCAGGCTCTTCCAGATGCCGTCGAAGGACACCACGGCGTACGCGGCGGCGGGGAAGCCTCGGCGGCTCATCCGGTCGCGGGCGTCGCCCTCGGAGTGGCCCGCCAGGATGTCGGCCAGACCCTGGACTCCGGGGTTGTGACCGACCAGGAGGACGTTCTGGGCGTCGTCGGGCAGTTCGTTGAGCACGGCGATGAGCTCGCCGGGCGAGGCCTCGTAGATCCGCTCCTCATAGACCGTTTTCGGCCGCTGCGGGAACTCCTGGACGGCGAGCTTCCAGGTCTCGCGGGTTCGGACCGCGGTGGAGCAGAGGGCCAGATCGAAAGGGATGCCGGAGTCGGCCAGCTTGCGTCCGGCGACTGCGGCGTCCATACGGCCCCGATCGGCGAGCGGCCGCTCGTGGTCGGACACCTGTGGCCAGTCGGCCTTCGCATGCCGGAAGAGGACAATCCTGCGGGGTTCTGCGACGCTCATGCGTCCCAGCTTCGCACGAAACACGCCAAGGGGCGCAGGTAGTTGACGAGCGCCTTGGCGGGTCGCGGAAGCAGTCTGCCTGGTCACGCTCCCTCCGCGGGCCCGCGCGGCCCTCCGCCAGGCGCCCGCCGAGCCGTCACGGCATGCCGTGCACGAGCGCCAGCCGTATGCGCTCGAAGAGACGGGTGATCGCGGGATCGCCGCTCGCCGCATGGGCGTCCGACGCGCTGAGGACCAGGAGCAGCAGGGCGGCGAAAGCCAGCGCGGGCAGGACGAGGGCCCACCAGGGCAGCCGGATGTCGACGCCACCCGTGGTCGCCGGGTGGGGCCGGATGTGCGCGCGGGCCGACATGACGCCTCCGTGGGTCTTCGAGTGGTCCGTGGTTCCGCGTCCTCGCGGCCACATGTCGAAGTTACGGAGCGGAAGCCCCTCAACCCATCCGGTGATCCACCCACTTGACCCTGACCCTCACCCCCTAGGGGATGGTGGTGCCAACCCCACCATCGCCTCCCCGGGATCCCCGGGCGAGGGCGTCAGAGCATCGAGACATCAGGGCATCAGGGCATCAGGGCATCAGGGCGACGCGATCGTCGCGATGACGCCGATGACCACGAAGATGGCGAGGAACGCGCCGAAGACGATCAGCATCTTCTTCTGGCCGTTCTGGGGGTTCGGATCGAGCACAGGCATGCGGCAAGTCTCGCACCCCTCGTCCGCTCCCTCGCCGGAGGGTCCCGTACGCCCCTCGGGCGTCAGCGCACCGCCTCGCCCGCTTCGTCCTTCATCTCGTCCTCGACCGTCCGGTCACGGCCCGCCAGGACGCCCACGGCGATCTGCGGGATCATCAGGCCCGTCATGAGCGCGAGCGGCAGCCCCCAGCCACCGCTGTGCTGATAGAGGACGCCGACCAGGAGCGGCCCCGGGATCGAGATCAGATAGCCGGTGCTCTGGGCGAAGGCGGACAGTTCGGCGACGCCCGCGCCGGTCCTCGCCCGCATCCCGACCATGGTGAGGGCCAGCGGGAAGGCGCAGTTGGAGACTCCGAGCAGCAGCGCCCACGCCCAGGCCCCGCCCGCGGGGGCGACGTACAGGCCCGCGTACCCGAGGAGTCCGCACACGCCCAGGGCCACCACGATCGGGCCCTGGTGGGGCAGGCGCGTGGCGAGCCGGGGGATCACGAAGGACAGCGGCACCCCCATCGCCATCGTGACGGCCAGCAGCAGCCCCGCCGTACCGGCCGGGACGCCCGCGTCCCGGAAGATCTGCGCCATCCAGCCCATCGTGATGTAGGCGGCGGTGGCCTGGAGCCCGAAGAAGACAGCGAGCGCCCAGGCCGTACGGCTCCGGGTGATGCGCGGTACCTCGGGTTCCCCCCGCCGGGACGGAGCGCTCCGAGAGGTGCCACGGCTGCGAGAGGTGCCACGGCCGTGAGAGGCCCCGGCCTCGGACGCTCCCTCGCTGCCGGGCGCGGAAACGGCCCCCCACGCGCGTACCACCGGAATCCACGGCAGTGCGGCCGCCACCGCGAGGGCCGCCCACGCCGCGAGTCCGGACTGCCAGCTGCCGCCCAGGGCGTCGGTCATGGGGACGGTGAGGGCTGCCGCGGCCGAGGTGCCGAGGGCGAGGGCCATGGAGTACAGGCCGGTCATGGAACCCACGCGGTCCGGGAACCAGCGCTTGACGATCACCGGCATAAGGACGTTGCTGACGGCGATGCCCATGAGGGCGAACGCGCTGGCGGCCAGGAAGCCGGCCGTGCCGCCCGCGTACGGACGGACCGCGAGGCCGGTGGCGATCACGAGCAGTCCCGCGCAGACCACCGCGCCCGGCCCGAAACGGCGGGCGAGGCGGGGTGCCGTGGCCCCGAACGCGGCGAAGCAGAGCGGCGGTACGGAGGTGAGCAGTCCGGCGACGCTGCCGCTCATGCCCAGCCCGTCGCGGACCTCTTCGAGAAGCGCGCCGAGACTCGTGATGGCGGGGCGCAGGTTGAGGGCGGTGAGGACGATGCCGACGACCACCAGACGCGTCACCCACGCGCGCGTGGGGGCCGCTGCGCCGGGGGACTCGCCCGGGGCGTCCCCGGAGTCACGTGTGGCCGTCGTCGTCCGTATTTCCTCGCGAGCCATGCGACCCATCATAGAATCATAGGATGATTTGCTGTCCAGTCCTGGTGCACCGCCACCGTGGACGTCATGCGAAGGTAAGGCCATGCCGCTGAGCCATCCCCGCCGTTCGGCGCTGTCGGAGCAGGTCATCGCCGCGCTGCGGAACCAGATCACCTCGGGCGAGTGGCCGGTCGGTTCCCGGATCCCCACCGAACCCGAGCTGGTCGAGCAGCTGGGCGTGGCCCGCAACACGGTCCGCGAGGCCGTGCGCGCGCTGGCGCACAACGGTCTGCTGGACATCCGGCAGGGCTCCGGCACCTATGTCGTGGCGACCAGCGAGCTGGCCGGGGTGATGCACCGCCGCTTCGCGGACGCCGACCCGAGGCACATCGCCGAGCTGCGCTCCGCCCTGGAGTCGAGCGCGGCGAGGCTGGCCGCCGAGCGGCGCACCGAGAAGGACCTCAAGCAGCTCGACGCGCTCCTCGTACGGCGCGAGGAGGCCTGGGAGTCGGGCGACGCGGAGGCGTTCGTGACCGCGGACGCGACGTTCCACATGGCGGTGGTGGCCGCGTCCCACAACGACGCCATGACGGCCGTGTACGCGGATCTGGGCGAGGTGCTGCGCGACTGGCTGCGGGTGGACGTCGGCGGGGAGCTGACCCCGGAGACGTACATGGAGCACACCCGGCTCGTCGACGCCATCCGCGCGGGAGACGCGGACGCCGCCGCCGCGCAGGCCGCGGGCTATCCGTTCATGTGCCGTCCGGGGCGCTCGAAGCGGGCACCTGCCGCTGGTGGCTGACCCACGCCGAGCGGACCTCCTGCCAGCAGCGGCCCGTGAGCCGTACGGTCTGCGCGGGACCGGCCGCGACCGCGGCGCCGTCGCTGTCGATGTCCCACCAGGGGTCGCACTCGATGTGGAGGCTCACGCGGTCGGTGTCCGCGTACGGGTTGTGGCAGTACGCCACCACGCGGGAGCCGATGACGTGGGTGCGGCACTCCGCCCCGAACGGATCGGGCTCGGCGGGCGGCTGGGCCCCGCGCGTGTGCTCCTTCGCGGTCTGCACACGTGCGTAGGGCATGGCCTGGTACGGCAAGGCGATCAGGAGTGCGACGGCCGTGGTCACCGGGGCGAAGCTGCGGGAGAGGCGCACAACGGGACCTCCTGGGCCGTACGGCTGGGGGCGGTGCGTGCCTCCAGTGTGCGTGGTACACGGCCCGGGGCGCCCGGTCAGCTGCTCCCAACGGGTGACGCCCCGCTCCCCGGACACTGCGGGGAACAGGGCGTCTGAACGTACGTACGAATACGTCCGAGGGTGCGGGCCGCCGTACGAGAAGCGCGTCGGCGCGCTCGAAAATCACGCTGACGTACGAAGGGCGGCGCCGGGTACGACGCCGCGGGCGCCGGAGACGACCGGATCAGGCGCCGATCGCGTGCAGACCGCCGTCGACGTGGATGATCTCGCCGGTGGTCTTCGGGAACCAGTCGCTGAGCAGCGCGACCACACCGCGGCCGGCCGGCTCCGGGTCCTTGAGGTCCCACTCCAGGGGCGAGCGGCTGTCCCACACCGAGGCCAGCTCGCTGAAGCCCGGGATGGACTTGGCGGCCATCGAGCCGATGGGGCCGGCGGAGATGAGGTTGCAGCGGATCTTCTGCTTGCCCAGGTCACGCGCCATGTAGCGGTTGGTGGCCTCCAGGGCGGCCTTCGCCGGGCCCATCCAGTCGTACTGCGGCCAGGCGTACTGGGCGTCGAAGGTGAGGCCGACGACCGAGCCACCGTTCTGCATCAGGGGCAGGCAGGCCATGGTCAGCGACTTCAGGGAGTACGCCGAGACGTGCATGGCCGTGGCGACGGACTCGAACGGCGTGTTGAGGAAGTTGCCGCCGAGCGCGTCCTGCGGGGCGAAGCCGATGGAGTGCACGACACCGTCGAGACCGCCGAGCTCCTCGCCGACGATGTCGGCGAGCCGCCCGAGGTGCTCGTCATTGGTGACGTCGAGCTCGATGACCTTGGTGGGCCTGGGGAGCTTCCTGGCGATGCGCTCGGTCAGGGTGGGCCGCGGGAACGCGGTCAGGATGATCTCGGCGCCCTGCTCCTGGGCCAGCTTGGCGGTGTGGAAGGCGATGGAGGACTCCATCAGCACACCGGTGATCAGGACGCGCTTGCCCTCGAGGATTCCGCTCATGGTTCAGTGACCCATTCCCAGTCCGCCGTCTACGGGGATGACGGCTCCAGTGATGTACGAGGCGTCGTCCGAGGCGAGGAACCGCACCGCCGCGGCGACCTCCTCGGGCTGCGCGTACCGGCCGAGCGGCACCTGCTTCACGATGCCCTCGCGCTGCTCGTCGGAGAGCACCTTGGTCATGTCGGTGTCGACGAAGCCGGGGGCGACGACGTTGAAGGTGATGTTGCGTGAGCCGAGCTCACGGGCGAGGGAACGCGCGAAGCCGACCAGGGCGGCCTTGGAGGCGGCGTAGTTCGCCTGGCCCGGTCCGCCGTACAGGCCGACGACCGACGAGATGAGCACCACGCGGCCCTTCTTGGCGCGCAGCATGGCGCGGTTGGCGCGCTTGACGACGCGGAAGGTGCCCGTCAGGTTGGTGTCGAGGACGGACGTGAAGTCCTCCTCGGACATGCGCATCAGGAGCTGGTCCTTGGTGATGCCGGCGTTGGCGATGAGCACCTCGACCGGGCCGTGCTGGGCCTCGATCTCCTTGTAGGCCTGCTCCACCTGCTCGGTGTCGGTGATGTCGCACTTGACGGCGAGGAAGCCTTCCTTCTGGAGGGCCTCCGGGTCACCCGAACGGTATGTGATCGCGACCTTGTCGCCGGCGTCGGCGAACGCGCGGGCGATGGCGAGGCCGATGCCCCGGTTGCCTCCGGTGACGAGAACCGAGCGGCTCAACGGATCACCCTTTCGATAGCGGTGTGAACGCCTGTCCGAAAGCTGGGTGACAGGCGGCTTCCTCGAAAACCTATCGGTCCGCCGCGCCGCGCGGACAATCGGGCACCGACAGTGGCGCGAAGGACTGCCTGTCGGATTCCTACAGAAGATGCGCCTCTGTGCACGGGGTGACGCCCAGCGCTCGGCCTTCGGCGGAAAGATGTGGTCGCGGTGCCCGCGCGCGCGACATGATCGGACCCGACAGGCGACGACAGCAGGGAGAACCTTCGGTGCTTCATTCCATCGACGAAGCCTTCACGGCACTGCCGCTACGGGCGTTGGCCGACGCCGCGCTCGCACGCGCGCGGGCGCTCGGGGCCGAGCACGCGGACTTCCGGTTCGAGCGGGTGCGCAGTGCGGCCTGGCGGCTGCGGGACGCCAAGCCGGCCGGGTCGTCGGACACGACCGACCTCGGGTACGCGGTGCGGGTGGTGCACGGCGGGACCTGGGGGTTCGCGTCCGGGGTGGATCTGACCATGGACGCCGCCGCGAAGGTCGCCGCGCAGGCCGTGGCCATGGCGAAGCTCTCCGCCCAGGTGATCGGGGCCGCCGGGTCCGATGAGCGGGTGGAGCTGGCCGACGAGCCCGTGCACGCCGAGAAGACCTGGGTGTCCTCGTACGAGATCGATCCGTTCAGCGTGCCCGACGAGGAGAAGTCGGGGCTCATGGCCGAGTGGAGCGCGCGGCTGCTCGCGGCCGCCGGGGTCGACCACGTGGACGCCTCGCTGCTCACCGTGCACGAGAACAAGTTCTATGCGGATACGGCCGGGACCGTGACCACGCAGCAGCGGGTGCGGCTGCATCCGCAGCTGACCGCCGTGTCCGTCGACGAGTCCAGTGGTGAGTTCGACTCCATGCGCACCATCGCGCCGCCGGTCGGGCGCGGCTGGGAGTACCTGACGGGCACCGGCTGGGACTGGGACGACGAGCTGGCGCGGATCCCGGAGCTGCTCGCCGAGAAGATGCGTGCGCCGAGCGTCGAGGCGGGCCTGTACGACCTGGTCGTGGACCCGTCCAACCTGTGGCTGACCATCCACGAGTCCATCGGGCACGCGACGGAGCTGGACCGTGCGCTCGGGTACGAGGCCGCGTACGCCGGTACCTCCTTCGCCACCTTCGACAAGCTCGGCAAGCTGAAGTACGGCTCCGAGCTCATGAACGTCACCGGTGACCGCACCGCCGAGCACGGCCTCGCGACCATCGGGTACGACGACGAGGGCGTGGCGGGGCAGTCCTGGGACCTGGTGAAGGACGGGACGCTCGTCGGCTACCAGCTGGACCGGCGCATCGCGAAGCTCACCGGATTCGAGCGGTCCAACGGGTGCGCGTACGCGGACTCCCCCGGCCACGTGCCCGTGCAGCGCATGGCGAACGTGTCCCTCCAGCCGGACCCGGCCGGGCTGTCGACCGAGGACCTGATCGGGAGCGTCGACCGCGGGATCTACGTCGTCGGTGACCGCTCGTGGTCCATCGACATGCAGCGGTACAACTTCCAGTTCACCGGGCAGCGGTTCTTCCGGATCGAGAACGGGCGGATCACGGGACAGCTGCGGGACGTCGCGTACCAGGCGACGACCACCGACTTCTGGGGGTCCATGGCCGCCGTCGGCGGGCCCCAGACGTACGTCCTCGGTGGCGCCTTCAACTGCGGCAAGGCCCAGCCCGGTCAGGTCGCCGCCGTGTCGCACGGCTGCCCGTCCGCCCTCTTCCGGGGCGTCAACATCCTCAACACCACGCAGGAGGCCGGTCGATGACCGCGACAACTCGTACGAACAAGCCGCACGAAGTTGTCGAGCGCGCCCTAGGACTGTCCCGGGCCGACGGCTGTGTGGTGATCGCCGACGAGCACTCGACGGCCAACCTGCGCTGGGCGGGCAACGCGCTGACGACCAACGGCGTCACGCGCGGGCGCACGCTGACGGTCATCGCCACCGTCGACGGCAAGGAGGGCACGGCGTCCGGTGTCGTCTCGCGGTCCGCCGTCACCGCCGACGAGCTGGAACCGCTGGTACGGGCCGCCGAGGCCGCCGCGCGCGGGGCGGCTCCCGCCGAGGACGCCCAGCCGCTCGTCTCCGGCCTCCCGGAGTCGCCCGACTTCACGGACGCGCCCGCCGAAACCTCGTCCGCCGTGTTCGCGGACTTCGCGCCGGCCCTCGGGGAATCGTTCGCCCGCGCGCGTGCGGGCGGCCGCGAGCTGTACGGGTTCGCCAACCACGAGCTCGTCTCCAGCTACATCGGGACGTCGACGGGGCTGCGGCTGCGGCACGACCAGCCGAACGGCACGCTGGAGCTGAACGCCAAGTCCCCGGACCGTACGCGTTCGGCGTGGGCCGGGCAGTCGACGCGGGACTTCAAGGACGTCGACCCGGCGGCGCTGGACGCGGAGCTGGCCACACGGCTCGGCTGGGCCGCGCGGCGTGTCGGGCTGCCCGCCGGGCGCTACGAGACGCTGCTGCCGCCCACCGCCGTGGCGGACCTGCTGATCTACCAGATGTGGTCGGCGTCGGCCCGGGACGCCGCCGAGGGCCGCACGGTCTTCAGCAAGCCGGGCGGGGGCACCCGCATCGGCGAGAAGCTGGCCGAGCTGCCGCTGACGCTGCGCAGCGATCCGAACGAGCCGGGGCTGGAGTGCGCCCCGTTCGTGCTCGCGCACTCCTCGGGCGACGACGCGTCGGTGTTCGACAACGGACTGCCGCTGAAGGCCACCGAGTGGATGGGCGAGGGCGAGCTGCGACATCTGACGAGCACCCGGCACAGCGCGGGCCTGACGGGGCTGCCGGTGACTCCGTCGATCGGCAACCTGGTCCTCGACGGAGGTGAGGACCGCGGCCTGGACGAGATGGTCGCGAACACCGAGCGCGGCCTGCTGCTGACCTGCCTCTGGTACATCCGTGAGGTGGACCCGGCGACGCTGCTGCTGACCGGGCTCACCCGCGACGGTGTGTACCTGGTGGAGAACGGCGAGGTCACCGGCGAGGTCAACAACTTCCGGTTCAACGAGTCGCCGGTCGGCCTGCTGGGCCGGGCCACGGAGGCCGGGCGCACGGAGAAGACACTGCCGAGGGAATGGAGCGACTGGTTCACCAGGGCTGCGATGCCGGCGCTGAGGGTGCCGGACTTCAATATGAGCTCTGTCAGTCAGGGCGTATAACCTCGTACCTGATTACGAGCCCACTCAAGGAGATACGAGAACCGTGACGGACATCGTCGACGAGCTGAAGTGGCGGGGGCTGATCGCCCTCTCCACTGACGAGGACGCATTGCGCAAGGCGTTCGCGGACGGTCCCGTCACGTTCTATTGCGGCTTCGACCCGACCGCGCCCAGCCTGCACCTCGGCAACCTGGTGCAGATCCTCACGATGCGCCGGATCCAGCAGGCGGGCAACCGTCCGCTGGGCCTGGTCGGGGGTGCCACGGGTCTGATCGGCGACCCGAAGCCGAACGCCGAGCGGACGCTGAACGCGCCGGAGGTCGTCGCCCAGTGGGTGGAGCGGCTGCGTGCCCAGATCGCCCCGCTGCTCGACTTCGAGGGCCCGAACGCCGCGGTCATGGTCAACAACCTGGACTGGACCCAGGGCCTGTCGGCCATCGAGTTCCTGCGGGACATCGGCAAGCACTTCCGCGTGAACAAGATGATCGCGAAGGAGGCCGTGGCCCGGCGTCTGGAGTCCCAGGAGGGCATCAGCTACACCGAGTTCAGCTACCAGATCCTGCAGGGCATGGACTTCCTGGAGCTGTACCGGCGGTACGGCTGCACGCTGCAGACCGGCGGCAGCGACCAGTGGGGCAACCTCACCTCGGGTACGGACCTGATCCACAGGGTCGAGCCCGACGCCGTGGTGCACGCCCTGGGCACCCCGCTGATCACCAAGGCCGACGGCACCAAGTTCGGCAAGACGGAGTCCGGCACGGTCTGGCTCGACCCCGAGATGACCACGCCGTACGCCTTCTACCAGTTCTGGCTGAACGCGGACGACCGGGACGTCTCCAAGTTCCTGCGCATCTTCAGCTTCAGGTCCCAGGAGGAGATCGAAGAGCTGGAGAAGCAGACCGAGGAGCGCCCCCAGGCTCGCGCCGCCCAGCGAGCCCTCGCCGAGGAGCTGACGACGCTCGTCCACGGCGCCGAGCAGACCGCCGCCGTGATCGCCGCGTCCAGGGCCCTCTTCGGTCAGGGCGAGCTGGCCGACCTCGACGAGCGGACGCTCACGGCGGCGCTCTCCGAGGTGCCGCACATCCAGGTCTCCGAGCCCGGCCTCGTGGTGGATCTCTTCGCGGAGGTCGGCCTGGTGCCGAGCAAGTCCGCCGCGCGGCGGACCGTGAAGGAGGGCGGGGCGTACGTGAACAACGTGAAGGTCGCCGCGGAGGACTCCGTCCCCGACAAGGGGGATCTGCTGCACGGGCGGTGGCTGGTGTTGCGGCGCGGGAAGAAGAACCTTGCGGCGGTGGAGGTCACTGGGGTCTGATCGGCTCCGGTGGCTCGGAACATCACGGCGGCCAAGCGCCACAGGGGCTTGGCCGCCGTGACCGAGCGCGAGTCGTCTTCTGGTCGCTCGCGCGGTTCCCCGCGCCCCTTTGGACGCATGGACGCAGATCACGCCCTCTGTCTGCCTCCCCTTGCCGCCGTGTACGCCATGTCGCCCAGGTAGACGATCACCACGGCGGCCGCGAGCTGGAACACGTGCCGGCCCCAGTCGATGCCCGCGGTCTCCTCGATCCCGATGCCCCGGGCCATGGCGTTGCCGACAATGGCGCCGAGGATGCCGAAGATGGTCGTCAGCCAGAGCGGGCTGTGCTGCTTGCCCGGAATGATCGCCTTGGCCAGCACGCCCAGTACGAAGCCCACGATGATCGCCCACAACCAGCCCATGGCTGCCTCCTCGTACGGCCCCACATGAGCCATACAACCAGTGTCGGCCGGTACCCCGTACGGCGCATGCCGGGCACGGCCGTACGCGGTGGGGCGCAGTTCGTGCGCTCCCGCCGCAGGTGACCCGGTCTCGTGGACGACGCAGCCGCGGCGTAACGTTGAGTCTGTTCGGGCCTCGTTCCCTGACCGGTTCGGACATGGGTCCGGGCTGGGGGGCGTCCGATGCAGGCGGGTGGTGGAACATGATGCGGAAGCAGAGCAGCGGGCAGGTCTTCCGGATCACCGGGGCCAGGCAGGGGCTCGCGGACGATGTACGCGGCCGGCAGCGGAGGTACGTCATCTCGATGTCGATCCGCACGGTGGCGGTGATCGCCGCGGCGGTCCTGTGGAACGTCGAGCGGCACGTCGCGATCGTCGCCCTGGTGCTGGGCGCGGTCCTGCCCTATATCGCCGTGGTGATCGCCAACGCGGGCCGTGAGAACGCGCCTTCGCTGCCGTCGACGTTCGTGGCCGTCCCGACGCGGCCGATGATCACTCCGCCGCAGTCCGACGACTTCAGGGAACCCGACCAGGAGGACATCACGGCCGATCCCTCGGCGGGTGTCGGCGGCGAGGCCCGGAAACGGGTCTGACCTTCGCGGTTCACGGGGAAACGGAATCCCTTCGCCCGCCAAGCTCAAGAAAAGCTCAGATCAATCATGCTGTTCCGGTGCCGGGCGACGGGTCTCCCATGACATACTTCGTACGCGCTCCGCATCCCCCGTCGGAGCGACAGACCGACGCCGGGCAGCTCCCCCCGTGGCTGCCCGGCGTCGCCTTGTGTGGCACCGATACCGAGGGGCGAGCGGGCGCGTTAGGGTCGGGACCGTGATTCTGAACGCCCCCGGCTCCGACCCCTCCTCTCCGATCTGCTCGGCCAAGGCCTGCCGCGCCGACGCCGTGTGGGTGCTCGCCTGGAACAACCCGAAGCTGCACACGCCCGAGCGCCGCAAGACATGGCTCGCCTGCGAGGAGCACCGGGAGCATCTGTCGAAGTTCCTGGGCGTACGGGGATTCCTGAAGGACGTCGTGAAGCTGGAGGACTGGCACGCCCCCGAGGGGACCGACGCTCCCGGCGCCTCCCGGGACGGCGAGAGCTAGGTCCTGCCGTTTGGATCAGGTTGGCCGTGAGGTGCGGCACCTTTCAACCGGCCCGAGCGGGGTCATGAGGTCCCTCCGCGCGAGCGAGGCCGAGCGTGGGGAGCGTGCGGCTGCAAGGCGCAGAAGGCTGTGCCATCAGCCGCTACCGCGGCGGGCGACGCGATGGGGCCCTGGTCAAGGAGCTTGCGCGAGTGCGTGCCAGGGCCCGCGACGCCGGGATGATCCCAACGACAGGGCCCAGGCCGCTCGAACCGGCGGGAGGACCGGTCAGCCGCCGATCGCCGACATGGGGCGGTCCGGCTGCAGGAACGACGGGTCGTCCAGGCCCGAGCCGGCCTTCTTGCCCCACATGGCGAGCCGCCAGATACGGGCGATCTCCTCGTCGGGGGCGCCCGAGCGGAGCGCGCCGCGCAGGTCGGTCTCCTCGCGGGCGAACAGACAGGTGCGTACCTGGCCATCGGCCGTCAGTCGCGTACGGTCGCAGGCCGCGCAGAACGGGCGGGTGACCGAGGCGATCACGCCGACACGGTGGGGGCCGCCGTCGACCAGCCAGCGCTCGGCGGGGGCGGAGCCGCGCTCGTCGGTGCCCTCGGGTGTCAGCTCGAAACGGGTGCGCAGGGAGGCCAGGATGTCTCCTGCCGTGACCATGCCCTCGCGCTTCCAGCCGTGCTGGGCGTCCAGGGGCATCTGCTCGATGAACCGCAGCTCGTAGTCGTGCTCGACGGCCCAGGCCAGCAGGTCCGGGGCCTCGTCCTCGTTCAGCCCCGGCATCAGGACCGAGTTGACCTTGACCGGGGTCAGGCCGGCCTCGCGGGCGGCGTGGAGGCCCTCGATCACGTCCTTGTGGCGGTCGCGGCGGGTGAGGGTCTTGAAGACGTCGGGGCGGAGGGTGTCCAGCGAGACGTTCACCCGGTCCAGGCCCGCCGCCTTCAGGGCCCGCGCCGTGCGCTTGAGGCCGATGCCGTTGGTGGTGAGGGAGGTCTGGGGGCGCGGCTCCAGGGCGGCGACGCGCTCCACTATGCCGACCAGGCCGGGGCGGAGCAGGGGCTCGCCGCCGGTGAAGCGGACCTCGGTGATACCGAGCGTGCGGACGGCTATGTCGATGAGGCGGACGATCTCGTCGTCCGTGAGCAGGTCGGGCTTGGCCAGCCACTGCAGGCCCTCCTCGGGCATGCAGTACGTACACCGCAGGTTGCACCGGTCGGTCAGCGAGACCCGGAGATCGGTGGCCACTCGGCCGTAGGTGTCGATGAGCACGTAGGCCCCCTCCCTCACAGTGGATCACAAATTCTCCGACACCTGCGAGCCTACGTGACGCCACTGACAACGACGGCGGCGATCCCCCGGCACACGGCGCGGGGCCGCCGTGGAAGATCCACGGCGGCCCCGTGCGACGCAGGTGCTCAGTGGGCCCCGGTACCCGTGAGGGACCGCACCTCCAGCTCGGCGTACTTGCCGGTGTCGGGCTCCTCCTTCGACAGGACCGTGCCCAGCCAGCCCATGAAGAAGCCGAACGGGATGGAGATGATGCCCGGGTTCTTCAGCGGGAACCAGGCGAAGTCGACGCCGGGGAACATCGCCTTGGGGTCGCCGGAGACGACCGGCGAGAACAGCACCAGGCCGACCGCCACGATCAGACCGCCGTAGATCGACCAGAGCGCGCCCTGCGTGGTGAACCTCTTCCAGAACAGGCTGTAGAGGATCGTCGGCAGGTTGGCGGACGCGGCGACCGCGAAGGCCAGCGCGACCAGGCCGGCCACGTTCAGATCGCGGGCGAGGGCACCCAGGCCGATGGAGACGACGCCGATGAAGACGGTCGCCCAGCGGGCCGCGCGGACCTCCTCCGCTCCGGTGGCCTGCCCCTTGCGGATGACGTTGGCGTAGATGTCGTGCGCGAAGGAGGACGACGAGGCGAGCGTGAGGCCGGCGACCACGGCGAGGATCGTCGCGAAGGCCACCGCCGAGATCGTGGCGAGCAGGATCGCGCCCCAGGCCGAGTCGACGCCGCCGAGGTGCAGGGCGAGCAGCGGGGCCGCCGTGTTGCCGGACGGGTTGGAGGCGATGATCTCGTCCTGGGAGATCAGCGCGGCGGCGCCGAAACCGAGGGCGATGGTCATCAGGTAGAAGCCGCCGATGATGCCGATCGCCCAGTTCACGGACTTCCGGGCGGCCTTGGCGTTGGGCACCGTGTAGAAGCGGATCAGGATGTGCGGCAGACCGGCGGTGCCGAGCACCAGGGCGATGCCGAGGGAGATGAAGTCCAGCTTGGAGGTGCCGGTGGCGCCGTACTGCAGGCCGGGCTCCAGGAAGGCGGCGCCCTTTCCGCTGTTCTCGGCGGCGGTGCCGAGCAGATCGGAGATGTTGAAGTTGAACTTCAGCAGCACCAGGAACGTAATGAGGAGTGTGCCGCCGATGAGCAGCACGGCCTTCACCATCTGGACCCAGGTGGTGCCCTTCATACCGCCGATGGAGACGTAGACGATCATCAGGACACCGACGAGGGCAACGATGAGGATCTTGCCCGCGTCCGAGGTGATGCCGAGCAGCAGCGAGACGAGGACGCCCGCGCCCGCCATCTGCGCCAGCAGGTAGAAGATCGACACGACGATCGTGGAGGTGCCGGCCGCGGTGCGGACCGGGCGCTGGCGCATGCGGTACGCGAGGACGTCGCCCATCGTGTAGCGGCCGGAGTTCCTCAGCGGCTCGGCCACCAGGAGCAGCGCCACCAGCCAGGCGACCAGGAAGCCGATGGAGTACAGGAAGCCGTCGTACCCGAAGAGGGCGATGGCGCCCGCGATGCCGAGGAACGACGCGGCCGACATGTAGTCACCGGAGACCGCGAGCCCGTTCTGGAAGGCGCTGAACTGGCGGCCGCCCGCGTAGAAGTCGGCGGCGTCCTTGGTCTGGCGGCCCGCCCAGACGGTGATGACGAGCGTCGCCACGACGAACACCGCGAACAGGGAAATAATCAGCGGCCGGTGCTCGCTGGCCTCACCCGCGGCGAGGAGAGTCTGCTGTGCGGGGCTCATGCGCCGCCCTCCATCCGGGACTTGATCGCCTCAGCCTTGGGGTCGAGCTTCGCGGCGGCGTGCCGCGAGTACCACCAGGCGATGAGGAACGTGGTGACGAACTGGGCGACGCCGAAGACGAACGCGATGTTGATGTTGCCGAACAGCTTGGTGCCCATGAAGTCGCCCGCGTAGTTGGAGAGCAGGACGTACAGCAGGTACCAGGCGATGAAGGCAATGGTCAGCGGGAAGGCGAAGGAGCGGTGGGAGCGGCGCAGTTCACCGAATTCCGCGCTCTCCTGGACCCGGACGAACTCCTCCGTCGGGGGAAGTTGGTGCTCTGCCTTCGAGGGGGGCGGTGCGTCGGTTGCCACGGAGTCTCCTCGCGTTGCGGTTTCGGTTGGCCCGGTGGACGGTTCGGGCGACGGACTGGGTACGGACATAGGGCGGCTCTGATCCTCACGGTGATGTGGATCACGAGGGCCGGCTGGCGATGGTAGGTGCCCGGCGCGTGATCCGACAGGGGGGCCCGATGGTGCGTGCACTCCTTGTTCAACGTCACGGCGGCGCGCAGGGACCGGTTCAACTTCCACCGGTTCTTTTCGCAAGATGCCGTCGGCGCATGCCGATTGAGGGGTTTCCCTGTTCTTCGGGCCGCATCGCCGTAAGTCGTTGCTGGCCAGGGACGGCGGGAGATAGCTTCGGGCTGCACCACCCGTCATGTACCTGCCCGGACACAACCGTGTCTCGGGCGGCTTTCGTTTCCGGATGATGTGGAGACCCCCATGGCTCATCTGCGCTCAAGACGCCGGCTCGCCCTCGCGGTACCGGTCGTCCTCTCGCTGACGGCCTCGCTCGGCTTCCTGCCCGGTGTGGCCTCGGCCGCGCCGCTCGACGCGCCGGCCTCCGTGACCGCCGAGGGCCCGAACCTCTCGTATGTCGTGAACACCAGGACCGACAAGCGCACGATCGCCTCCGTGCAGAAGGCGATAGCCAAGGCCGGCGGCAAGGTCGTCGTCACGTACGGCAAGATCGGCGTGATCGTGGTCCACTCGGCCAACCCGGAGTTCGGTGCGACGATCCGCGCCGTGCGCGGGGTGCAGTCCGCCGGTGCCACCCGGACCTCGCCGCTGACGCCCGCCGGTACGACGGACCTGGGTGCCGTCGACTACCTGACGGACGCGGAGGCCGCGGAGGTGAAGGCTGCCTCGGCGGACATCCCCGACGCCGAGCCCCTCGAGGCCGACCAGTGGGACCTGCGGTCGATCGGCGCCGACAAGGCCGCGAAGATCAACCCGGGCAGCAAGAAGGTCACCGTCGCCGTGATCGACACCGGCGTCGACGACACCCACCCCGACCTCGCGCCGAACTTCTCCAAGTCGCAGTCGGCCAACTGCAACGGCGGTGTCGCGGACACCAGTGAGGGCTCCTGGCGGCCCTACACCCCGCAGGACTACCACGGCACGCATGTCGCGGGTGAGATCGCCGCTGCCCGCAACGGCGTCGGGGTTGCCGGTGTCGCGCCCGGTGTGAAGGTCTCCAGCATCAACGTGACCGACCGGACCAGCGGCCTGTTCTACGCCGAGAGCGTCGTCTGCGCGTTCGTGTTCGCCGCCGAGAAGGGCGTGGAGATCACGAACAACAGCTACTACGTGGACCCGTGGCTGTACAACTGCGTGGACGACCCGGACCAGAAGGCCATCGTCGACGCCGTCAACCGGGCCCAGAAGTACGCCACGAAGAAGGGCACCCTGCATCTGGCCTCGGCGGGCAACTCCAACCACGACCTCGCCTCCGACGCGATCCTGGACGCCTCCAGCCCCAACGACACCACTCCGGTCGAGCGCACCATTGACCCGAGCGAGTGCCTCGACGTGCCGACCCAGCTGCCGGGCATCGTCACGGTGAGCGCGACGGGGGTGAAGAACGAGAAGTCGTACTACTCCACGTACGGCAACGGCGTCGTCGACATCGCGGCGCCGGGCGGCGACGCCCGCTACCAACTCCCGGACACACCGTCGAAGAACGGCCGCATCCTGTCCACCATGCCGAACGGCGAGTACGGCTTCCTGCAGGGCACGTCGATGGCGTCGCCGCACGCCGCCGGTGTCGCCGCGCTGCTGAAGTCCACGCACCCGTGGGCGTCCCCGAAGCAGTTGCAGTGGCTGCTGAAGGCCCAGGCGGACAAGCAGGCCTGCCCGACGTCGTACGACCAGAACGGTGACGGTACGCAGGACGCGGTGTGCGAGGGCAGCCCGCGTGTGAACGGTTTCTACGGGTTCGGCATCGTCAACGCCCTGAAGGCCGTCAAGAAGTAGCCCCGCGCCCGGGGAGCACGAAGACCTCGCGGGACGGATTCCCGCACAGCTCGCACAGCTCGCGCAGCTTCGTACCGCTTCGTACCGATCGATTCGCGAACGAACTGGAGACAGCATGACAGCGCCTCACCAGCGCGCACGCCGTCTGGTGGCGGTCCCGCTCGGGATGGCCGTGGCGACCGCGCTCGCCGTCCTGCCGAACGTCACGGCCTCGGCCGCCGGGACGACAGGGCGGACGGCCGACGCGACGCCGCTCAGCTATGTGGTCAACGTGAGCCCCGGGCACGGTCCGTCCGGCCGGGTGAAGAAGGCCATCACTCAGGCCGGCGGCACGATCGTGACGTCGTACGACAGGATCGGCGTCATCGTCGTCCACTCCTCGAACGCCGAGTTCGCCACGGAGATCCGTGCCGTACGCGGAGTTCAGTCGGCCGGTGCCACGCGCACCGCGCCGCTGCCCGCGCAGTCGACCGGCGATCTGGGCACCCCGAAGGTCCTGTCCGCCGAGGAGGTGGCGAACGCCGAGGCCGAGGCGGGGGCCGGGCAGGAACCGCTGGAGCCGTTGCAGTGGGACCTGCCGGCCATCAAGGCGGACAAGGCACACGAGAAGTCGCTCGGCAGCCGGGACGTCACGGTCGCCGTCATCGACACCGGCGTCGACGACACGCACCCCGACATCGCGCCGAACTTCGACCGCGAGGCGTCGGTGAACTGTGTGACGGGCAAGCCGGACACGGCCGACGGAGCCTGGCGCCCGAGCGCTTCGGAGAGCGCGCACGGCACGCATGTCGCGGGCGAGATAGCCGCCGCCAGGAACGGCGTCGGGATGACCGGTGTGGCGCCCGGGGTGAAGGTGTCCGGCATCAAGGTGTCCACGACGGCCGGGTACTTCTACACGGAGGCCGTGGTCTGCGGTTTCGTGTGGGCGGCCGAGCACGGCGTCGACGTGACGAACAACAGCTATTACACCGACCCCTGGTACTTCAACTGCAAGAACGACCCGGACCAGAAGGCGCTCGTCGAGGCCGTCACCCGGGCGTCCCGGTACGCGGAGCGCAAGGGCGCCGTCAACGTCGCGGCGGCGGGCAACGAGAACTACGACCTCGCCGCCGACGAGATCACCGACCCGTCGTCGCCGAACGACTCGACGCCGTCGGACCGCGTGGTCGACCCGTCGAAGTGCCTCGACGTCCCGACGCAGCTGCCGGGTGTCGTCACGGTCGCGTCGACGGGCGCGAAGGGCATCAAGTCCTCCTTCTCCAACCACGGTCTGGGTGTGATCGACATAGCCGCTCCCGGCGGCGACTCGACCCGCTACCAGACCCCGGCCCCGCCCGCCACCAGCGGCCTGATCCTGGGCACGCTGCCCGGCGGCCGGTGGGGCTACATGGCCGGTACGTCGATGGCGTCCCCGCATGTCGCGGGTGTCGCCGCACTCATCAAGTCGACGCGTCCGTACGCCCCGCCGGCCCTGGTGAAGGCGCTGCTGTACGCGGAGGCGGACGCCACGCCCTGCACGGACCCGTACGACATCGACGGGGACGGCAAGGTCGACGCGGTGTGCGAGGGGCCGAGGAACCGCAACGGCTTCTACGGCTGGGGCACGGCGGACGCGCTGGACGCGGTGACGAAGTAGGGCTCCCGGTGCGGGATCGGGCCGGGCGGCGAAGTGCCGCCCGGCCCTTCTGCTGCCCCGCCCCGGCGTGTTGATCGCGAACACCCTTGAGTCGTACGGTCGGCCGGAAACGTACCCATGGCCGGAATGCCGTACCACCAGTTGCTTTTCCGTACTTGCCCGGATCTGCGGCGACTGGTGAACATCTCGAGGTGAGCGTGCCCAGACCCACAGCCCCTCCGAGCGGACGCGCCCCGGACGCGTCCCGGATATCCGGGGTGCCCGCCGCCCTGACGGAGCGTCCCTCTGCCGCGCGGGCTGTCGCCGTGCTCGCCCTGGTGGCCGTCGGCGCCCTGATACCCCTGCTCGGGCCGCGCGTGGCCCTGGACGGTACGGGCGAGGCGGCGGCCCCGGGCGTCTGGGGCATCGCGCTGCTGCGTACGGTCCTGTTCGCGGCGCTGTGCGTCCCGGCGGGCGAGCTGTTCGTGGCCGGGCTGGCGCGCGGGGTGCCGGGTGCGCCCCGGGAGGCACCGCGCAGTTGGGCGCCGTACGCGGCCGCCGCCGGTTTCGTCGCCGCGCTGAGCCTCGCCTCGGTCGTGGCGACCGGCAACCTGGTGCCGCGGAGCCCCTCCGACATCGACATCGGCGGCCTGTACGAGACCCGGGACGGCAAGCTCGCCCTCCTGGAGGTCAACGCGTTCGCCGCGGTGGGGCTGTGCGCCCTCTCGCGCCGCCCCGCCACCCAGGTGTGGCCGCTCGCCGCGATCGCCGTCGCGGAGGCGCTGCGGGCGCATCCGGCGACCGAACAGGGTCCGCTGCTGGGAAGCGGTTTGACGCTGGTCCACCTGGTCTGCGCCTCCCTGTGGGTGGGCGGGCTGCTCCACGTGCTGCGGACGCTCCGTCACTGGCGGACCACGGAGGCAGGGGCCGTGTTGCCGGGGGCCGGGGCCGTGTTGTCGGG
>NZ_VJZE01000127.1 GCF_009377205.1 Streptomyces phyllanthi
GGGGATGTGGGGCTGGCGGCCTGGTTCCGGGAGTGGGCTCGGCTGGAGCGGATGGCGGTGAGTCTGTGTACGTATGAGTGTCGGCTGGTGCCGGGGCTTTTGCAGTCGGAGGCTTATGCGCGGGCGCTGTTCGAGAACCGCATTCCGCTGTTGACCGACGAGCAGTTGGAGGCGCAGGTCGCGGCGCGGTTGGAGCGGCAGAAGATGCTGTACGAGCGGCCGCATGTGCCGTTCAGCTTCATCGTGGAAGAGCACGTATTCCGGCGCCCGTTCGGCGATGTGGAGCAGATGCGGGACATGTACGACCGTGTGCTCACGCTCAGCGCACCGCGCAACGTGACTCTTCAGATCGTGCCGCCCGATGCTGGACTGCACGCCTGCATGGACGGGCCCATCCAGATCCTGGAGACTCCCGAGGGCCGACGACTTGCCTACGCCGAGGGACAGGAAAACGGCCGCTTGATCTCTGACCCGAAAGAGGTGAGCCTCCTCCACCAGCGCTATGACACACTGCGCTCGCAGGCACTGAACCCCAAAGACTCACGGGCCCTGCTGGAGCGACTGCGAGGAGAACTATGAGCACGACGGAACTTGCCTGGTTCAAGTCCAGCTACAGCGGCAGCTCCGGGGACAGCTGCATCGAGATTGCCGTGACCAGACAGGCCGTTCACGTACGGGACTCCAAGGACGCGACGCGTCCTCACTTCGCCGTCGGGCGTGAGGAGTGGGCGCGGTTCGTGGGGTTCGCGGCGGGAGCCTGAGCCGCGTTCGTCCCGGCGGTCGCGTGGTCACGGGTCACGTTCACCGCCGGGACACCGGCCCGCCGGGTCAGTCGGCGGCTGGCCTGACGAGCTTCTCGGCCTCGTCGCGGAGGCTCTTGATTCCCTCCAACGCTGTTTCACGCGCAGTACTGATCTCCGCACCCTGGTTCGTGAGACCGCTGAGCGACTGTTCCACCTCAGCGATCCACTCGCGCAGGTGCTGCTTACCGGCGTCAGTGAGACCGGTCCGCTGTCTGAGTGCTTCTTCGTCGAAGTGGTCCCTGATCATCTTTCGGTGCTTGTTGATCGTCATCAAGGTGGAGGCGGCCCGCAGACTCAGCCGGTGCACCGACTCCCTCGACCGGGTTATCGGCGACGATGTCACCCTCGGTGACCTTCTGGGACGGACGAACCCCCTGCCGCCGGTGGACAAGGCCGTGCTCGACGCGATGCTTCTGGAGGAGGCCCTGGCGGTCGTCGACACGTTCAGCGAGTGTGCGGCCCGGATTCTCGTGCGGCACCTCGGCCTGGACGATGACGGGCCATCGACCCTGGACGGGCGCGGTGTGCTAGGCATGACGCCATGCCGCTGCCGCACTTCGAACTCAGCAGTTCCCAGTACCGGCTCCTGGCCGAAGCGGTCCTCGCCCCTGTCCCGGACCCCGCCACCTCGGAGGCCGCCCAACAGGAGTGTCTCGCGCGAGGGCTGGATCCGGACGACGTCCGGGCGGACGTACCGGAACTGCTCCTGCTGGGACTCGTCGTCCGGGAGAGACACGCTCTGTCGCTGACCCCTCTGGGCACTGCGGCCCATTACCGGAAGGCTCATGAGGAAGCCGAGCGGCGGCTGGCCGCGGTGGCACAACTGGCCGAAGAGGCGGCCCACATGAGCCCCCGGCTGGCGCGGGCGGTGCGCCGGCTGGCGCAGGGGAGCCTGTCGCTCGGCGAGGCGCTTGCGGAGGTCGACGGCGACTGAGGGCGGACGCTTCCCTGGAACGCCTCGACGGTGCGCTTCTCGGGAACGCGCCTCACACATCGCCCACGTCATCCCCGAACAGCACGTCCTCGCCGCGCCGCCGGGCCTTTCGGGCCCCTGGCGCGACGGGCAGGACCCGGGCCCCGTCCATGTCGCTCATCGTCACCGTGCCGGCGTCCAGAACCCGGGCGAGCAGCGCGCTTTGGGCGGAGGAGAGGTCGGTGAGACGGCGCAGAACCGAGAGCAACTCGATCAGCTCGGTCGTCCACTCGTGCGGCCAGTTGTCCACGTGGATGTCGTCCAGTGGGCTGGTTCTCTTGCTGGTGGGAGACGCCTTGCGGTAGCCGAACCACTTGTTGACCACGCGCATGCCCCCGACGTCGTACGTCCACACCGCCTCGGGGACGGGCCGGAAGGAACCCTCGCCCACGTACAGGGTCTGCGTCCCGGCGTCGTGGCGGATGCCGTCCGGCACGTCGTCGCCGATGTGGGTCAGGTACTGCACCTGCCGCTCGTCGCCGTACGGGAAGAGGACGTTCCCGGCGGGGCGCCCTGCCGACGCGTCCGCGAGGCGTTCGCCGTACGTCGAGGCCCACAGCACCTCACGGCCCAGCCGTACAGCTGTCTCCCACAACTCGCGCTGGCGGGTGAGCGGGAGGCGTACGCCCGGGGTCAGGAGTTCCTCCCTGAACCGCTCGGTGAATCCTCCGTGCCCGGCAACGGCGACCGCGTACGCGGCCAGGTCCTGCGCGGTGACCCGTTCCACACCCAGGATCCGGGCGAGGTACGGCAACAGGCCGGTGGCGGTGTTGGGGGAGCCGTCGGGGTGGAGCAGGGGCATGGTTCTGCCACCGCGGCCGTTGAAATGGTGCGTGTCGGGCAGCAGGTGGGTCGCCACCAGCGCGGCACCGGAGTCGATGGCGTGTGACGTCTGCTGGATGAGGAAGATCTGGCCGGGCTGGAGGGAGGCCCACAGATCGGGCCTGGGATAGTCGAGCACGCGGTTGTCCGCGATCAGGTGCTGTCGGTCGAAGCTGCGCAGGGCGATACGTACGAGTGGGGGCGTGGTGACGGTCTCCTGCACAAGGGGCCGAGCCGGGCCGTCGTGCCCCGGCAGGCCTTCCCGCTTGGTGGTGAGGGTCCGGTCGCGGGTCTCCTTGAACAGCTTCGACTTCTCCGCGGGATCGGTCTCGCGGACCATCCGGGCCCATCGGCGGCGCAGGGTCTCGGGAGAGGGCGCGCTGACCCACGAGCGGTTCGCCTTGGACCCCGGGCTGCCCCAGGGAAACAGGTCGGTGAGCTCCGGGAAGTCCTCCCACCCCGAGCGGGTGGACGGTGTGAACGGGCGAGGGCTCTCGTCGTGCGCGTCGCGCCAGCCGTCGTCGTCCAGGCGTATCTCCCTGATCTGGCGGTACTTGTCCGCCCGCCGCCCGCTGACCTCCCGGTAGTGGACACGGGCCCGGTGCTCCGGCTTCCGCAGCGTGCCGGCCCTGCGTACGAAGAGGTGGATGGCGAGAGGCTGGGCCACGCCGGGGAAGACACGGCCGGCGACCGGCGCGCGCTGGCCCTCGGGCGAGAGGTTGATGATCCATCCCTCGTCGCACGTACGGCGCAGATAGTCACGCATACCGCGTCCGCCGGGGCCGGTGGCCCATCCCGACGGAGTGATGAGGCAGACCACTCCGTGCCGGTCCTCCGGGTGGGCGTCGAAGACCTTCCAGGCCGCCCAGCGCCAGAAGTACACGTGCATGTTCTTGAGCACGTGCTCGTAGCGCCCATTGTCCGGGTAGCGGAAGTCATCGAGCAGCGCCGGTTCCTGGCTGTCGGCGCGTTTCTCCACCCAGCCGCCGCGGCCCTCCGCCTTGTCGTCGTAGGGAGGGTTCGCGATCACCGCTGTGACCGGGGTTCTGGCCTTGATGCGATTGGCACGTCTGCGGGAGTCGGAGAGAGCGCTGTATGTGGAGGCCAGGTACTCCTCCTCCACGAACGGGTTGTCCAGCGTGTCCGTCACGAAGAGGTTGAGGCCCTCCCGCGGCAGCGATGCCCGGTACTTCTTGAGCAGGTCGGAAGCGCGCAACTCGGCGACCGCGAACGGGCCCATCTGAAGTTCGAACCCGAACAGCCGGGAGGCGAGACGGGAGAGGGCGTCGCGGGCCATTGCGGGACCATGGCGGCCCATGGCCTGCTCGGCCACTCGCTCCATGACGGTGTGGAGGAAGGTACCCGTGCCCATGGCCGGGTCGATGATCTTCACATCGTCGCCGCCGAAGCCCTGCTCCTGGCCGAGACGGGACCGCAGCACGTCCTCGGTGAGGCGGACCATCTCCTCGACGATCTCGCGAGGGGTGTAGTACGAACCGCTTTGCTGCCGCAGCGCCGGGTCGTAGACCGTGAGGAAATGCTCGTAGAGGTGGAGGTACGCGTCACGGTTGCCCGACCGGATCGTGGGCCAGTCCACTTCCCCGATGGTGCGGGTCAGAAGGTCCAGCGTGACGGTGAAGCGCTCGTTGACGTTGTCAGTGAGCAGTTGCAGGGCCTTGCCCATGAGGGCGTGGCCGGCGTCCAGCCGGCGGCCGATCTCATGGAAGGCGTTGGGCGCGAGAGGGATCTCCTCCGTGCGGGCCAGCAGCAGGGCGAAGGTCACCGTCTGCGCGTAGCCGTCGGCGAACGTGGCATCATCGGCCGTCGGGAACAGTAATCGCCGCCAGTCGTTCCGGAGGCCCGTGAAGGGGCGGGCGCGTGTGTCGTCGTCGGCCGCCGACGACACGGCCTCGAAGGTCAGTTGCTCGAGCACGGTGGAGCGCAGCAGACGGCACAGCGGTGCGATGTGCTGGACCAGGCGCGACACCTGCGTGATCCGTGGCGGAGACCAGCGCAGGAACTGCCTCAGCAGCGCGTCGAACGCCGCCGCGTCGACGGGGGTGAGCCTTTCACCGGCGTCATTGAGCGCTCCCCGGAAGAAGACCGGCTCACCGAACTGCTCGCCATGGCGGAAGAGCCGCCACTCGGTGCCGTTGGAATAGAGGAGATTGGGCAGGTCCCGCAGCTTCTGCCACTGCTCACGGTTGGCCTTGTTGAAGGTGTCAGGATCCACCGGGAGTCCGGGCTTCTTCAACTCGATGTAACCGGTGAGTTCGCCCTTCGCGCGTACCGCGTAGTCGGGGCGGACTCCCAGGCCGGGGATGCGGAACTCGTCGTGCCAGGTGACCTCATGGTGCTGGTGGTGCTCACCGACGGCGCGGAGCAGCACCTCCAGGGGGCCTCGTATCGCGGACTCCGGACCACCGCCGCCGGACAGCTTCCGCCGGCACTGCCGTCCGAACTCGGACACGGCCGCGCGCAACCAGCCGTACTCGTCCTCAGGCACGTCCTCACCCCCGGAATGAGAAGGGCCCCGGTCCATCACGCTCCGGGACCGTCATCGAAGATGTGCGTCAGATGCTCTGTGTCCAAGGATCGTGACGGAACGTCATGATGTTGTCCATGCTGCTGTCCCGGTCTTTTCGAGTAAGGCACCAAAGCGCCCCATCCAAGGTGATCTCGCGGTGACACTCGGTTCGATGGACTCTCGAGAGGGCGCCGATCGGGACGCGTCGCATCGTCTCCCGTTCCTTTGGCCCCGCGCCCGGACCAGCCTCCTCGGCCGTCGACCCGGGCCCGCGGCCGCCCGGCAATCCGCTCGCACGCCGGCCGGCTCACGGGCGAGAATGCCGTGATCACCCGTCATCCGGAGGAGCTTCGCCATGAGCAGTCCGCAGCATGCCCGCGCCAGCCTGGACGGGCTTGTCATGGGGGATGCCTTCGGGGAGAGCTGGTTCACGCGCTCGGACGAGCCCCTGGAGGAGATGTGGGCTGCGCGGGACCTGCGACCCGCGCCGTGGCCGTGGACGGACGATTCGGCCATGGCGCTCGTCCTGTTCGCCCATCTGATGGCTCATGGGGAGATTCAGCCGGACCGCCTGGCACGGGAGTTCGCCGACGAGTACCACCGGGACCCGGGACGGCAGTACGGCCCGTCCATGCACGGCGTGCTGCGGCGTATCGGCGAGGGCGAGCACTGGCAGACCGTCACCGGGGGACAGTTCGGCGGACAGGGATCGTACGGCAACGGCGCCGCGATGCGGGTCGCCCCGCTGGGAGCCTGGTTCCGGGACGATCTGGCAGCCGCTGCCGAGCAGGCCCGGCTGTCCGCGCTGACCACCCACGCTCACCCGGAGGCCGTCGCGGGCGCGGTGGCCGTGGCTGTCGCGGCCGCGCTGGCAGCGGTCGGCGAGCAGGAGGACGCGTCTTTGCGCGCCGAGTTCCTGCGGGAGGTCGCCTCGCACGTGCCGGACAGCGACGTCCGCTCCGGGCTGCTGGTGGCCGCCGGCTTCCCCGAGCGCACCTCAGTGCGCCATGCGGCGTCCGTACTGGGCTCGGGAACGCTGATCTCGGCTCCGGACACGGTGCCCTTCGCCCTCTGGTCTGCCGCAGGGCACCTGGACGACCTGGCCGAGGCGCTGTGGCAGACCGTCGCCGGCTGGGGCGACCGTGACACGACCTGCGCCGTCGCGGGAGGTGTCGTCGCCGCCCGCACCGGCACGGACAGCGTCCCGGCCACCTGGCGGCAAGCGCGCGAGGACCTGTCCGCGTGGAGCGGCTGGGACTCCCTCGCGGCGGGGTGACAGGGCATCGAGTGAGTCGAGTGAACGGGGGCGGCCGCCGTCCGTCGCCGCCCGGCGTGGCGTCAGGGCACGTCCACGCACATGGTGGACGGAGGGTGGTTCCGGGGGCCCGCCTTCGAGGCGTACACCATGTGCGGAGACGTTGTCTGTGGCCGGGGGGCCGGAGCGTCTCCGTGGTCCTCGCGGTCGTGATCCTCGCGGTCGCGATGCCCTGCCGGACCGTCGGACGGGCCCCACCGGGTCGTACGGTGGCTGTCCGGAACCCCGTCGCGGGTCGTCTTCGCCGGGCTGTGCCGGGCCGGCCCCCCGGGGCATGGGACCCGGACCCGAGTCATCCGACGGCGAGTTCGGCCTTTCGGCGGGCGAGGCGGGCCAGGGTCTCGGCCTCGTGTACGGCGCTCGCGCTTGCGGAGGCCGGCGCCTCGGTGGTGGAGACGAGCCGTACCGTCGGCCGCGCGGCCGGGACGAGATCGTGCTGCGCGGCGCCGTCGGTGGCGGCGAGCCCCGTGGTCTCGCCCTCACGGGCCGTCCGGACGAGGACGGCCGACGACCCCGTCCGCTCCTCCCGCGTCCGGAACAGCCACGCGATGTCCCGTCCGAAGGACCACAGCAGCGAGCCCAGCGCCACCGCGACCAGGGCGAAGGTGGCGGCGTACGGCAGCCATCCGGATGCCGCCGCCAGCAGGACGACGCCCTGGATCGCCGCCACCGTCTTGCGGGCCATGCTGTGCGGGAGCGAGCCGTTCAGCCACGGCATCACGCGGGCGGCGGCGACGAAGGCGTACCGCATGACGCCGATCAGCAGCACCCACGGGCCGAGCGCCATCGACACGTACACGCTCAGCACCAGGATCAGGAACGCGTCGACCTCCATGTCGAAGCGCGCGCCCAGGGCCGTCGAGGTGCCCGTGCGGCGGGCCACCTTGCCGTCCACGCCGTCGAGGATGAGGGCCACCGCGGTGAGGCCGACGAAGAGGGTGACCGGCGGAGAGCTCTGGAAGGAGTCGGCGACCAGGGCCGTGACACCGCCCACGAGTATCGCCCGGCCGAGCGTGACGCGGTTGGCCGGGCCGAAGGAGCGGGGGCGGGTGCGGCGCAGGGCACGGTTCAGGACCGCCCAGGTGGCGAGCGCGAACGCCAGACCCGTCAGCCAGCCCGCCGGGCCCATCCCGATCGCCGTACCCAGGTAGGCGAGGAGCAGGAGCTGTGCGCCCGCGCCCACCGCCGTCTCCTGGAGCAACGGCCGCGTGTCGTAGGTGTTGTTCAGGGCCACCGCATACCTTCCGAACGTGTGACAGAGTCGATCATCGCCGCGTACCGTGTGCGCGACTCCCACTGCTGCGTACGTGGAGAATCGCCGAACCGTTCAGAAAGACCCACATGAAACACACAGCCCGCGCCTTCTGGCTCCGCTCGCCCGGACAGGGTGAGATCAGGGACGTCGCGGTGCCGGAGCCCGGCCCGGACGAGGTGCTCGTACGGGCTCTGTGCACCGGTGTCAGCCGCGGCACCGAGACGCTCGTCTTCCGTGGCGGCGTGCCCGAGAGCCAGTACGCGGCGATGCGCGCGCCCTTCCAGGAGGGCGAGTTCCCTGGGCCCGTGAAGTACGGCTACCTCAGCGTCGGACGCGTGGAGCAGGGGCCAGAGGAGCTGGCCGGGCGGACCGTCTTCTGTCTGTATCCGCACCAGACCCGGTTCGTGGTGCCCGCGAGCGCCGTCACCGTCGTCCCCGACACCGTGCCCGCCACGCGCGCGGTCCTCGCCGGGACCGTGGAGACCGCGGTCAACGCGTTGTGGGACGCGGCGCCGTTGATCGGTGACCGGATCGCCGTGGTGGGTGGAGGCATGGTCGGGTGCTCCGTCGCCGCCCTGCTCGCCCGGTACCCGGGAGTGCGCGTCCAGCTCGTCGACGCCGACCCCGAGCGCGCTGCCGTCGCCGGCGCCCTCGGTGTCGACTTCGCGCTGCCCGCCGACGCGCTGGGGGAGTGCGACCTCGTCGTGCACGCCAGCGCCACCGAGCAGGGGCTCGCCCGCTCGCTGGAACTCCTGCGGGACGAGGGCACGGTCGTCGAGCTCAGCTGGTACGGCGACCGGCGGGTCGCCCTGCCGCTCGGTGAGGCATTCCACTCGCGGCGGCTCGCCGTACGCAGCAGCCAGGTGGGCACCGTCTCCCCGGCGCGGCGCTCCAGCCGTACGTACGCCGACCGCCTCGCGCTCGCCCTCGGGCTGCTCGCCGACCCGGCCTTCGACGCGCTCGTCACAGGGGAGTGCGGCTTCGAGGAACTCCCGGACGTCATGCCCCGGCTCACCTCCGGTGAACTACCCGGGCTCTGCCATCGTGTCCTGTACGACACGCACTGAGCCCAGCCGCCCACCCGTCCGATACCCCAGCGGTCCCACCCGACCCTGAGCAGCTCGAAGGGAACTCTGACCTCCGGAGAAACCGCGAAAGAGGTCTGAACAACGGGTAGGGACCAGCCGTACTACACGGCATGCCCCGGCCGGGGGCAGACGCACCGCACCTGGAGGGTCGTCCGTTGTTCAGCATCACCGTCCGCGATCACATCATGGTCGCTCACAGCTTCCGCGGGGAGGTCTTCGGACCCGCGCAGCGCCTGCACGGGGCGACGTTCCTCGTGGACGCCACGTTTCGCCGCGCCGAGCTGGACGACGACAACATCGTCGTCGACATCGGGCTGGCCACGCAGGAGCTCGGGGCCGTGGTGGGCGAGTTGAACTACCGAAACCTCGACAACGAGCCCGACTTCGCGAACACCAACACCTCGACGGAGTTCCTCGCCAAGGTCATCGCCGACCGTCTCGCCGAGCGCATCCACAAGGGCGCGATGGGCGAGGGCGCCAAGGGCATCGCGGGCATCACCGTCACCCTGCACGAGTCGCACATCGCCTGGGCGAGTTACGAGCGTGGCCTGTGACCGACATGACCATCGGCCGCACGACTGCGAACCTCGACCAGGCCGGCTCGAACCTCGACCAGGCCGGCCCGAACCTCGGCAAGACGAACCCGAACCTCGGCAAGACGAACCCGAACTTCGGTCAGGCGACCCCGAACTTCGGTCAGGCGACCCCGAACCCCGCCCACCGGACCGCGGATCTCGGTCAGGCGACCCCCAACACCGGCTACGGGACCGCGAGCCCGCACCGGGCGGCCGTCGATCTCGACCCCGCGGCCCTCGCCCTCGGCCTCGACCTGGACCCGGCGACCGCGCACCCGGTCAGGGCGAGCGTGAGCCTCGACAAGACGTCCGCGCCCACCGACCGTCCGGCCGTGTCCACGGGCTGCTCGGCCGCGTCCACCGACCGTCAGGCCACGTCCACCGGCTACACGCCCGTTTCCACCGACCGTCCGCACGTGTCCACCGGCTACTCGCCCGCGTCCACCGACCGTCAGGCCGCGTCCACCGACCGCCCCGCCGCGTCCCACCGCCCGGCCGCGGCCATCACTCAGGCGGCCGTCGCCGCCGCTCCGGCGTCCGGTGAGGAGCAGATGAGGCTGAACTACGTTCCCGTCCAGAACGCGCCCCTCAAGAACGCCGAGATCCTCCCCATGTCCCTGCGCTCCGTGCACTTCGTGCTGCCGGGCGGCGTCGACGACCCGACCCGGCCGAGTGGCGGCAACGCCTACGACCGCCGGATCTGCCTCGACCTGCCCGGCTTCGGCTGGCAGGTCCAGAAGCACCCGGTCGACGGCACCTGGCCCCGGCCCGGCGCGGACGCCCGCGCCGAACTCGCCCGCACCCTGCGGGAACTGCCCGACGGCACGGTCGTCCTCCTCGACGGCCTCGTCGCCTGCGGCGTCCCCGAGATCGTCGTCCCCGAGGCCGAACGGCTGTGCCTCGCCGTGCTGGTGCACCTGCCGCTCGGCGACGAGACCGGTCTGAAGCCCGAGGAGGCCGCGGAGCTCGACGCCAAGGAGCGCGAGGTCCTGCGTGCCGTGCCCGCCGTGATCGCGACCAGCGAATGGGCCGTGCGGCGCCTGGTGTCCCACCACGGGCTCGCCCCCGAGCGGGTCCATGTCGCCGCGCCCGGCGCCGACATCGCGCCCCTCGCCTCCGGCACCGACGGCGTCTCCCGGCTGCTGTGCGTCGCCGCCGTGACCCCGCGCAAGGGACAGCACCGGCTGGTGGAGGCCCTCGCGACCGTCACCGACCTGCCATGGAGCTGCGTGCTGGTGGGCGGGCTCGACCAGGAGCCCGAGTACGTCGAGCACATCCGCGCACTGGTCCGGAAGTTCGGTCTGGAGGACCGGCTGCACCTGGCCGGCCCGAAGGCCGGCGCCGAACTCGACGCCAGCTACGCCGCCGCCGACCTCATGGTCCTCACCTCCTACGCGGAGACGTACGGCATGGCCGTCACCGAGGCCCTCGCCCGGGGTATCCCCGTGCTGGCCACGGACGTCGGCGGGCTGCCCGAGGCCGTCGGGCGCGCCCCCGACGGAGGGGTGCCCGGCATCCTCGTCCCCCCGGAGAACCCCGCCGCCATCGCGGCCGAACTGCGCGGCTGGTTCGGCGAGGCCGACGTACGGCGCCGTCTGAAGGCCGCAGCCCGTGGCCGCCGGGCCGCGCTGGACGGATGGGCGACGACGGCGCGGAGCCTGGCCGGAGTGCTGGGCAAGTTGCGTCACGAACCACGGAAGGCGGCGTGAGATGAGTACGACGATGCCCCCGGCGGACCCCGGGACGTCCACCCCGCCCGCCGCTGCCCCGGGTACCCCGGCCGGTCCCGTGCTGAGCATGGCCGGACGCGGTGAGGGCACGGCCGCCGCCGCCCAGGACGGCGCGCCCGAGGTGCACCAGTACGCGCCCCAGTGGCTGGAGTTGCGCGAGCCCGCCGACGCCGCCGCGCGGGCCACCGATCTCCTCGACCCGCTGCGCATCCGGCTGGCGAACCTGCCGGGGCGGACCAGGGGCCTGGTCATCCACGATCTGGGCTGCGGCACCGGCTCGATGGGCCGCTGGCTCGCGCCCCTCCTCGACGGTGCCCAGCGGTGGGTGCTGCGCGACCACGACCCCGACCTGCTGCGCCTGGCCGCCGCGCGGGCGCCCCGCGTGGCAGCCGACGGCAGCCCCGTCACGGTCACCACGGTCCGCGGCGACCTCGCGGACCTGACCGCGGCCGACCTCGCGGGCGCCTCGCTGATCACGGCCTCCGCGCTGCTCGACGTGCTCACCCGGGACGAGATCCACGCGCTCGCCGAGGCCTGTGTGGGCGCCGGCTGCCCGGCCCTGCTGACGCTGTCCGTGGCCGGCCGCGTGGAGTTCACACCCTCGCACCCCATGGACGCCGAGATCACCGAGGCGTTCAACGCCCACCAGCGCCGCGGCGACCTGCTCGGCCCCGACGCGGTGACCGTGGCCTGCGAGGCGTTCTCCGAGCGGGGCGCGACCGTACGGCTGCACCCGAGCGCCTGGCAACTCGGCGCCGAACACGCCGCGCTGGCCGAGGAGTGGCTGCGCGGCTGGGTCGGCGCGGCGTGCGAGGAGCGCCCGGAGCTCACGGAGCGCGCCCAGGCGTATCTGGCGGAGCGCCTGGAGGCCTGTGCGGCGGGCGAGTTGCGTGTGACGGTCCACCACAGCGACGTACTGGCCCTGCCCCGGCCCATGGGTGGCGTGTCATGAGCCCGCCGGTGGAGGAGGCGGTCGAGGCATACCGGCGGACCGGCGCGGAGCGCGCTCAGTCCCGCGGGGTACGGACGTGCCGCAAGCCGGACGCGGCCCTGCCCGACGTGACCCTGCGCACCTGCTCGTCCACCGCGAGCCCGCGCGAGGCCCTGCCCGACGCCGGCCAGGCTGCGGCGATGGCCGCCCCGCGCCCGCACGAGGCGTCCCCCACCGAGCAGATGACAACCGAGGAACTCACGGCAAAGCCACCGACGGGCAAGGCGCGCCCTGCCGGCCGGGCGCTGCGCGCCCTGCGCACCCACTTCGGCACCCTCGCCGGGACCGCCATCATCACGGTGCTGATCTGGCGGCTCGGCACCGGTGTGTTCCTGGACGGGCTGCGCCGCATCGACGGCCCGACCCTCGCGGCGGCACTCGCCATCGGCGCGCTCACCACCGTGTTCAGCGCCTGGCGCTGGTGCGTGGTGGCGCGCGGGCTGGGGATCCGGCTGCCGCTGGGCCCGGCCGTGGCGGACTACTACAGAGCCCTGTTCCTCAACGCGGCACTGCCCGGCGGCGTCCTGGGCGACGTCCACCGCGCGGTACGGCACGGGCAGAGCACCGGGGACATGGGGCGCGGTGTCCGCGCGGTCGTACTGGAGCGGACGGCGGGACAGGCCGCGCTGGCCGTGGTCGGCGTAACGGTCCTGCTGATCGCGCCCTCTCCGGTACTGCAGCAGACCCGCCAGGGCACCGCCCTGCTGGGTCTCGCCGCGCTGGGCGGGCTCGCGATCTGGGCCGCGGTCCGGATGGGCCGGACGACCGGTCCGTCCCGCCGTGGCCTCGCCGTGCGCGCGATGCTCGTCGAGGCGCGCGGCGCGCTGCTCGGCCGCGGCAACTGGCCGGCCGTCCTGGTCTCGTCCGTCGTGGTGCTGGCCGGGTACGTCGCGATGTTCCTGCTGGCGGCACGGGTGGCGGGGTCCCCCGCGTCGGCGGGCGAGTTGATGCCCCTCGCGCTGCTGGCGCTGCTCGCCATGGGACTGCCGCTGAACGTCGGCGGCTGGGGCCCCCGGGAGGGCGTCACCGCCTGGTCCTTCGGCGCGGCGGGCCTGGGCGCCTCCCAGGGGCTGACCGTGGCCGTGGTGTACGGGGTGCTCAGCTTCGCGGCCGCCCTGCCCGGCGTCCTCGTGCTCGTCGCACGCTGGTGCACGGGCCGGCGGACGGCCCAGGGGCGTCAGGAGGAGGCGACGGCCCCCTCGGAGCCGTCTGAGAAGCCGTCGGAGGCGTCTGAGAAGCCGTCGGAGGCACCCCTCGGAAAACCGTCGGAGGCGCCCCTCGGAAAACCGTCGGAGGTGACCTTCGGGAAGCCGTCGGAAGTGACCACGGAGAAATACGCTCCGAAGGATTCGACGAACCCCGCCAGAAGCTCCTTTCCCTTCGCCGCGGAACCCAGCGAAGGACGGCCGATGACACCGGAATCGGTGTAGGCCGGCATACCGAGGGAGAGCAGATGACGGCGGTCGTCGGCACGCAGATCGGCGGACTCGTAACCGGGCCGGACCAATTCGGGATGGCAATGCAGAAGTATGGAGGTCTCTATTTCTCCCGCATGCATATCACTGAGGAGCGTGGTCTCCACGCCCGCCCGCTCCCGCGCGGCTTCCCAGTCCTCCATCGCCGGGAAGAGCGCCATGCGATGTCCCTCGGCGGTGGATTCCTGCACCACGTTTCCCAGGACGTAGTTCCCGCCGTGCCCGTTGACCACGACCAGCGCCTCGACGCCCGACCGGCGCAGGGAGGCCGCGATGTCCCGGACGACCGCGTGCAGGGTCACAGCGGAGATGCTGACCGTGCCCGGCCAGGTCGCGTGCTCGTGCGAACAGGATATGGTCACGGGCGGCAGCAGGTGCACGGGATACGCCGCGGCGATCTCCCGGGCTATCGCGCAGGCGACCAGCGTGTCCGTGGCCAACGGCAGGTACGGGCCGTGCTGTTCGAGACTGCCCACGGGCAGGACGGCGACCTGGCGGGCCATGTCCGCTCCCCGTGCCCGTACGTCCTCGGTGGTGTCCGCCGGGACCAGGGCGGACACCGTCGGCAGCGGCCCCTCCGGAGCCGGAGTCGGCTGCGATACCGAACTGCTCATGTTTTCACGGCCTTTCGTCTCTGCTGATGCTCCGGCATTTTCGCATGACGCCAGGGCTTACCAGATAGGAACCAGATCATGACAGAAACTGTTGACGTACTCGGCGCGAATGCCCAGTCCTCCGGTGCCGTACGCGTGGTGAATGCACCTCTGCCCACCGTGTACGGCGACTTCGAGGCCGTCGGCTACCTGGACCAGGACCGCGGTGAGGAACAAGTGGCGCTGGTGTACGGCGACATCACCGAAGTCGGCGGTGAGGGAATTCTCACCCGGCTGCACTCGGAGTGCCTCACCGGTGACGCGTTCGGCTCCCAGCACTGCGAGTGCGGCGACCAGCTCGACAGCGCGCTGCGGTCCATCGTGGCCGAGGGCCGGGGCGTCCTCGTCTACCTCCGCGGGCACGAGGGCCGCGGAATCGGACTGCTCGCCAAACTGCAGGCGATGAAGCTCCAGTCGGAGGGCCTCGACACGGTCGAGGCGAACATCGCGCTCGGACTGCCGGTGGACGCCCGCGACTACCGGGTCGCGGCGGAGATGCTGCACGACCTCGGCGTCCGCTCCGTGCGGCTGATGTCGAACAACCCGCGCAAGCGCGAGGCGCTGCTGCGGCACGGCATCACGGTCGACGAGCAGGTACCGCTGCTGATAACGCCGTGCGAGGACAACATCGCCTATCTGCGTACCAAGCGGGAGCGCCTCGACCACTATCTGCCGCACCTGGAGGCGGCGGTCCGTTCCTCCTGAGGCTCCTGACGAGCCCTCCGGCTCCCGGCGAGAGGCACTCCGAGCCCCTGAGCGCGAGGTCCGCGGCGGCCACGGCGACGCACACGCGACGCCGGCCGCCGCGCTCACGCGCCGCATGAACGGCTGCCCGTGGTGGAAGACCTGATGGGTCGAACACGCAGCCGAAGAAAGGGGCAGTGCCCGTGACGCAGGAACTCCTTCGCGGGGCGGTGGTCGTCATCGGCGGCGGAGTCATGGGCACGAGCATCGCCTACCACCTCGCCCGCTCCGGCGTCCCCGACGTCATCCTGGTCGAGCGCGACGAACTGGCCTCCGGCTCGACCGCACGGGCCGCGGGCGGCGTACGCGCCCAGTTCTCCGACGAACTCAACATCCAGCTCGGCGCCCGCAGCCTCGAGGCGTTCGCCCGCTTCGGAGCGGAGCCGGGCCACGACATCGGACTCCACCGCGTCGGCTATCTCTTCCTGCTGTCGACCCCGCAGGAGGTCGCCCAGTTCGAGGCGGGCGTACGGCTGCAGAACTCCCTGGGCGTACCGAGCCGCCTGCTCGACCCCGCCGAGGCGCGCCGCCTCTGCCCGCTGATCACCACCGACGGCCTGCTGGCCGCCGCGTTCTCCCCCGACGACGGCCACTGCACACCCGAGTCCGTGGTCCACGGCTACGCCGCAGGGGCCCGCCGCCACGGCGCGACCGTGCTGCGGCACTGCGAGGTCACCGGCATCGAGACGCGCGGGGACACCATCACGGCGGTGGTCACCAGCCGGGGCCGTATCGCCACCGACACCGTCGTCTGCGCGGCCGGCCCCTGGTCCCGGTCCGTCGGCGCCATGGTGGGCGTGGACCTCCCGGTGGAGCCTCTGCGCCGCCAGATCGCCGTCACCGAACCGGTCCCGGACCTGCCGCCCGGCCTTCCCATGACGATCGACTTCACGTCCAGCCTCTACTTCCACGGCGAGGGCCCCGGCCTCCTCCTCGGCATGTCCGACCCCGACGAGACACCCGGTTTCGCCACCGACACCCACGACCGCTGGATGCCTCGCCTGTACGAGGCCATGGAGCGGCGCGCCCCGGCCCTGCTCGACCTGCGCCGGACGGGCGGCTGGGCGGGCCTGTACGAGATCACCCCGGACCACAACGCGCTGATCGGCGAGGCGGGTTCGTGCTCCCGCTTCCTGTACGCCACCGGATTCTCCGGCCACGGCTTCCTCCAGGGCCCGGCCGTCGGCGAGGTGGTCCGCGACCTGTACCTGGGCCGCGTACCCTTCGTCGACATCAGCCCCCTGAGCGTCGACCGGTTCGCCGCCGACGCCGCACGCCCGGAGGTCAACCTGGTATGACCCAGCTCCACCTGTGGCTCCGCCACGAGACCCGTACCACCGAACGCCGCACCCCGATCGTCCCCTCGGACGCCGCCCGGCTCGTCGCAGACGGCGTGACGCTGACCGTGGAGGAGTCGCCCCAGCGGGTCTTCCCGGTCGAGGAGTACGAGGCGGTCGGGTGCCGCGTCGCGGCCGCGGGCTCCTGGGTGTCGGCGCCCAAGGAAGCGGTGATCGTCGGGCTGAAGGAACTCCCGGACGAGCCGACCCGGTTGACGCACCGCCATATCTTCTTCGGGCACGCCTACAAGGGGCAGCCCGGAGCGGAGGCGCTGCTGCGCCGGTTCGTCACCGGGGGAGGTCTGCTGCTGGACCTGGAGTACCTGGTCGACGACGACGGGCGCCGCCTCGCCGCCTTCGGGTACTGGGCCGGGTACATGGGTGCGGCCCTCGCCGTGCTCCACCACCGGGGTGCCCTGGACGCCCCGCTCCAGCCCACGACGAAGGAGGCCGTGGAAGCGCGCCTCCGGGCGAGCGAGGGGGAGCTGACCGCGCTGGTGATCGGAGCCCTGGGCCGCTGCGGCCGGGGCGCGCGGGTGGCGCTGCTCGAGGCCGGGATCGAGCCCACCTGCTGGGACCTGGCCGAGACCCGCGACCTGGACCGCCGCGCCCTCCTGGACCACGAGCTGATGGTCAATACCGTGCTGACGACAACGCCGGTCCCGCCCTTCCTGACGGACAAGGACCTCGACGAGCCGGACCGCAGGCTGCGCACCCTCGCGGACGTCACCGTCGACGTGGGCTCACCGATGAACGTCCTGCCGGTCTACGACACGACCACCGGGTGGGACCACCCCGTCCGCCGGCTGCGCGAGCGGCCCGTGCTCGACCTGATCGCCATCGACAACCTCCCCTCCCTGCTGCCGGAGGAGGCGAGCAACGACTTCTCCGCGGCGCTGGTGCTCCAGCTCCTCGACTTCGGCGTCACCGGACCGTGGGGCCGCTGTCTGGACCGTTTCACGGATGCATGCCAGGAACTGGGCATGGCGGAAAGGAAGTTCGACCATGACTGACGCAGTCCGCGCGGGCGGCGACGCGGTTCCCGCGAGCGGCACCGTCCACTGGATCGGCGCGGGCCTCTCCACGGGCAGCGGTCTCGCCGCCCTGTGCGGCACCGCCGACCGCTTACTGCTCTGGCACCGCACCGAGGAACGCGCCGAGCGGGCCCTGGCGGACCTGGGCCTGACGGGCCGCGCCGAACCGCGCGCCCACACACTCCCCGCACTCGAGGCCGCCCTCGCGCCCGGAGACGTGGTCGTCTCGATGCTCCCGGCCCCGGAGCACGCGGCGCTGCTGGCCACCGCCATCGCCCGGCAGGCCCACTTCGCCTGCTCCAGCTATGTGTCGGACGCGGTCCTCGACCTGATACCGGCGGCCGGGGCGGCGGGCCTGACCGTGCTCACCGAGGCGGGCCTGGACCCCGGCATCGACCACCTCTTCGCCCACAGCCTGATCGCACGGGCCGAGCAGGCCGTAGGCGCCGGCATCGCGGCCTCCTGCACCCTCACCTCCTACTGCGGCGGCATCCCGGCCGTACCGAACGACTTCAGGTACCGCTTCAGCTGGGCCCCGGCGGGCGTTCTCAACGCCCTGCGCGCACCGGCCCGCTATATCGAGGACGGCGCGGAGACGACGGCGGCGCGCCCCTGGGAGGCGACCCGCCCCCATGTCATCGACGACGAGACCTTCGAGGTCTACCCCAACCGCGACAGCGTGCCCTTCGTCGAGCAGTACGCCCTGCCGGCTGCCTGGAAGCCCCGCACCTTCGTCCGCGGCACCCTCCGCCTCGACGGCTGGCTGACCGCCTGGGCGCCGGTCTTCGCCGAGCTCGAACGCGGCGACGACGAGCGGATCTCCGCGCTCGCCCGGGAGCTGGCGGCGGCCCACCCCACCACCGAGGCCGACCGGGACCGGGTCGTCCTCGCCGTGTCCCTCGATGTGACGGGCGGTTCGGGCGAGACCTGGTCGGGTCGCTACCTCCTCGACGCCGTCGGCACGGCCGAGGAGAGCGCCATGGCCCGCTGCGTGTCCCGCCCCCTCGCCCTCGGGGTGCGCCACATCCTCGACGGCTCGCTTCCGCCGGGGCTCAGCCGGGCGGCGGAGACGGCCAACCGGTCGGAGGAGTGGCTCACCGAACTGGCGGGCGAGGGGGTCGGGTTCACGTTCCGGTCGGAGGAGTGAGGGAGGGCTGAGGGCCTGGGTGATCAGGCCACCACCGCCTCGTGCGCCAGCCGCCGCAGCTCCGGGAAGACAGGGTTGGACGAGACCGGGCGGACCTGGGTCATGAACTGGACGGTGAGATCCCGCAGCGGGTCCACCCAGAAGGTCGTGGTCGCGACTCCGCTCCAGCCGAACACGCCCCGGGACGACGGGGTTTCGGTCGCCTCGGGGTCGATGACCACCGAGACGCCCAGGCCGAAGCCGACGCCCGCGTTGCTCGGCAGCCGGTGCGGCGGGCTGCCGAAGGAGCGCAGGTCCGCGTTGTCCGGGAGCTGGTTGGAGGCCATGGCGGTGACGGATCCGGGGGAGAGCAGACGGGTGCCGTCGAGTTCGCCGCGGCGGCGCAGGAACTCCATGAAGCGGTGGTAGTCGTGGGCCGTGGCGGCCATGCCCCCACTGCCGGACAGGAAGCGGGGGCGGCCGTTCAGGGGGACGCCGGGAATCGGGTGGATGCCGCCGCCATCGGTCTCGCCGTACATCTCGGCGAGCCGTGACTCCTGTTCGGCCGTCACGGAGAAGCCCGCGTCCGTCATGCCCAGCGGACCGAAGATCCGCTCGGCGAGGAACGTGTCGAGCGGCCGGCCGGAGGCGACCTCGATGACGCGGCCCAGGACGTTGGAGGCGACCGAGTAGTTCCACTGCGTGCCCGGCTCGAACTGCAACGGCAGGCTCGCGTACACGTCGCAGGCCCGGGCCAGGTCCGCGCCCGGCGGTACGGGGTTCTCCAGGCCCGCCGCGCGGTACAGGGCGTCGACCGGGTGGGAGTGGTAGAAGCCGAACGTCAGACCCGCGGTGTGGGTCATGAGGTGGCGGACCAGGAGCGGCCGTTCGGCGGGGCGGGTCCTGACGTCCGCCCCGGAGCCCGACTCGTGGACCCGCGGCTCGGCGAAGGACGGGATGTACCGGGACACCGGATCGTCGAGGGAGAGGCGGCCCTCCTCCACCAGGATCAGCGCGGCCACCGACGTGACCGGCTTCGTCATCGAGTAGATCCGCCAGATGGTGTCGCTCTCCACGGGAAGCCCGGCCGCGCGGTCGCGGTGGCCGTACGTCGTGAGGTGCGCGACACGGCCGCCGCGGGCCACGGAGACCAGAAAGCCGGGCAGGCGGCCGTCGTCGACCAGGTGGGCGAAGTGCTGGTCGAGGCGGGCCAGGGCCTTGGGGTCGAGTCCGGCCTCTCTCGGCTCGACCTCTGGTCGCAGTCGTCCCATGCTTCACCTCCGGTGCGGCCCGGCGCACTCGCGTGCCCCGGCCCGCGGCATCCGCTCCGGCTCGACGGTCCGACCCCGACCCGGGCTACGGTTCACGAACGTCCCTCCTTTCATGGTCCCTTACAGACGGTGAACCAATCCTCCGGGGTCCACCGAGTCCGGGCATCCCGACGCAGAGCACCACGCCGAGTGCCGCCCCGCACGCCAGCGCCGTCAGCGCGGGCCCGGGCGCGACACCGCCCGACAGCGACATCACCGCCGTGGCCACCGCGACCCCCAGGGCGGGCCCGACGTTCAGGGCGGTCTGCTGCAGCCCGCCCGCCACACCGGCCGACTCCGCCGGGACATGCCGTACGACGACCTCGGTGGCCGTGACCATCACCGATCCGAAACCGGCGCCCAGCAGCAGAAAGCCTCCACCGAGCGCCACGGTCGAGGCGCCCTCGCCGAGCCGGGACAGCACCAGCACACCGAGGGTGAGGACCCCCGTACCCGCCAGCGCCGTCGCACGGGCACCCCGGCGGCGCAGCAGCACGGCGGAGCCCGGTGCGCCGAGCATCATCGCCACGGCCCCCGGCAGCGCGGTCAGGCTCGTACGCAGGGGATCCATGCCGAGGACGTCCTGGAGGACGTAACTGCTGACGAACATCGCTCCCAGCATCGCCGCCGACGCGGCCACGAGGACACCGAGCGCCGCACCGACGGCCGCCGAGCCGAGCACGGCGGGCGGCAGCAGCGGATCGGCCGTGCGCCGTTCACGGCGAACGAACACGAGGGTCACGCCCGCCGAGACGAGCAGCCCGGGCACGGTCTCCGCCGGCCGCCCCCGCTCCGCCGCGCCGACCAGCGTGTGCACCAGCAGCCCGAGCGCCACCGCGAGCAGACAGGCACCGGGCAGATCGAGACGGACCCGACCGGTCGGACGCGGGGCCGGGACGCGGACCGTCAGCGCCACGGCGCCCATGACGAGCGCGGGTACGAGGTTGAGGAAGAACACCGACCGCCAGCCCAGATGAGTGACCAGCACCCCTCCCACCAGCGGACCGGCCGCGACCGCCAGCCCGATCGCACTGGTGCGCAGCGCGAGGGGCACCGCCAGCCGGTCGGGCGGGTAGGCGGCGCGCAGCATGCCGAGGGTGGCGGGCTGCAGCAACGCGCCGAAGACCCCCTGGGCCACCCGCAACGCGA
>NZ_VJZE01000128.1 GCF_009377205.1 Streptomyces phyllanthi
CCTGGGGATGGGACGGGCAGGGGCGGCGGGGGCGGAACAAGCCAGGCCCGTACGCCCCGGAGTCCCGCACGGCCACGGAACGTCCAGCCTGCTTCGGCTGAACGCCCCGCATGTTCCCAATTTCTGTAACACGTTCTACGGTGTGCGCCGTCAGGTCCGGCCTTGGGGAGCCAGGAGGCGAACGCCGTGCATCTGGAATACACGCCCGAGCAGCAGCGTCTGCGCACCGAACTGCGCGCCTACTTCGCCGAGTTGGTCCCGGACAACGCCTACGCCCGGTACGCCGACCCGGCCGCCCAGAAGCGGTTCTACCGCGAGACCATCCGCCGTCTCGGCGCCGACGGCTGGCTCGGTGTGGGCTGGCCGAAGGAGTACGGGGGACGCGGGCTGACCCCCATGGAACAGTTCATCTTCTTCGACGAGGCGGCCCAGGCGGGCGTCCCGCTGCCCCTGATGGCGCTCAACACGGTCGGCCCGACGATCATGCAGTTCGGCAGCGACGAGCAGAAGGCGTACTTCCTGCCGCGCATCCTCTCCGGCGAGATCGACTTCGCGATCGGCTACAGCGAGCCCGACGCGGGCACCGACCTGGCCGCGCTCAGAACCCGCGCGGTCCGGGACGGCGACGAGTACGTCGTGAACGGTCAGAAGATCTGGACGACCAACGGCGACACGGCGGACTGGGTGTGGCTCGCCGTCCGCACCGACCCGGACGCCCCGCCCCACAAGGGCATCACCATGCTCCTGGTCCCCACGTCCGACCCCGGCTACTCCTGCACGTTGATCAACACGCTCGCCTCGCACGACACCACCGCCAGCTACTACGAGAACATCCGTGTCCCCGTCTCCCGCCGTGTCGGCGAGGAGAACAAGGGCTGGCGCCTCATCACCAACCAGCTCAACCACGAACGCGTCACCCTCGCCGCCCACGGCACCATGGCGATCCGCTCCCTGCACAACGTGCAGCGCTGGGCCATGGAGACCAAGCTCGCCGACGGCCGCCGCGTGATCGACCTGTCGTGGGTGCGCGGACGCCTCGCCCGGACCCACACCAGGCTCGACGCGATGAAGCTCCTCAACTGGCAGATGGTGAACTCCCTCCAGGAGGGCACCCTCACCCCCCAGGACGCCTCCGCCGTCAAGGTCTACGGCTCCGAGGCACGCCGTGACGCCTACGCCTGGCTCATGGAGGTCGTCGCCGCGGCGGGAGCCCTGAAGGAGGGCTCGGCGGGTGCGGTGCTCCACGGCGAACTGGAACGCGGCTACCGCTCGGCCGTGATCTTCACTTTCGGTGGCGGCAACAACGAGATCCAGCGCGAGATCATCTCGTGGATCGGCCTGGGGATGCCACGCGTACGCCGTTAGGCTGACCCCGTGGAGGCCATTCGAACAGGTGACCCTGGGCTGTTCGGCCCGGACTCGGTGACCTGGCAGACGCACGGTGACCCCATGATGTGGGTGGCCGGCATCCGGGCGCTGTATCTCCAGGCGCTCCACCCGCGGGCGGTGCGCGGGGTCATACAGAACTCCGACTTCCGGCACGACGCCTGGGGCCGGCTGATGCGCACCGCCGACTTCGTCGGCACGATCACCTACGGCACCACCGAGGCCGCGGAGAAGGCGGGCGCCCGTATCCGCCGGATCCACAGCAGGCTCTCGGCGACCGACCCCGACACGGGGGAGCGGTACCCGGTCGACGAGCCGGAGCTCCTGCTGTGGGTGCACTGCGCCGAGATCGACTCCTATCTGCACGTGCAGCGGCACTCGGGGTTCCCCCTGACGGACGCCGCGGCCGACCGGTACATCGCCGAACAACGCGTCAGCGCCCGCCTGGTCGGCCTGGATCCTGGCGAAGTCCCGTGCGACCAGGTCGAGTTGGCAGCGTATTTCGAAAAGGTGCGGCCGGAGCTGGCCGCCCGGACCGAGGCGCGGGAGGTCGACGACTTCCTGCTCCGGCCGCCCGTACCCCGGTCGCTCGTCCCGGCGCGCGCCCTGCTGTGGCGGCGCGTGGCGAACCTGGCATACGCCTCCCTGCCGCCATACGCCCACGAGTTGTACGGCAGACCGGCCCCGTCACCGGCTGTGGTGGCCCGCCGCCTGTGTCTCACCGGCACCCTGCTGCGCTGCGTTCCCGCAGGTCTGCGCTGGCAACTCCCGCCCAAACACATCATCCGAGCCATGCGACGGCTGGGCCCCGGCTCGCGCCCGGCACCGTACAAAGTCGGGCGATAGCTCGCCATACTGGACGAGCCAGGGGAGGGCGGAGCCGGACACACGGGGGCGATCGCAGGCGATGGGGGACACCAGGCTGATCCAGGGCCGGTACCGGCTGCTCGACCTGATCGGGCGCGGCGGGATGGGCGAGGTGTGGCGGGCCAGAGACGAGTCACTGGGACGGCACGTCGCCGTGAAGTGCCTCAAGCCCCTCAACACCGAGCACGATCCGGCCTTCACGCGTGTGCTGCGGGAGCGGTTCCGGCGCGAGGCCCGCGTGGCCGCCGCCCTCCAGCACCGCGGGGTGACGGTGGTCCACGACTTCGGCGAGGCCGACGGGGTGCTGTACCTCGTCATGGAGCTGCTGGAGGGCAGCAACCTCAGCCAGCTCCTGGAAGGCAACAAGCACCACCCGTTACCTCTCGACGACATCGTCGAGATCGCCGACCAGGCGGCCTCCGCCCTCGCCTACACCCACCAGCAGGGCATCGTGCACCGCGATCTGAAGCCCGCGAACATCATGCTGCTCACCGACGGCACCGTGAAGATCTGCGACTTCGGCATAGCCCGCCTCGGCACCGACATCGGCTTCACGTCCCGGCTCACCGGCACCGGCATCGCGATGGGCACGCCGCACTACATGTCGCCGGAGCAGATCGGCGGCGACCAGGTCGACCACCGCAGCGACCTGTACTCGTTCGGGTGCGTGCTGTACGAGATCGCCACCGGGGTACCGCCGTTCGACCTCGAGGACGCGTGGGCGGTCCTCGTCGGCCATCGCGACACCCCACCGGAGCCGCCGCGCAGCCACCGGGCCGAACTGCCCGAGGAGGTCGAGCGGATCATCCTGGACCTGCTCGCCAAGGAACCGGACGAACGACCGCACGACGCCCGTGAGCTGGGGCGCCGCATCCGCGAGAGCCGGACGGCGTACGCCCATGTGCCCACGGTCGTGTCAGCGGCCGCCGGCCCACCGGCCCGCTCGCACCTCTCCGCGCCGTCACGCCCCGAACAGCCTCCGTCCCGTGAACCGCGCCTGCCGTCCTGGACCCGCGGCATGACCACCGGTCACAAGGCGGCGGGCAGAGGACTGCGCACCACCCCTCCGGACCCCTCGGCCGGCCTCACCGGCGACTGGATCGCCCGCCCCTCCACCGGCCGCGTGGAGGAGCCCGTACTCGCCGAACGCCCCACCCCGCCACCGGAGGTGGTCGCCGCCCTGGCGGGGCGGCACACCGCGGGCCTCAGCCTCGGTCGGCTCGGCCGCTGGACGGAGGCGGGCGAGGTGCACCGCGCGGTCGCCGCCGAACGCGAGCACGTCCTCGGTCCCGACCACCCCGACACCCTCGCCAGCCGCCACCAGGTCGGCCTGACCCTCAGCCGCACCGGCCGGCCCGCCGACGCCCTGCGCGAGTACACGCACGTCGCCCGGGGCCGGGAGCGGGTGCTCGGCCCCGACCACCCCGACACTCTCGCCACCCGGCACGACATGGCGTACGTGCTGGGCCGGCTGGGCCGTCACTTCGAGGCGCACCAGGCGTACACGACCGTCCTTGCCGGACGCGCCCGCGCCCTGGGTCCCGACCACCCCGACACCCTGCGCTGCCGCCACAACCTGGCCCTCAACCTCAGCCGGCTCGGGCGCCTGGAGGAGTCGTACGAGACGGCGTCCGACGTGGCCGACGCCCGCGCCCGGGTCCTCGGCCCGAACCACCCCGACACACTCGTCACCCGGTACGAGGTCGCCTACCTCCTCGGCCAGTTGGGACGCTGGCCGGAGGCCCTGCGAATGTACCGGGACGTCGCCGAGAGCCGCGCCCAGGCCCTCGGCCCCGACCACCCGGACGCCCTCGCGGCCCGCTACGAGGTCGGTATCGGCCTCGGCAGACTCGGCCGCAGCGCCGACGCCCTCACGCTCTACCGCGCCCTGGTCGACGACCGTACCCGCGTCGACGGCCCCGTCCACCCCGAGACCCTCCGAGCCCGCCACGGCCTCGGCGTGAACCTCGGCCGGCTCGGCCGCTGGGAGGAAGCCCTCGCCGAGTCCCGCGAGGTGTGCGCCCTCCGCGAGCGCGTCCTCGGCCCCGATCACCCGGACACCCTGGTCAGCCGACGCGAGGTCGCCGTGGGCCTCGGCTGGCTCGGTCGCTGGGCCGACGCCCTCACCGAGTACCGCCGCGTGGCCGACGCCCGGGAACGCGTCCTCGGCGCCGACCACCACGACGCCCTCGCCAGCCGTAACGACGAGGCCCACTGCCTGGAGCAGCTCGGCCGTGGTCCGGAGGCGGTGGAGCTGTACCGCAGGGTGGCGGTGCTGCGGCAGCGGCGGGCGACGGGCGGCCACTGACAGCCCCCGGGGTTTCCGGCACCGGCTGGGCCACCTGCCCGGCACCTCTGGCCGACCCACATCACCGCGTGTTACCAAGAGCCATGCCACGAGCCACGCCAGTCCATGAGGGAGCCGTACGTGAGGGGCGCCGGTCGTACGACGTCGTGATCGTCGGCGGGGGCCACAACGGGCTGGTCGCCGCCGCCTATCTCGCCCGCGCCGGCCGGTCCGTGCTCGTGCTGGAACGGCTGGGGAACACCGGGGGCGCCGCCGTGTCCACCCGGCCGTTCGCCGGGGTCGACGCACGGCTGTCGCGCTACTCGTACCTGGTCAGCCTGCTGCCCCGGAAGATCGTCCGGGACCTGAACCTGGACTTCCGGGTGCGCGGGCGCACGATCTCCTCGTACACGCCCGTCGAACGCGATGGGCGCCCCACCGGACTTCTCGTGGGCGGTGGTGACCGTCGCACGCGGGAGGCGTTCGCGCGGCTGACCGGCTCGGACCGCGAGTACGAGGCCTGGCAGCGCTTCTACGGCATGACGGGCCACGTCGCCCAGCGGGTGTTCCCCACCCTCACAGAGCCGCTTCCCACCCGCGCCGAACTGCGCGTCCGCGTCGACGACGAGGACGCCTGGCGGACGCTCTTCGAGGAACCGATCGGTGTGGCGATCGAGGAGCGCTTCACGGACGACCTGGTCCGCGGTGTGGTCCTCACCGATGCTCTGATCGGTACCTTCGCCGACGCCCACGACCCCGCCCTGCCGCAGAACCGCTGCTTCCTCTACCACGTGATCGGCGGCGGCACGGGAGCCTGGGACGTCCCGGTCGGCGGCATGGGCGCGCTCACGGACGCGCTGGCGACGGCGGCGACGGGCGCGGGCGCCCTGCTCGCCACCGGGCACGAGGCGGTGCGGATCGACACCGACGGACGCGCCGCCGAGATCACCTACCGCACGCGGGACGGACAGGGCGTGGTCGCCGCCCGCCATGTGCTGGTGAACGCCTCACCGAGGGAGCTCGCCGCCCTCACCGGAGACGAGCAGTCCGCCCCAGCCGAGGGCGCACAGCTCAAGGTGAACATGCTGCTCACCCGGCTGCCGAAGCTGCGTGACGGCTCGGTGGACCCCCGCGAGGCGTTCGCCGGGACCTTCCACATCGCGGAGGGGTACAAGCAGCTGGCGGCCGCGCACGCCCGGGCGGCGGCCGGAGCGCTGCCCGAGGCACCCCCCTCGGAGATCTACTGCCACTCGCTCACCGACCCGACCATCCTCGGCCCGGACCTGGCAGACCGGGGCTACCAGACGCTCACCCTGTTCGGCCTGCACACACCCGCCCGGCTCTTCGCCCACGACAACGACGCGGTCCGCGAAGAACTGCTGAAGTCGACACTCGCGCAGCTGGACGCGTACCTCGCCGAGCCGATCGCCGACTGTCTGGCCACCGACGCCGACGGTCGCCCCTGCGTCGAGGCCAGGACCCCGCTCGACCTGGAGCGCGACCTGCGGCTGCCCGGCGGCAACATCTTCCACCGCGAGCTTGCCTGGCCGTACGCCCAGGAGGGAACCGGCCGCTGGGGCGTGGAGACCCGGCACCCGAACGTCCTGCTGTGCGGTGCGGGGGCGGTGCGCGGCGGCGGGGTCAGCGGGGTGCCCGGCCACAACGCGGCGATGGCGGTGCTGGAGGCCCCGGAGTTTCCGTCCTGACCTGGCCGTCCCTCTGCATGCCTCGCGTCCGGAGGGGTACCGCGGAAGGTGCGTGATTCTGTACATCACGGCCGCCCACTCCTCCGGGAGCGCGCGGTCGGCGCACCCAAGGGAGGCTTCCATGGCCGACCTCAGCCCGACCGATGTCCAGAAGGCCCTCAGAGGCGCGGAGTACCCGACGGACAAGAAGCACCTCGTCGAACGTGCCCGCAAGAACAAGGCCGACGACAAGGTCGTCAGCCGCCTGAGCGGTATGAAGGAGGACCGTTTCGACGGGCCGAACGACGTCCAGAAGGCCGTGTTCAACGAGTAGCGGCCCACCGACCGCGGAGCCGGACCGGACCGCGCCGGTCACGTGGACGACGCGGTCCAGCCCGCGGCCCTGATGCGCCTGGCGTCCGCCGGGCGCATCTCGTCGAAGAGGACGCCCTTCTCGGTCCTGACCCGCAGCCCGTCGACATACGCGCCCCGGCCCACGTACAACGGGTTCGTCGTGTAGCGCCAGCGCACGACGGTCCCGGTGCCCTTGGGGAGGGCCGCGGTGAGCCGGTGCCAGACCCGGCCCGACCAGCCGGTGACCGAGCCGGCCGGATGCCGCTGGGGCTGCTCACCAGCCCGCACGGTCGTGAACGGGACGGCCTGCCAGCTGCCGCCGCCGTCCACGGAGGCCTCCAGGAACAGGGCGTCCAGCTGCGGCTCGGTGTCCCACCACAGATCGCAGCGCAACCGGGGAGCGTCACCGGTCGTGTCGAGCGGCGGCAGGGTGAGGGTGGCCGTCGTGGCGTTCGCCATGCCCGAGAACCAGGACGTACGGCCGCGGGCGGGGCGTACGGCGACGGCCCGCGCGAGATTGTCGCCGGCGGCGACGCGGGGTGCCGAGCCGGAGCGCCAGCTGCGCACCGGGTGCACCGAGTTGCCGAGGACGACCAGGAACGAGTCGGTCGTCGGGTCGAGGACCAGTGAGGTACCGGTGAAGCCGGTGTGCCCCGCGGTACGCGGGGTGGCCATCGCGCCCATGTACCAGTGCTGGTGGAGCTCGAAGCCGAGACCGTGCGCGTGGCCGGGGAACGCGGTGTTGAAGTCGGTGAACATCAGCTCCACCGACTTCGGCCGGAGGATACGGGCCTTGCCGTACACGCCGCCGTTGAGCAGCGTACGGCCGAGGACCGCGAGGTCCCACGCGCTGGAGAACACCCCCGCGTGGCCCGCCACGCCACCGAAGCTGAAGGCGTTCTCGTCGTGCACCTCGCCCCAGACGAGTCCCCGATCCAGCCCCGACCAGGGCTTTCGCGCGTCCTCGGTCGCGGCGATCCTCGGCTTCCAGGAGGCGGGCGGGTTGTAGCGGGTGTCGTGCAGGCCGAGCGGAGCGGTGATCTCGCTGCGGAGCAGTGCGTCCAGGGTGCGACCGGTGATCTTCTCCAGCACGAGCTGCAGGGAGATCATGTTCAGATCCGAGTAGAGGTAGGCGGTGCCGGGCGGGCTGACCGGCGCCTCGTTCCAGATGAGCCGGAGCTTCTCCTCGCGGGTCGGCGCGTTGTACAGCGGGATCCAGGCCCGGAAACCCGAGGTGTGGGTGAGGAGCTGACGGACCGTGACGTCCTGCTTCCCCGCGCCCGCGAACTCCGGGATGTACGAGGCTACCTTCCCCTCCAGCTTCAGCGCGCCCCGCTCGATCTGCTGCACGGCGAGAAGGGAGGTGAACAGCTTGGAGACCGAGGCGAGGTCGAAGACGGTGTTCCTGGCCATCGCGATCTGCCGGTCGACGGGGAACTCGACCCCCGTGTCGGTCGTCTCGTCGTACGCCGAGTAGCGCACCGCCTTGCCGATCGGGCGGTGCAGGGCCACGGTTCCGCCGCGCCCGGCCAGCAGGACGGCGCCCGCGTACCAGGGGTGTGCGGGGGAGGGGCCGAGAAACCTCTTGGCGTCGGCGACGAGCCGGCGCAGGTGCGAGGGGAGCAGTCCGGCGCTTTCGGCCGATCCGTGCCGCAGCGTGGGGTGGCTTGCCGGGGGCGGGGCGGCCTCGGCCGGTCCCGCCGGGAAGGGGGCGATGGTCAGGGCGCCGCCCAAGGCCAGTGCGTGTTTTCCCAGTCGGCGGCGGGACAGCCCGCTCGCCGCTCTGTCCGCTGCGTCTTCGGTCATCGAACCCGGCCTCCCGCTACCGCACCGACTGAAAATTTCTTTCCGGCTCAGCCTTGTGGGATGAAACTTTTGTGTCAGGGATGGGAGGTGTCAACCACCCCTGACCATGTCGGCCGGCCGTGTCGCGGCCGTGCCGCGAGAAATCTGACGGAGCATCAGAAAAGGTCTTCCCTCGTCCGGAGTACTGCGGCATCCTGCGCCCATGCAGACGGAGCTGAGCAAGAAACTGGGAGTCGAGCACGCCGTCTTCGGCTTCACGCCGTTCCCCGCCGTCGCCGCGGCCATCAGCCGGGCCGGGGGCTTCGGGGTGCTCGGCGCGGTCCGCTACACGGCCCCCGACGACCTCAAACGCGATCTCGACTGGATCCAGGCCCACGTCGACGGCAAGCCCTACGGCCTGGACGTCGTCATGCCGGCCAAGAAGGTCGAGGGTGTGACCGAGGCCGATGTGGAGGCGATGATCCCGGAGGGGCACCGGCAGTTCGTCAAGGACACCCTCGCCAAGTACGGCGTGCCCGAACTCGCCGAGGGCGAGGCCTCCGGCTGGCGCATCACCGGCTGGATGGAACAGGTCGCCCGCACCCAGCTCGACGTCGCCTTCGACTACCCGATCAGGCTGCTCGCCAACGCCCTCGGCTCACCGCCCGCCGATGTCATCGACCGCGCCCACGAGCAGGACGTGCTCATCGCCGCGCTCGCCGGCAGCGCCCGGCACGCCCGTAAACACGCGGACGCGGGCATCGACATCGTCGTCGCGCAGGGTTACGAGGCCGGCGGCCACACCGGCGAGATCGCCTCCATGGTGCTCACCCCCGAAGTCGTGGACGCCGTCGACCCGTTGCCCGTCCTGGCCGCGGGCGGCATCGGCAGCGGACAGCAGGTGGCGGCCGCCCTGGCCCTCGGCGCCCAGGGTGTGTGGCTGGGCTCCCTATGGCTGACCACCACCGAGGCCGAGCTCCCCTCACCCAGGCTGATCGAGAAGCTGCTCGCCGCCGGATCGGGCGACACCGTCCGCTCCCGCGCCCTCACCGGAAAACCCGCACGTCAGCTCCGTACCGAATGGACCGACGCCTGGGACGACCCGGACGGACCCGGCGCGCTCCCCATGCCCCTCCAGGGGCTGCTCTGCGCCGAGGCCGTCTCCCGGATCCAGAAGTACGAGGTGGAACCGCTGCTCGGCACCCCGGTCGGGCAGATCGTCGGCCGGATGACCAGCGAACGCAGCGTCCAGGCGGTCTTCGACGACCTCACACGCGGTTTCGAGAAGGCCGTCGACCGCATCAACCGGATCGCCGGAAGGAGTGACGGACAGTGAGCCGAGCCCCCCACGGCTTCTGGGCCCAGGCCACCGTCGAGCCCGACCGCACCGTCCTCGTCGCGCCCGACGGTGAGGAGTGGACCGCCGGACGCCTGCACGCCGCCGCCAACCGCCTCGTCCACGGGCTGCGCGCGGCCGGACTGGAGCGCGGCGACGCCTTCGCGGTCGTCCTGCCCAACGGGGTGGAGTTCCTCACCGCGTATCTGGCCGCCACCCAGGCCGGGCTCTACCTCGTGCCCGTCAACCACCATCTAGTGGGCCCGGAGATCGCCTGGATCGTCTCCGACTCGGGCGCCAAGGTGCTGATCGCCCACGAGCGGTTCGCCGAGGCCGCGCGGCACGCCGCCGACGAGGCCAAGCTCCCCGACAGCCACCGGTACGCGGTCGGCACGGTCGAGGGCTTCCGGCCGTACGGGGAACTCCTCGACGGACAGGCCGAGTCGGCGCCCCCCGGCCGCACCCTCGGCTGGGTCATGAACTACACCTCGGGCACCACCGGCCGTCCCCGGGGCATCCGCCGCCCACTGCCCGGAAAGCTCCCCGAGGAGTCGTACCTCGGCGGCTTCCTCGGCATCTTCGGCATCAAGCCGTACGACGGCAACGTGCACCTGGTGTGCTCACCGCTCTACCACACGGCGGTCCTGCAGTTCGCGGGCGCGTCCCTGCACATCGGGCACCGGCTGGTGCTCATGGACAAGTGGACACCCGAGGAGATGCTCCGCCTCATCGACACTCACCAGTGCACGCACACCCATATGGTCCCCACGCAGTTCCACCGGCTCCTCGCCCTGCCGGACCACACAAGGCAGTCGTACGACGTGTCGTCCATGCGGCACGCCATCCACGGCGCCGCCCCCTGCCCCGACCATGTGAAACGGGCCATGATCGACTGGTGGGGGAACAGCGTCGAGGAGTACTACGCGGCCAGCGAGGGCGGCGGGGCCTTCGCCACCGCCGAGGACTGGCTGAAGAAGCCCGGCACCGTCGGCAAGGCCTGGCCGATCAGCGAACTGGCGGTCTTCGACGACGCCGGCAACCGGCTGGGGCCCGGTGAACTCGGCACCGTCTACCTGAAGATGAGCACCGGCGGATTCTCGTACCACAAGGACGAGACCAAGACCCGCAAGAACCGCATCGGCGACTTCTTCACCGTCGGTGACCTCGGCTACCTCGACGAGGACGGCTATCTCTTCCTCCGCGACCGCAAGATCGACCTGATCATCTCCGGAGGCGTCAACATCTACCCGGCCGAGATCGAGGCCGCTCTCCTCACCCACCCCGCCGTCGCCGACGCGGCCGCCTTCGGCATCCCCCACGACGACTGGGGCGAGGAGGTCAAGGCCGTGGTCGAGCCCGCCCCGGGATTCGTACCGGGTCCGGCCCTGTCCGCCGAGATCCTCGGCCACTGCGCCCGCCAACTCGCCGGCTACAAGCGGCCCAAGAGCGTCGACTTCATCGACACGATGCCCCGCGACCCCAACGGCAAGCTCTACAAACGACGGCTGCGCGAGCCGTACTGGGAAGGCCGGGCCAGGGCGGTCTGACGCCCTGTCGGACAGGTGACGGGTGTGGTGCCGCCCCCTGTGGGACGGCACCACACCCGTGTACGGCGCTCGGTCACGTCAGCGGTGTTCGCCCACCCGGACCACCCTGAGCTTCGGGGAGGACAGGATGTCCTTCTCGCAGAAGCGCGACGTCACCCACTTCTCACCGGAGAACAACCGCGTCTGGTCGCTGTGGTGCGGCGAGTCCGGGTTCGAGGACTGGGAGTACGTCAGGAGGGTGCGGGCCACCGGGCAGCGGCCGTCGTCCCAGCCCACCGCCTGGAGGTGGCTGGAGCCGAACGGCACCTCCGTGTAGCCGCCGCCCGCCGCGTCCCACGTCGGTTCCAGGACGTTCCACACCCCGAGCCGCCCCGAGCCGCCCGGCATCGCAAGGCGCTCGCCGCCGCGGACCACGAACTGGTGGGCGCCGAGCTTCGCGTCCGGCGCGATGCCCGCGGCCCGCAGTTCCGCCACCGTGTCGGCGAGGGCCGTGGCGAAGCCGGGCGCGTCCGTGTTCAGCGTGTGGGGCGTGCGGACCGGGTCGGCCACCGAGAACGGCACCTTCCACAGCTGGGCCGGGGGCACCTGCTGGGTCAGCCTCCGCCAGAACCGGTCGAAGAGCAGCGCTCCCCGGCTGTCGGTGTCCATGGTGCGGTCCCATGCCTTCAGCACCCCGCACGCCTCCGACACGTCGACGGCCTTTGCGTCACTGCCCGTCGCCGTACCGCCGGGCAGCGCGGCACACGCCCGCGCCACGTCCTGCGCGGCGAGATCACCTGCGGGCGCCCGGTTGGCGAACTGCTGCCGTTGCAGGTCCCGTACGGTCAGACCGCCCCGCTCGGCCATCGCCGCCACGTCCTCGACGCCGCCGCGGGTGCGCAGACCGGGCTGGGTGCCGACCGGGCCGAAGACCCGTTCGTACCCGGTGATCGGCCGGTCGGCGTTGGCCAGCCACGCGCTGTCGTTCGAGTTCTCCACGTACGGCGCGTTCTTCAGCGTCGGCATCCGTGCGGGGCCGAAGATGCCCGGCCGAACGGCGTCGGGGTCGCTGCCGAGGGCACAGTCGCCGCGCGAGCCGTCGAGGACCGCGACCCCGGACGCCGGATAGGTGGTTCTGCCGAGCGCCGTCGAACAGCGGGCCGCCAGCTCGTCGGTGATCCGGGGGACCACCTGCGACTGGGTGTAGAGGGCGTGCCCCTCGCGGTCGGCGGCGATCGTGTTCACCCAGGGGATGCCCTGGTGCCGCGCCAGGGACTTCAGGACGTCGTCCGTGCTCCGCGCCTTGCTGAAGCCGAGCGAGGTGTCCGCGAAGCGGAGATTGACCGCGTTGGGGTCGTACAGCGCGTACGCCGTCGTGGTGGTCCACGGCAGCGGGACCTGGGAGCTGAGGGAGGTGACGACCGGGCCGTAGCGGGTCCACCACTGGGTGCGGGTCACCGGAGCGCCGTCCTTCACCGCGACCGTCACGGTCCGCTTCGTCATGTGCTCCGGCTCGCCGTCCACGAGGTAGGTCGTCGGATCGGCCGGATCCAGCGTCAGCTGGTGGAGACTGGCCGGAATGCCGGTCGAGACGGTGTGGCTCCACGCCACATGTGCGTTGAACCCTATGGAGATCGCCGGAGTACCGAGCAGGGAGCCACCCGAGACGTTCAGTTCGCCGGGGATGGTCTGCTGCGACTGCCAGAACCTGCGTCCGCCCTCCCAGGGATAGTGCGGGTTGCCGAGCAGCAGACCGCGCCCGTTCGCCGTCGTGTCGCCGCGGAAGGCGACCGCGTTGGAGCCCATCCCGGCTTCGCCCCACAGGTCGAAGGCCGCCTCCGCCACGGCCTTCGCGTCCGGGGTGCGGGCGGACCGGGCGGACGGGGAGCCGGTGGCCGTGGCGGATCCGGCCGGCGGCTGCGCGGCGCTGATCGTTTCCGCGAAGCGTCCCTCGCCGGCGATCACGGCGATCGCGTATCCACGGGTGGCCACGTCGAGCTCGCTGACCGGCCGGACCCAGGACGCGTCCTTGCAGGCGGGGTCGGTGATCCTGTTCTGCTTCAGCCAGGCGTTGTAGCCGGCCGCCCAGCCGCGCATCATGTCCCGGACCTTCCGGCTCGGGCCCCGGGGCGCGGGCTCGGCGAGCAGCTTCTCCACCGTGCGCGTCTCGCGGACCCCACGGAAGTACAGGTCGCTGGTGAGGTTGGTCCTGGCCGCGGACAGCGAGCCGTCGGCCGCCGCGTCGGCGCCGAAGTGACGGGAACGCTCACCGCGCAGGGTCACGAATCCGTCGGCGAGCGTGCACACCTCGTCGGCGGCCTGCGCCCAGCCCTCGCCGAAGCCCAGGTCCGCGTAGTCCTTGGCGAGGATGTGCGGGATGCCGTACTCGGTGTAGCGGATGACGGCGGACAGACCACCGTGCGAGGGGCGCTCCTGGCGGCCCCGGTCGTCGGCCGCAGCGGCCGGGAGGGACGCGGCGGCGGTGAACAGGACCGCGGCCGCGACGACGAGCTGTCTCAGACGGGTGGGCAACGTGTGTCTCCCAACATCCTTGAGTAAAGGGTGCGTTGAGCGTAACCACGGGTAAGTTCCGATGCCTGTGCGTACGTCCGAGTCGCTCCGGGGTTGATCCGCTTCAGGCCATGTGCACCGGCTTCGGCCCTTGTGCGCGGCGCGCTTGACCCCGCTCACGCGGCGCGACGAGGATCACGCCAGGGACGGGACAGACGAAGGAGCGGGACATGACGGTGGCGGCCGGTCGCAGTGTGACGGTGGACGGGGTGCTGCGGCGCAGCGCCCGGCGGACACCCGCCCGCGTCGCGGTCCGCTACGGCGACCGGTCCTGGACCTACGAGGAGCTGGAGGACGCGGTCTCCCGCGCCGCCCGGGTCCTGCGCGACACCGGTCTCGCACCCGGTGACCGCGTCGGCGCCTACGGCCGCAACTCGGACGCGTATCTGATCGCCTTCCTGGCCTGCGCCCGCGCCGGACTGGTCCATGTCCCGGTCAACCACAACCTGACCGGTGACGACCTCGCGTACATCCTCGACCAGTCCGGCAGTACGTTCGTCCTCACCGACCCGGACCTGGCGGACCGGCTGCCCGGCACCGTACGGACCCTGCCCCTGCGTGACGCCGACGACTCGCTGCTCGCCCGGCTCGCCACGGCGGCCCCGTACGACGGAGAGGAACCGCGGGCCGAGGATCTGACGCAGCTGCTGTACACCTCGGGCACCACCGCGCTCCCCAAGGGCGCGATGATGACGCACCGGGCGCTGGTGCACGAGTACCTGAGCGCGATCGCCGCCCTCGACCTCCAGGCGGGCGACCGGCCCGTGCACGCGCTGCCGCTGTACCACTCGGCGCAGATGCATGTCTTCCTGGTGCCGTACCTCGCCGTGGGCGCCGAGAACGTCATCCTGGACGCACCCGACGGCGACACGCTCCTCGACCTGATCGAGACGGGCCGCGCGGACAGCGTGTTCGCCCCGCCCACCGTGTGGATCGGCCTGTCCAACCGCCCCGACTTCGCCACCCGCGACCTGGGCGGACTGCGCAAGGCGTACTACGGCGCGTCGATCATGCCCGTCCCGGTCCTGGAGCGGCTGAAGGAACGGCTGCCCAAGCTGGCCTTCTACAACTGCTTCGGCCAGAGCGAGATCGGCCCCCTGTCCATGGTCCTCGGACCGTACGAGCACAAGGGGCGGATGGACTCCTGCGGCCGGCCCGTGCTGTTCGTCGAGGCGCGGCTCGTCGACGAGTCCGGCGAGGACGTGCCCGACGGCGAGCGGGGTGAGATCGTCTACCGGTCGCCGCAGCTGTGCGAGGGCTACTGGGAGAAGCCGGACGAGACGTCTGCGGCCTTCCGCGACGGCTGGTTCCACTCCGGGGACCTCGCCGTGCGGGACGCCGAGGGGTACTTCACGATCGTGGACCGGGTGAAGGACGTCATCAACTCCGGTGGCGTACTGGTCGCTTCACGCCAGATCGAGGACGCGCTCTACACACACGAGCGGGTCGCCGAGGTCGCGGTGATCGGTCTGCCCGACGAGAAGTGGATCGAGGCCGTGACCGCCGTGGTCGTCCCCCGCGGCGAGGTCAGCGAGGCCGACCTCCTCGCCCACGCCCGCGAGAACCTGGCCCCCTTCAAGGCACCGAAAAAGATCCTGTTCGTGGACGAACTGCCCCGTAACGCGAGCGGGAAGATCCTCAAGCGGGAGCTGCGGGACCGGTTCGCGGACCTCTGAGGGCGTGACATCGCTTTCCGGCCGGTCACATGTGTGCGGGTATGCGGGCGACATGTGCCTGAGGGGGCATAGGATTCAGCCACGTGACAACTGGCGTTCAAAGCGCGAACTGGTGTGCGCGCAGGCGACCTTGGCCTCCAGCTTGTCCGTCACAGTTCACGCCTCGGCTGAGGAGTAGGAGCCCATGACCGACCACGCGACCACGCCCGGACCCACGGCGAAGCGGAAGATCGACACCTCGGTCCCGCACTCGGCCAGGATCTGGAACTACTGGCTCGGCGGCAAGGACAACTACCCCGTGGACGAGGAGGCCGGCGACGCGTACACCGCCGTCTTCCCCGGCATCGTGACCATCGCCCGCAGCAGCCGCGCCTTCCTCGGCCGCAGCATCCGCCACCTCGTCACCGAGGCGGGCGTCCGGCAGTTCCTGGACGTCGGCACCGGCCTGCCGACCGTGGACAACACCCACGAGGTCGCCCAGCGGTTCGCGCCGGAGTCGCGGATCGTCTACGTCGACAACGACCCCCTGGTCCTCGCGCACGCCCGCGCCCTGCTCTACTCCTCCCCGGAGGGGGCGACCGCCTACGTGGACGCCAACCTGTTCGACCCGGACCGCATCCTGGCGGCGGCGGCCGAGACGCTGGACCTGTCCCGGCCCACCGCCCTGATCCTCAGCGGCATCCTGGGCCACGTCGGCGACTACGACAAGGCGCGCTCGATCGTCGGCACGCTCATGGACGCCCTGCCGTCCGGCAGCTACCTGTGCATCAACGACGGCTCCCGCGGCACCGACCCGGACTACGAGCAGGCGCAGGACGCCTACAACGAGACCGGCGCGGTCCCGTACTTCCTGCGGCCCGTGGACAAGATCGCCGCGTTCTTCGACGGCCTGGAACTCGTGGAGCCGGGGGTCGTCTCGGTACCGCTGTGGCGCCCGGACGCAGGCGACGCGGCTCCTGTGGCGATCGGGCAGCACGGAGGGGTGGGCCGGAAGGCCTGAGGGGATCGGCCGGAGACGGCCACTCAGGGCGCCGGGGCCGGCCACGGACCGGTAGGCCGGCCCGGGTCGGAAGCCCGGTCCGCGACGCGATGGCCCGCGCCACCGCGTCGCGGCCCTCGTGCGTCACCCCACCCCGCGTCAGGCCGCGACCGCCGCCGTCGACCAGGCATGCCGCATGCTCTGGCTGCCCACCATCCGGACCCAGTTCCCCGAACTGGCCGAAGCCGCCGCCCGGTACCGGATGTCGTATCGCGGGTTCCTGGCCGAACTGCTGATGGCCGCGTGCGACGACCGGGCCCGCCGACGCGATGCGCCTGGCCCAGCTCGTTCTGCCGCACATGCGCGCCCAGCACTCGGGTGTCACAGAGTGGGTGAACTCGTCGCGTCGTGAGAACACTTGACGATCCACCCGGCCTCGGTCCCGCTCACGTGCCGCGCCCGGGTATCACCGCGAGGTGGCGAGTGGTGGCCGGGGAGCCGGGGCGGGCAGGCCGAGGAGGCGGCCCCGGACGGCGGCGGCGAGGAGGGCCGGGTGAAGGAGGCCCGCCGGTGAGCCGACGAGGTGATAGACGCGGTCCAGGGCGCGCTGGGCCCTCAGGTTGCCGTGGGCCGCGAGTCGGTCCACCTCGCCCGACCAGCGGCCGAACAGCGTGTCCAGCGCTGATACCGGGGCGTCGTCGCCGATGTGGCGCAGGTCCTCGCCGGTCGCGATGGCCCAGGGGAGGTCCGCGGCCCGGTGGAGCCGGCGGATCAGCCTCCGCTCCCATCCCGGTCGCGTGCCCGTGGCCAGTGCTTGCCGCAGAAGCAGGGCCTGGGTGGCGGCGACCGTGATGCCCTGGCCGTAGACCGGGTTGAAGGCGCACAGCGCGTCCCCCATGACCAGGAGCCCGTCCGGCCAGTGCGGCAGGCGGTCGTAGCGGCGACGCACGTTGTGGGTGCGGCGGTGCACGGTGATGTCGCCGAGCGCGTGGGCGCGGCGGGTGAAGTCAGCGAGCGCCGGGTCCCGTAGCCCGCTCAGGAAGGCGTCGAAACCGGCTGGGTCGCGTGGCGGCCGGTGATTCTCGGCGCCCACCGCCGCGACGAGCCAGCGTCCGCCCTCGACGGGCAGTGCCACGCCCCCGGCCGGTGCCCCCGGAACCGGAAGCATGACGATGCCCGCGACATGGCCGAGATGGTCGGGCGGGGCGGCGTAGACCCGGCCCGCGTAGCCGAACCCGGCGTCGACGACGGTGGTCGCGGGTTGTTCGATCCCCAACGGCCCCAACCAGTCGGGCAGTCGGGAGCTGCGCCCGGAGGCATCGACGACGAGGTCGGCTCCGACGGGCGAGGCGTCGAAGCACTCGACGAGCCACCGACCGCCCGCCGCGGTGCCGGTGCCGGGTCCAGTGCCGTTGGCCGTACGGCTCAGCCCGCGCACCCGCGCGCCGTCGCGCAGCTCAACCCCCGGCAACTCCGCGACACGCCGTCTGACCAGGTACTCGACCAACGGCCGGGAGGCGGAGACCAACTCGAAAGCGGGTGTGCCGAACGGAGCCCATCCACGTTCGCCCAGCCACGCCAGATCGCCCGTGTCCAGCGGCACCCCACCCGCGGCGATCAACTCCCCGCGCAGCCCCGGAAGGAGCTCTTCGATCGCCGACAGCCCCTGGTGCAGCAGCACATGCGGCTGACGGCCCTGCGGGACACCACCGCGCGGCATGGGCACACCCTGAACCTGTCCTTTTCCGGGGCCCTGTCCCTGGCCCTGGTCCTGGTCCTGGCCCTGGCCTTGGTCCTGGTCCTGGTCCTGTTCGAGGACGGTGACCGCGCGGCCGGTCGCCCCGATCACCGCTGCGGTCAGCAGCCCGGCCATGCCCGCTCCGATGACGACGGAGTGCTCGGTGCTCATGGATGTCTACACCAGCCGGAAAAGAAGTCGCCGCATCTGCTTCAGCCACGACAGCGGCACAAGGCGCCACAGCGGAGCAGCCGCGGACAGTGGTATGTGCCCGCGGAGTATGGACCCGTGATCGAGTGACGCGGCGTGCGGAAAATATTCGGGCTTACAGCAGACAATGTCCTTGAACCCCTTGTTGTGGTAATAGCGCAGCTGTGGGTCCCGGGGGAGGCCATGACGTCTCTCCCGCATATATACGTCCACCGGTGTGTCGGGATGGGCGCGTTTCCACGCCCGGAGGCCGGGCATCGGGGAACCGAGATAGATATCACGCCAGCCGTGTTTGAGTGCGTACGGCCAGAAGAACTCGAAGACGGCGGTCACCGCGTCCGCGTCGACACTGCTCAGACTGATTCCGAACAGGGACCCGGTGGCTGCCGGAACAGGCGTCTCCACCCGGGCGCAGTCGGCCCAGGCGGCTGCCGAACGCAGCTGTTCGGCCGTGATCGGTTTCATGAACAGCGAGGCGAGTGCCGCCCCGCTCGCCACCTCGAACGCCCCTATGCTCAACCGCGGGTACGCTTCGATGCGGGCGGCCAGCTCCGCCCGGCCGGCCGCCTGGTCCCCGTCCCACTTCGCCTGCTCCAGCGTGAGGAGAGCCTCGACATCACCCGGCCGCAGAAAGCGGACCTCGACGGGACCTGCGGGGGCAGCAGCTTCCTTTCCGGAGTGATTCCCGGCTATTCCACGAGGGTCGACCGTGGCCATACTGTGTTTCTCCTCGAAAACCGGACGGTGCACCCCACGATCATCCCGATCAAGCATCCACCCCCGAAAGTCCCCGGGTGTTTTGGACAGGGTTTGTGCATCGCGGGTTCACCTCGGGTTCACGGCCCGAAGCCCGGTATTCATCCACAGTGCGGATCGAATGTGACCCGGTTGCCCTCTCCGGTCGTGAGGGAGTTACCGAGTATTCTGGGCGCGGCACCCAGTCATGCCGTGAAGTCCTCATACTGGCCGAGATAGCGGAAACGGCCGTCGGAACTCCTGAAGAGATACAGGCCGTCGAGGTTGTAGACAGTGCTCGAGGCCGTGTAGCGCAGTCTCTTGGTGATGCCCCGGTAGTCGGTTTCCCGGAGCCGGCGCACGATCGCTCCCCGCTCCGCGCCCGACGCGCCCGGCGCCGTCATGGCACGGGCGAGGAAGAGCGTCGCCTCATAGGCCTCGGCGGCGTACCAGGGCGGTGCCACGCCGTCGAACCGTTCGCGGTAGGCGGCGACGAAGGACTTCGCGGACGTCACGCGGGTCGGGTCGAGGAAGGCGGTGGAGAACACCCAGCCCTCGGCCGCGGCGCCCGCCGACGTGAGGAAGCGGGGGTCGAACGCGCGCTGGGTGGCCAGCCTGGCACCGGAGTAGCCGGCCGACCGCAGCGCACGGGCCAGCTTCGCGGCACGCGCGTACCCGCCCCCGAACACCACCGCGTCCGCGCCGGAGTCCGTCACCTCCTCGGCGAGGGCACGGAAGGCGTCGGCCGAGTCGTCGCCGGCGGCGAGGGTGCGCCGGCTCGTGGTGCCCGGCGTGGACCGCGTGGCCTCGCTGACGCGCGTGCAGATCTCCCAGCTGAAGTCGCCCTCGGCCTCGTCGTCGATCAGCACACGCGCGCGAGCCTTGGCGGTGCGCACGAGGTACGCGACGATCGGCGCGGCGAGGGTGTCGTCCGGAGGGCGCGTGGCCGCGAACACCCGCTCGCTGCTCGCGGGCACGTTGCCGAGCCCGACCGATACGCAGACCATGGCGAGCAGGGCCTTCTGGTACTGGCCGAGGACGGCCTGCGCGCAGGCGTCGGTGGTCGGCCCGAGTACCGCGAGGACCCGTTCGTCGTCCGCCAGCCGCTTCGCGACCCGTACCGCCTTTGCCGCGCTCCCCGCGTCGTCGTGGACCTGGAGTGCCAGGTCGAAGCCGCGGCCGGTGCGGGAGTTGAAATGTTCGACCGCGAGCCGGACGCCGTTCTCCTGGGCCCGGCCCGTCGTCTTCCGGCTGCCTGTCAGATCGGCCTGCAGGGCGACGACCAGCCGGGGGAGCCGTGCGCCGGTGGGTGGCGTGGCCGTACCGTTCGGGCGCAGTGTGGTCCACCAGGCCGCCGTACCGCCCGCCGCCAGGACTCCGGCGGTTGATCCCAGGACCAGGAACCGGCGCCGCGTGGTTCCTTCCGGCCGCTCAGCGGTGCCGGACAGAGGGGCGTCGCCGGAAGCGCTGCCCGTCGGTTCGCTCGCCCCGCTCGTCCCGCTCGTCCCGCTCGTCCCGCTCACCTCGGTCGCTTCGACGGAGGGCAGGGCGAGTACGGCGGCCGAGCGGCGCGCGATCAGACGGAGGAGCGCTGTCTCTTATACACAACT
>NZ_VJZE01000129.1 GCF_009377205.1 Streptomyces phyllanthi
GCTCAGAGGCGCCGGCCGTAGTCCACGGGGAGGCTCAGCGCCTCGTCCACCGCGAGGCGTCGCCAGTGGGCCTCGCCGAGCTTCGCCACGTACGCGGCGTGGTCCTCGGTGCCGTACACCCACTCGTCGAGCCACGCGGCCAGGCGCCGCGGATCCTTGCTGATGTGCGCCCAGTCGCGGTAGAAGGCGCCGTCACGGTCGTAGTAGCCCTGTGCGAACGACGGATGGGCGCCGCGCGGACAGACGACGACCGCGTCCACGGCGTGGGAGGGAACGAGCGTCCGGTTCGGGTCGGAGCGTACGACCGACGCGTCGACGATCTCCTCGACGACCACGACCGCCGTGCGGGCCGCGTACACCGCCTCGGCCTGGACGCCGGTCAGCCCCCATATCTGGGTGTTGCCGGACCGGTCCGCCCGCTGGGCGTGCACGATCGTGACGTCCGGATGGACGGGAGGGACGACGTACACCTGTTCCTGCTTGCCGTCCGGCCCCGGATACGGCGATGTCACCTTGCGCAGCGCGCCGTTGACGCGGGGCAGGTCGCTGCCGCCGTAGGAGCGCAGCGGGTGGAAGGGCAGCCGCTGGGCCCCGGCGAGATAGCGGCAGACCATGCCGTAGTGGCTGTACTCCTCGAAGGTCAGCCTGCCCTCCTCGACGCGGCGGCGCAGCTCGCCGAGCGAACCGGCCGAGGAGTTGCCCACGAAGGACGACACCAGCGTAGTGACGCAGTCCGCCGCGAGCATCTGGTCGACCACGATGTCGGCGGTCATCCGGACGACGGTGAGGTCGCGGCGGCCCTGGCGGATGATCTCGTGTCCGGCGGCGGTGGGGATGAGGTGGGTGAAGCCCTCGATACAGACGGTGTCGCCGTCGTGGACGTAGCGGGCGATCGCGTCCCGCAAGGACATGGTCTTGTCGGTGATGGCGGTCTGGGCGCCCATGACGGCTCCTCATGCGTGGAGCATGCTCGGACATGCTCGGACGGCCGGTGTGCTTCCTACGCTGGCAGCGGCGATTGATTGAGTCCAATACCGAATTGGAGTTACTTTGAGACGCCAGTGAAATGAGTGTGAGGAGCCGGGTCGCTGTGGAGCTGCGTCATCTCTCCGCGTTCGTCGCGGTCGCCGAGGAACTGCACTTCGGCCGGGCGGCCAGACGGCTGCACATGGCCCAGCCGCCGCTCAGCCAGCAGATCCGCCAGCTGGAGAAGGAACTGGGCGTCCAGCTCTTCGAGCGCAGCACCCGTTCCGTACGGCTCACCAGTGCGGGGGAGTCGTTCCTGGGCCCGGTGCGCAAGGTGCTCGAAGACCTCGACGTCGCCGTACGGGTGGCGAAGTCGGCCGGGCGGGGGGAGTTCGGGCGGGTGAGCGTGGGGTTCGCCGGAGCGTCCAGTCACTCCGCCATTCCACGGCTCGTCCGGGCCGTGCGTGCCGCTCACCCCGGTATCGAGCTGGTGATGCACGGTCAGACGTACAGCAACCGTGCCCTCGACCAGGTCGTGGAAGGCACGCTCGACCTCGGTTTCGTACGGCTGCCGGTGACCCAGCCGCTCGTCGACACCCGTGTCATCTACGAGGAGGAGCTCGTCTGTGCCCTGCCCTCGGACCATCGGCTCGCGGGGCGGGAACGGATCGACGTGACGGATCTGGCGGGGGAGCCCTTCGTCAGCTTCCCCGCGAACGCGGGCTCCAGCCTGCGGGACGCCATGGTGGAGGCGTGCGAGGGCGCTGGGCACTATCCGCGGGTCGTGCAGGAGGCGCCGGACTCGTACACGATTCTGGCGATGGTGGCGACGGGGGTGGGTGTCACTCTCACGCTGTCCTCCGTCATGCACATCCAGCAGCCCGACCTGGTCTATCGCAGGCTGGAGGGCGAACCGGTGGTGCTGCGGACGGCGTTGGCCTGGCGGAGGGACAATCCGTCGGCGGCGCTGCGGAGTGTGCTGGCGGTGTCGGAGGAGGTGCTGCCGTCGCCGGAGTGAGGGGCGTGCGGTGCGGTCGGCGGCGAGGGTGACGAACCGGCCGCGCACCGGAAGGTCGCGCGGGGAGACGCCACCCGCAGGGAGACGCCATCCGCAGGGAGACCAGGGAGACGCCATCCGCAGCGGGACGCCATTCCGCATTGAGACGCCCTACGTATGACAGACCCACGAATTGAGTATTGGACCCGCTCAATAGCGCGATGCCAGGCTCGGAGGGAAGCCGCCCCACGAGTGTTCCGTGCACCAGGAGGTCCCCATGCCCGCGTCGCAGTCGGACATCGTCGTCTGCCACCCGTTGCGCACCCCGATCGGCAGATTCGGCGGTGCCCTCGCGGGCCGGCGCCCCGCACAGCTGGCCGCTCTCGTCATCGCCGAGGTCGTCCACCGCAGCGGCATCCGCACCGAACAGGTGGACGAGGTGATCCTCGGCCACAGTTACCCCAGCGCCGAGGCCCCGGCCATCGGCAGGGCGGCGGCGCTCGACGCGGGCCTCCCGCAGACGGTGACCGGCGTCCAGGTCGACCGCCGCTGCGGGTCCGGACTGCAGGCGGTACTCGACGCCGCGATGCAGATCCGCAGCGGCTTCAGCGAGGTGGTCATCGCGGGCGGCGTCGACGTGATGAGCGCCGCCCCCCTCTACACACACGAGGGCCGCTGGGGCATCAAGGGCTCCGCCGGACTGCGGTTGCACGACGCCCTCGCGCGCGGGCGCGTCACCGCGGGCGGCGACAGACACCCCGTGCCCGGTGGCATGATCGAGACCGCGGAGAACCTGCGCCGCGAGTTCGGGATCAGCAGGGCCGACCAGGACGCGCTCGCCCTGCGCTCCCAGCAGCGGGTGGCGAAGGCCATCGACGAGGGGCTGTTCAAGGACGAGATCGTCCCCGTCACCGTCCGCACCCTCTCAGGGGCTCCCGGCGCCGCTCGGGCAGGGGGGACCCCCCTGGGCGAGTCGGTCGTGGACACCGACGAGCACCCCCGCCCCGACACCACGGCCGGGCAACTCGCCGCACTGCGGCCCATGATGGCCGCGTCCGACCCGGAGGCGACGGTCACCGCGGGAAACGCCAGCGGTCAGAACGACGCGGCCGCCGCGTGCCTGGTCACCACGGCCGAAACCGCCCACCGGCTCGGACTCGTCCCGGCGCTCCGGCTGGTCTCGTTCGCCCGCGCCGGCGTCCCCGCGGCGACCATGGGCCTCGGCCCAGTCCCCGCGACCGAGGCCGCGCTGGGCAAGGCCGGCCTCACCCTCGCCGACCTCGACCTCATCGAGATCAACGAGGCCTTCGCGGCCCAGGTCCTGGCCTGCACCCGCGTGCTCGGCCTGACCGGCACCGATCATGAGGAGCGCATCAACGTCAACGGTTCCGGTATCTCGCTGGGCCATCCCGTCGGCGCCACCGGGGCGCGCGTCCTCGCCACGCTGGCCCACGAGTTGCACCGCAGACAGGGCCGCTACGCGCTGGAGACGATGTGCATCGGTGGCGGGCAGGGTCTGGCAGCGGTGTTCGAGCGGGTGCCCGGCGTCGCCTGACCCGTACGACCCCGTCGGCGGAACTCTGTCGGCACCTCAGCCGAAGAAGCCCTGCGCGTACCGGGTGCCGGGTGCCGTCGCCGGTCCGGGGACTGCGTGGTCGCCAAACCTGCGTCGCTCATGCGGGCCGCCTTCCGGTCCTCCTGTCCGTGCCCGTGTCAGGCCGGGCCCCCGTCGCGGGCGGGCTCGCCGGCCCAGGCACGCGTGAGCAGGCCGGTGATTTCCTCGACACCCACCGGTACGGGGTTGTCCGCCGGCACGTAGGGCATGACCAGTCGGGCAGCCTCGGGGACGTCCTCGCGCCGCAGGCCGTGGTCGGCCAGCGCGCGCGGGGCGCCGAGTTCCTCGCGGAGCGCGTTCAGACCGGCCACCGGGGCGGCACCTCCCAGAGCGTCGGCGATCCGTCGCGCCGCGCCCGGCGCGCCCGGCGCGTTGAGCTCCAGCACGTAGGGGAGCACGGTGGCATGGGTCTGGGCGTGCGGCAGGTCGTACGCCCCGCCCAGCACATGGCAGATCTTGTGGTGGAGTCCGGAGCCCGCGGAGGCGAAGGCGACCCCGGCCAGGTAGCAGCCGTACAGCGTGGCGTCCCGCCCGTCGATGTCGTCGGGCCCGCGGACGACGCGCCGCAGTCCGTCGGCGACGGCGCGCAGGCCCTCCATCGCGAAGGCCTGGTTGACGGGGTTGGTGCGCGGGGCCCACATGGAGTCGACGCAGTGCGCGACGGCGTTGAGCCCCGTGGCCACCGACAGATCGACCGGCAGTGACAGGGTGAGCTCGGAGTCGTACACCACGGTGACCGGGAGGACGGCGTCGTCCACCCCGGTGGTCTTGCGGGAGGCGTCGGTGAGCCCCCAGACGTTGGTCGCCTCGGAGCCGGCGTACGTCGTGGGGACGGCGACGATCGGCAGCCGCGTGGTGAGCGCCACCGCCTTGGCCAGTCCGGTCGCGGAACCGCCGCCCACACAGACGAGGAGGTCGGCGCCGCACTCGGCGGCCGCGGCGCGGGCGGCCTCGGCCCGCTCCACGGGTACGTGGGGGCGTACATCGCCGTGCCGGAGCACCACGGGAAGGTCCGCGGTGACGCGGTCGGCGATCGCGGCCCCGGCCGACGAGGCGATCACCATGACGCGGCGGGCGCGCAGGCGGTCCACCTCCGCGCTGAGGTTCCGGGCCGCGCGGCCGTACCCGAAGAGGACGCGCTGGCCGAGTGTGACGTTCTCGAAAGTTAGGCTCACTGGTTCGTTCCTGGTACGGGGCGGAAGGAGGACGGGGACGGAGCTGGAGGGAAGTGCTCCGGGACCCCGGCACGGTGGACGCGCCCGGGCCCCGGCCGCCGCGGGGAGTGCCGGTCGGCGGTGACCGGCTCCAGGCGGGTGAGCATGCTCCCCCGCTCGCTCTCGGCCCGGTCGAGCGGCAGAGGTTCCTACCCCTACGCTAGAACGGGCGATCATACGGGTGCTTCCTCACACGGTCGTAGATCTCACGCATTGGGTGCCGCCGCCTGAGGGGGCTGGCCGTCCGGGCCGCGACCGCCGGCCCGTCGGACATCGGCGACCTGCCCGTCGTCCACGCCGTTTTCGAGCGGGCGGTGAACTCCCGTCCGCAGGCGCCGAGTTCGTCGCTCACTACTGGCCCCGGTCCCTCCAATGGCAGCCCCCGCTTGACAGGCGGACGATGGAAATCGATGGAACGGGACCGGAATGGAGGGAGCCGACATGATTGAGGCAAAGATGGTCGACAAGCCCGACGAGCGGCGCGACTTCCCGCGCGGGCACCTGGAGGCCGTGCACCTGACCGGACTCGACTTCGCCGTGGGCACCTTCGAGCCGGGCTGGCGCTGGTCCGAGTCCGTGGCCCCGATCGCGGGCACCAAGAGCTGCCAGATCCGCCACAACGGCTACGTCGTCGAAGGGCACATGCGCGTCCGCATGGACGACGGTGAAGAGGCCGAGATCGGGCCCGGCGAGGCCTTCGTCGTGACGCCCGGGCACGACGCCTGGGTCGTGGGTGACGAACAGGTCGTGGTCTACGACTTCGCGGGCGGCATGGCGCAGGAGTACGCCAAGTCGCCGGAGGGCTAGCGAGCCGTCCGAGAGCCGCCCCCCCGCAGCCACGCCCCGGCACGTACGAGCCGAACGACGCCGAACGAGGGCGGGACCCGGTCCCGCGGTGCGCGAGCGCCTCCGCCGGGTCCGCCCGCGTGATCTGTCAGATCTGTCAGACCCGTTCCCTTACGAAATCACCCGATCGTCCCGGCCGGTCAGCCCAGCGTCAGCAGGACGATCGCCGCGGCAGCGCCCACCAGGCCGACCGCCTGGCCGCGGGTGGCCCGTTCGCCCAGCAGGGTGAGGCCGAGAACGGTCGGAACGGCCGGGTAGAGCGAGGCCAGGACGACGGCGAGCAATCTGCCGCTGGGGCCGACCACAGGGCCGGCAGTGCGATCACGAGCGCCGGCAGCAGTCCGCCCACCTGCCGCGGGAAGGCGGCACAGGAGAGCCGGGCGCTTGCCGGGTGTCACCACGGTGGTGCGAGGGGGCGGCGAGGTCATCGAGCTGGCAAAGCAATATGCACTGATTGTTTGATTGGTCCGAAAAGTGGGGATTGGGCGTTTAGTGCTTCGGACAGGAGGCACGTCCGTGGGAGCTGCTGTGCCAGGCCCCGGGTGTCTCTCGTGCGGTTCGAGTGCGCGCGCTCCCATGGTGACTGCCCGGTCACTCGTGGAGGGAGATGCGACCCATATGCGCATCACCGTCAGAACGAAGCAGCATCCACACGACGACGCGCCCGACACGGCCGAGTCCTTCGACAGGTTCCGCTCGCTCCCCGACGGACCGGAGCGCCAGGGGTTGCGCGACGAGATCGTCCAGGCGTGGCTGCCCATGGCCGAGCGGATCGCCGTACGTTTCCGGGGGCGCGGCGAGTCCCTGGAGGACCTGTGCCAGGTGGCGGCGCTCGGCCTGGTCAAGGCCGTCGACCGCTACGACCCGGTGCGCGGCAACGCCTTCGAGAGCTACGCCGTTCCGACCATCACCGGTGAGATCAAGCGCCATTTCCGTGACCACATGTGGGTCCTTCATGTGCCGCGCCGTGTCCAGGACCTCCGCAACCGGGTGCGCTCGGCCACGAAGGACCTCTCGCAGGAGGTCTCCGGACGCACCCCCACCGTCGCCGAGATCGCCGAGTACGCCCATCTCAGCGAGGCCGACGTGTATATCGGCATGGAGGCCCTGGAGTGCTTCAGCACGCTGTCGCTGGACGCCGAGCTCCAGGGCAGCGACGACGGTTTCTCGCTGGGGGACGCCCTCGGCGGACCGGATACCGGATTCGACCTCGTCGTCGACCGCGAGTCCGTCAAACCCTGTCTGCGAGCGCTCCCCGAGCGTGAGCGCACCATCCTCTACCTGCGGTTCTTCCGCGGTATGACCCAGAGCCGCATCGCTCAGCAGCTCGGCATCTCCCAGATGCACGTCTCCCGGCTGATCAGCGGCTGCTGTGCCCGGCTGCGTGAGGAGATGCTCACCGAGCCCGAGGACTCCGCCGATGAGCCCGCCAGCCCCGTAGGAGCCGTCTGAGGCCTGTGGGCCCGGGCCTCTCGATCCGGCCGCCCGGTTCGAGACGACTCGGCCGGGCGGCCGGGCGGCGAGCTCACTGTCGAACCCTCCCGGGACGGGTTCGCCGGGTTCGCCCACAGAGTGCCTCCACGCTCCGGACTAACCAGGATCCCTCACATGAAACGCGTCGGAGTCGCCCGGGCGACTCCGACGCCTCCTGGAGGGTCCGGAAACCTAGCTGACGGGGGGAACCGGTGGCACGTCCGGGAACTGGGTCGGGCCGTAGCGGTCGAGGGTGTCCTCCAGCTCGGCCCGGATGTCGTCGGGCAGCTCCCCGTTGCGGCCCCAGATGACGATCATCTCCGCCACATTGCGCAGCTTGATGTTGGTGTGCTGCGAGACCTCGCGCAGGACCGCCCACCCCTGGTCGGGCGTGACCCGCGCCATGGCGACCACCATGCCGATGGCCTGGTCCACGACGGCGTGCGAGGTGACGGCCTCCTTGAGCTGGTGGACCTCTTCCTCCAGCTCGAAGATCCGCTCGGTGGCGTCGGCCGCCGCCTCCGGGAGGCCGCTGCCTTCCGGATGAGTCTGTGAGGGCATCGTCCCTCCCCTTCGCCGCGGGCCGTGTCCTGTCTCCATGGCACTGCGACCGGCGTCCCTTCGCATCTCGGAGAACGGCCAGGTGGCTTTCGAGTGGGATGAGTGGGGGTACCCGGACGCCGGAGGTGACGGCTCATGTGTCCCTCGAAGGCCACGAAGGACGGCCAGGTCTACGACGCCGGGCCCTACCTGCCGCGGGACGGTGGTCTCGACGCGTACCGGCGCGCCGCCGCGCGGTGCCGGGGCTGCCCCCTGCACGAGAGCGCCACCCGGACAGTGTTCGGTGAGGGCTCCGAGTCCGCTCGGATCGTGCTGGTGGGGGAGCAGCCCGGGGACCAGGAGGACAAGCGGGGCGAGCCCTTCGTCGGGCCGGCCGGGCGCCTGCTCGACAGGGCCCTGGAGGAGGCCGGCGTCGACCGGGACGAGGCGTATGTGACGAACGCGGTCAAGCACTTCAAGTTCACCGTGGCATCCGGCGGCAAGCGCCGTATCCACAAGGCGCCGGACCTGCGCGAGATGTCCGCCTGCCGCCCCTGGCTGGAGGCCGAGCTGCGTCTGCTGCGTCCCGATGTCGTGGTGGCCCTGGGCGCGACCGCGGGCAAGGCCCTGATGGGCAGCTCGTTCCGGGTCACGAAGGACCGTGGTGCCCTGCTCCGGATGCCGGGGGAGGACGACGGGCCGTATCTCGTGGCGACGCTGCACCCCTCGGCGATCCTGCGCGCCGACAAGGAGGACCGTGAGGCCGCGTACGCCGGCCTGGTGGCCGACCTCGGGGTGGCCGCCAAGGCCCTGGCCGAGAGCGAGCGCGGGCCGGGGGCCTGAGCGGCCGTATCAGGAGGTGTGGACGGCCCGTTCCTCCGGCGGGCCGGCCCTACGGCTTGCGCGCCACCCCGCCGAAGCTGTCCACCTCGGTGGGCAGATGGGCGTCGGCCGGTTCCGGGCGCCACTGGGCGACGGAGAGCAGTCCCGGCTCCAGCAGTTCGAGACCGTCGAAGAAGCGGTTCAGCCGGTCGGGGCCGCGGTTGACGCGCGGATTGTCGCTCGCCTCGTTCCAGCGCTCGACCATCGCGCGCATGGCCTCCGGCCGGTACACCTCCGTGCTGTCGCAGAACACGAGGTGACTCCCGGACGGCAGGGCGTCCAGCAGATGTCCGACGGCCTCGTAGGCGATCCCGTCGGGGAGGTGTGCCGCGATCCCCAGCAGCATCAGCGCGACCGGCCGCTCGAAGTCCAGGGTCCGGGCGGCGCTCCGCAGGATGACGTCCGGATCGCGCAGATCGGCCTCCACGTACGCGGTGGCCCCCTCGGGAGTGCTGCCCAGCAGCGCCGTGGCGTGCGCCAGCACGATCGGGTCGTGGTCCACGTACACGATCCGCGCGTCCGGTGCGATCCGCTGGGCGACCTGATGCGTGTTGTCCAGCGTCGGCAGACCGGTGCCGACGTCCAGGAACTGGCGTAAGCCGACCTCGGTGGCCAGGTGCGTGACCGTACGGCGCAGGAAGGCCCGCTGGGCACGGGCTATGTCGACGATCTCCGGGTTCACCTCGCGGATCTGGTCGCCGACCTGGCGGTCGATCTCGTAGCAGTCCTTGCCGCCGAGCCAGTAGTTCCAGATCCGCGCCGAGTGCGGCACGCTGCTGTTGATCACCGGGCGGTCATGGCGCATGGAAACTCCCCGAGTTGGCTTTCGTGAACAGCAACCAACCTAATCCCACATGAGGTTACGCCGACGGACCTTTAATGATCTTGAGGTGTGACAGTCGCCATCGTCGTCACCCGAGGCCGGCTTGGGCACCCCCACTGATCGACACCAACTCAGGAGGCCGGCGGTATGGCAGATCAGGCCTCAGCCGAGGACGAGGGCACCGCGACGGGGACGTCCGGGCTCCGCACCGACGTGTCGCACCCGGCACGGATCCTTTTCGAGGGTGCGGACCTGGTCGAGCCCGGTGTCGTCAGCTGCTCGCGCCGGCGCCCGGACCCGTCCGAGGACGGCGGGATCGTGGACGTGACGCACTTTTGCGGCGTGGCGAGGAAGCCGTAGAGGGCTTCCGCGGGGCGGGCTGAAGTGACGCCTCCGTGACGTCGGTGACCGTACTGGTGCCGTGGAGCGGCTTCCCGGTCGCGGGCGGCGCCGGTACACGTTCTGCATGGGGGACAACGGGGGAGGCCGCCGGACCCGGTGGCACAGGAGTGAGACCGACGAGAGCGGTGCGGAACAGCGGGCCGAGAGTCTGAGGGACCTCGTACCGCAGGGATACGACACCGCCTACACACAGCTCGGTGACGCGTTTCCCGAGCAGTTGCTGCGGCTGCAGGTGCTCCACAGCGCCTCGCAGCGCGCGTTCGAACCGAGCACCAGCAGAGCACTGCGGCGCACCCTGAGATGTGTGCTCCGCTCCGTGCTGCGGGACCCGCGGCTCGGGGACTCGCCGCCCAGCCGGCACGTGGGCGAGTACCTCGACGAGGAGATCACCGGCATCCGGGCGCGGCTCGGCCAGGACCGGGCCGTGGCCGTGAGCCGTGGGCTCAACGTGGGGCTGGGCGTCGGCGCGGCGGTCAGCGTGGTGCTGCTCTGCCTGCCGCTGCTGTGGGGCGCCCGGCTGCTCGAACAGCTGACGGGCGCCACGCTCGGCTGCACCGACCGCTGGAGCCTTCTGGGCGCCTTCGTCTGCGGTGGCGTCGGCGCGTTCGGAGCCGTGCTCAGCGTTCTGGTGAGGCTGCGCAACAGCGGTGACGAGCTGACCCGCCGCAAGGTCAACGGGCACGACGGGGTGGTCGCGCCGGGCGAGCTGTACCGCACCATGCGCCACGAGGGCGTCTACCGCGTCTTCGTCGGCTGGATCCTGGCACTCGCGGTGTACTTCCTGCTCGGCGCCGACTTCGTCACGTTCATCGAGACACCCGCGACGCCCGCCCGCCTCTGCTCGCCGGGCGGCCGCCCCGGCGACGGCACCGACTTCTGGGGCTTCTGGTGCGCCGTGGGCTTCGTCGCGGGCTTCAACGAGCGCTGGGCGTACGGGCTGCTGGGCCGTGCGACCGCACCGAGGAAGGACAAGCCCTAGCCGACCAGCACCACCTCCAGGGTGCGCGGGCCGTGCACCCCCTCGACCCGGTCCAGCTCGATGTCGCTGGTCGCCGACGGTCCGGAGATCCACGTCAACGGGCGGGAGGGGTCGAGGCGTTCGAGGGCCCGGGGCACCGAGGAGACCACCTGGTCCGGGACGCGTACGACACAGATGTGGTGGTCGGGCACGAGCGTGATGCGGCGGCGGCCCTGGTCGGGGGAGCCGTCCAGCACGATGGTGCCGGTCTCGGCGACCGCGACCGCGCAGCCCGTCACCACGCTGTCGACCCGGTCCAGTTCGTGCGGGGTGCTCCGGGCCCGGTCGTGGACACGGGTCGCGTCCACCGCCTTGAGCCAGTACGGCGGCAGCCCCGGCGGAACGAGCACGGTCCCAGAGCCCCGCTCGGCCAGGAGCCGCATGAGCGTGTCGGACAGCTCGTCGTCCGTACAGCGGTGCACGATCGCCCGGTAGTCGGCCAGGTTCTCGGCCAGCAGATCCACCGTCTGCCCGACGCTCCGGTCGCCGTGCTCGCGCAGATAGTCGCGCCGAACCACCTGGTCGTACCAGGAGTCCCTCCCAGGCCCTTCAGGTACTGGGGGAGTGCCGTCCTGTCGTACGTCCGCGAGCGCGCGCCGTACGCGGCCCAGGATCGCGTCCCTGCTGCTCACTTGCCCTCGCCCTTTCCGCCGTTCGTACGCTGCCACCAGTCGCGGAACGGTTCCGCCGGTACCGCCGGGAGCTCGCGGCTCCCGCTCCACGCCCTGCCCGGACCCGGCAGGGTGCGCGGGTGGAAGCGGCGGGTACGCGAGGCGAGCCGCTGGCCGGTGCGCAGGGCACCGGGGCGGCTGAACGCCCAGCGGGCCGCACGCATCGCGGCCCGCTCGGCGGCGTGCCCCTTCGCGGGCTTGAGCACCACCTTGTTGCCCCGCTCGGTGACCTGGCCGCCCTGGACGACCCGCTCGCGCAGGTGCACCAGCACCTCGGGGATGTCGATGGCGACCGGGCACACCTCGTAGCAGGCACCGCACAGCGACGAGGCGTACGGGAGGGAGGCGTCGATCTCGCTGGCCGTGCCCCGGAGCTGGGGGCTGAGGATGGCGCCGATCGGGCCCGGGTAGACCGAGCCGTACGCGTGGCCGCCCGCCCGCTCGTACACCGGGCAGACGTTGAGACACGCCGAACAGCGGATGCAGCGCAGCGCCTGGCGTCCGACCTCGTCGGCGAGGGTGTCGGTGCGCCCGTTGTCGAGGAGGACCAGGTGGAAGTCCTGAGGGCCGTCCGCCGTCTCGGAGTCCGTCGGGCCCGTCCACATCGACGTGTACGGGTTCATGCGCTCGGCCGTCGAGGAGCGGGGCAGTGTCTGGAGGAACACCTCCAGGTCCTGCCAGGTGGGCACGATCTTCTCGATGCCGACGACCGAGATCAGGGTCTCGGGGAGGGTGAGGCACATCCGGCCGTTGCCCTCGGACTCGACGACCACCAGCGTGCCGGTCTCGGCGACCATGAAGTTGGCGCCGGAGATCCCGACCTTCGCGCGCAGGAACTTCTCCCGCAGGTGCAGGCGGGCGGCCTCCGCGAGTTCGGCGGGTGTGTCGGTCAGGCCCTCCGGGGCGGGGCGCCCCCACTCACCCATCTCGCGGGCGAAGATGTCGCGGATCTCGCCGCGGTTGCGGTGGATCGCCGGGACGAGGATGTGGGACGGCCGGTCCTTGCCCAACTGCACGATGAGCTCGGCGAGATCGGTCTCGTACGCGTGGATGCCCTCCGCTTCCAGGGCTTCGTTGAGGCCGATCTCCTGGGTGGCCATCGACTTGACCTTGACGACCTCGCTCTCGCCCGTCGCCTTCACCAGGTCCGCCACGATCCGGTTGGCCTCGTCGGCGTCGGCCGCCCAGTGGACCGTACCGCCGGCCGCCGTGACCGCCTCCTCCAACTGCACCAGATAGCGGTCGAGATGGCGGAGCGTGTGGTCCTTGATCCGCTTGCCCGCCTCGCGCAGCGCCGCCCAGTCGGAGACCTCGGCCACCGCCTTGGCGCGCTTGGCGCGGATGGTGTGGGTCGCGTGGCGCAGATTGCCGCGCAGGGTTGTGTCGTGCACGGCCTCGCGGGCCGCCTTCGGAAACGCCGGCATACCGACGAACGTCCCGCTCATCCCAGGGGCTCCTCTTCCGTGCTCGCCAGGATCTCGGCGATGTGGACGGGACGCATCCCGGTCCGCAGCCGGGCCATCGTGCCGCCGAGGTGCATCAGACAGGAGTTGTCGGCCGCGCACAGCACCTCGGCGCCCGTCGACTCGGCGTTGCGCACCTTGTCCTTGCCCATGGCCGCCGAGACATCGGAGTTCTTCAGCGCGAAGGTCCCGCCGAAGCCGCAGCACTCGTCGGCGCCGGGCAGTTCGCGCAGCTCCAGCCCCTTGACCGCCTCGAGGAGCCGGCGCGGACGGTCGCCCAGGCCCAGACCGCGCAGTCCGTGGCAGGTCGGGTGGTACGTCACCGTGTGCGGGTAGAACGCGCCCACGTCCGTCACCCCGAGCACGTCCACCAGGAACTCGGTGAGCTCGTACGTCTTCGGCACCACCGGTGCCAGGGTGCGCGCGAGCGTGTCCCCGCGCCCCTCCGCGCGCGCCCGCTCACCCATCCGCGGATACAGCTCCCGCACCATCGCGCCGCACGACCCGGACGGCGTGACGATCGCCTCGTACTCCCGGAAGACATCGGAGAACTTCCGTGCCAGCGGCTCCGCCTCATGCCGGTACCCGGTGTTGTAGTGCGCCTGCCCGCAGCAGGTCTGACCCATCGGGAAGTCGACGTCGACGCCCAGCCTGGTCAGCAGTTTCACCACGGCCCGGCCCGTGTCCGGATAGAGCGTGTCGTTGACACAAGTCAGGAACAGGGCGACACGCATCGCAGCTCCTCGGAGGTCGATCATCGGATGGATGCAGGTTACGACGCGGGCCCCGCCGATGGGGAGAGGGCAGCGTGACGAGGTGCTCCCACCGGCCGGTACACAGCGCGTTGGGAGGGGCCCGGCCCACCGGATTCGGGCTCGGTGGACGGGGCCCCGGTCATGGGTTCCGGCTCACCGGGTGGTGAGCCGGGCCGCCGCCGCGCGCCACGCCTCCGCGTCGCCCTGCGGCTCGTACCGCTCCAGCGGCTGGGTACGGGCCAGGAGGCGCCGCATCGCCGCACGGTCGCCGACCAGTCCCTGGGCCCGGGCCTGGACGAGGACGTTGCCGAGCGCGGCGGCCTCCGCGGGGCCCGCGACCACCGGGAGCCCGCAGGCGTCGGCGGTGAGCTGGCAGAGCAGGGTGTTGCGGGTGCCGCCGCCGACCACGTGGACCACGTCGACCGGGTGGCCTGCGAGCTCCTGGGCCTCGACGACCGCACGGCGATGGGCGAGGGCGAGCGAGTCGAGGATGCACCGTGTGATCTCGGCGGGGGAGGAGGGCACGGGCTGCCCGGACTCCCGGCAGGCGGCGGCGATGCGCTCGGGCATCCGGCCGGGCGCGAGGAACGCGGAGTCACCCGCGTCCACGACCGACCGCAGCGCCGGCACCTCGGCCGCCGCGCGCAACAGCTCACCCAGATCCGGCTCGCCCCACTCCCGCACGCACTCCTGGAGCAGCCACAGCCCCATGATGTTCCGCAGATAGCGGACCGTGCCGTCCAGGCCCAGCTCGTTGGTGAAGTTGGCCGCCCGGCTCTCCTCCGTGAGCACGGGCGCGTCCAGCTCCAGGCCCGCCAGGGACCAGGTGCCGGTGCAGATGTACGCGAAGCGCTCACCGTCGGCGGGCACCGCGGCCACGGCCGACGCGGTGTCGTGCGAGCCGACCGTCGTCACCGGGACCGGGCCGGTCAGCCCCGTCTCCTCCAGCACCCGCTGCTGGAGTACCCCCGCCGGATCCCCCGGCCGCCGCAGTGGCGCGAACAGCTCCAGGTCGATACCGAGACGCGCCGCCACGTCGTACGCCCAGTCACGGGTACGCGGGTCGATCAGCTGGGTGGTCGAGGCGTTGGTGAGCTCGGTGCCGGGCTCGCCCGTCAACCAGTACGTCAGCAGGTCGGGGATGAGCAACAGCCGCTTGGCGTACGTCAGCTGCGACGTGGACCGAGCTGCCGCCAGCTGGTACAGCGTGTTGAAGGGCGCGTACTGGAGCCCGGTCGCCGCGTACAGATCCGCCGCCGGCACGGTGGCCCACACCTTCTCCGCGACGCCCTCGGTGCGGCTGTCCCGGTAGTGCACCGGGTTGCCGAGGAGGGCGCCGTCCGCGTCCAGCAGACCGTAGTCCACGGCCCAGCTGTCGATGCCGACGGAGTCGAGCCGTCCACCGCACTGGGCGCCCGCCGCCCGCAGCCCGTCGAGGACGCCCCCGTACAGCGCGAGGATGTCCCAGTGCAGCCCCTCCGGCACGCGCACCGGCCGGTTCGGGAACCGGTGGGCCTCGGTCAGCTCCAGGGAGTCGGGCCCCACCCGGCCGACCATGACGCGCCCGCTGGACGCGCCGAGGTCGACCGCGGCGTACGACTTCACGGCCGTCACCGTCGTCACCGCCGTCACCGCCGTCACCGGAGGAACGCGGCGGCGACGCCGGCGTCGACCGGGACGTGCAGCCCGGTGGTGTGCGTCAGGTCGCCACCGGTCAGCGCGAACACGGCGTTCGCGACATGCTCCGGCAGCACCTCCCGCTTGAGGATGGTCCGCTGGGCGTAGAACTCGCCCAGCTTCTCCTCCTCCACCCCGTACACCGCCGCCCGCTGGGCACCCCAGCCGCCGGCGAAGATCCCGGACCCCCGCACGACCCCGTCCGGGTTGACCCCGTTGACGCGTATGCCGTGCTCGCCCAGCTCGGCGGCCAGCAGCCGCACCTGGTGGGCCTGGTCGGCCTTGGTGGCGGAGTACGCGATGTTGTTCGGGCCGGCGAAGACGGCGTTCTTCGAGGCGATGTAGACGATGTCACCGCCCAGCCCCTGCTGGATCATCACCCGGGCCGCCTCGCGCGAGACGAGGAAGGAGCCGCGCGCCATGATGTCGTGCTGGAGATCCCAGTCCTTCGCCGTCGTCTCCAGCAGCGGCTTGGAGATGGAGACACCGGCGTTGTTGACGACGAGATCGACACCGCCGAAGGCCAGCGCCGCCGCCTTGAAGGCCGCCGCGATCTGCTCCTCGTCCGTCACGTCCACGGTCACGGCGACAGCCTTGTCCGGACCGCCCAGCTCCTCGGCGACCGCGGCCGCGTTCTCACCGTTCAGATCGGCGACGACGACACACGCCCCCTCGCCCACCAGCCGATGGGCGATGGCCTTCCCGATCCCGCTGCCGGCACCCGTCACCAGCGCGATGCGCGTCGCGAGCGGCTTGGGCCTCGGCATCCGCTGGAGCTTGGCCTCCTCCAGCGCCCAGTACTCGATACGGAACTTCTCCGACTCCTCGATCGGCGCGTACGTCGACACCGCCTCGGCCCCGCGCATCACGTTGATCGCGTTGACGTAGAACTCACCGGCCACACGGGCGGTCTGCTTGTCCTTGCCGAAGGAGAACATGCCCACGCCCGGGATCAGCACGATCGCCGGGTCGGCACCGCGCATCGCGGGGGAGTCGGGCTCGGCGTGCCGCTGGTAGTAGGCGGCGTACTCCTCGCGGTACTCGGCGTGCAGTTCCCTGAGCCGGGCGAGGGCCTCGTCGAGCGGGGCGGTGGGCGGCAGGTCGAGGACGAGGGGCCGCACCTTGGTCCGCAGGAAGTGGTCGGGGCAGGAGGTACCGAGGGCCGCGAGCCGCGGATGCTCGGCGCGGGCCACGAAGTCCAGCACCACTTCGGCGTCGTTGAAGTGCCCCACCTGCGGCTTGTCCTGGGAGGCGATCGCCCGGACGTACGGCGCCAGCGCGGCCGCCCGCTCCCGCCGCTCCGCCTCGGGCAGCGCCTCGTACCCCTCGACGACGGGCCCGAAGGGCTCGGACCTGCCCCGCTCGGCGAGAAAGGCCTCGGCGGTCCGGATGATGTGCAGGGAGTTCCGCTCGCACTCCTCGGCGGTGTCACCCCATGCCGTGATCCCGTGCCCACCGAGGACGCAGCCGATGGCCTGGGGGTTGTCGGCCTTCACCGCGGCGATGTCGAGCCCGAGCTGGAACCCGGGCCGCCGCCACGGCACCCACACCACGCTGTCCCCGAAGCACTCGGCGGTCAGCTTCTCCCCGTCGGCCGCGCAGGCGAGCGCGATACCCGAGTCGGGATGCAGGTGATCGACATGGGCCGCGTCCACGAGCCCGTGCATGGCGGTGTCGATGGAGGGAGCGGCACCGCCCTTCCCGTGCAGGCAGTAGTCGAACGCGGCGACCATCTCGTCCTCGCGCTCCACACCCGGGTACACCTCGGTGAGCGCCCGCAACCGGTCGAGCCGCAACACGGCCAGTCCGGCCCCGGTGAGCGTCCCGAGGTCACCACCCGACCCCTTGACCCACATCAGCTCGACATCACCCCCGGTCACGGGGTCGGTGTCGGTGCCCTTGGCGGAGGTGTTACCACCGGCGTAGTTGGTGTTCCGGGGATCGGCACCGAGCCGATGGGAACGGGCGAGGAGGGCGGCGGCTTCGGGGTGGGTTGCCATATCTGTTCAGTCCTTCTTGATGTGTGAGTACGTGGGGCGCCCCCTGAGGGGCGCGGGGCTGTGTCGATGTGCGGCTCCGCCGCGTGGACGCGACCGCCGGCCGACGAAGGGGCGCGGGGAACTGCGCGACCAGCCACATACGGCCTGCAGCCTGCGACCGGGCTTCACCGGGCGGACGAGACGCAGCGGCTCGGCAACACGGGCGCGACCGCCGGCCGACGAAGGCGCCCGGCCGACGAAGGGGCGCGGGGAACTGCGCGACCAGCCACACACGACCCGCACCCTGCAACCGGTCTCACCCGGCGGACGCAACGCAGCGGCTTACGCGCCCCAACCCGCCTGCTCCCCACCGACCCGCTCCTCAACGATCTTCGAGGCCCACCCGGACGCGCCGTACGCCGCAATCGGGTCGGGGTCCAGCCCCATCTCCTCCCGCACCTCACGAAGCAGCGGCCGCACATCCGTGTTGTACGCGTCCATGAGCACCGCGTTCGCACCGAGCACGTCCCCACCCCTCTGGGCGGAGCCCAACGCCTCCCGGTCCACCAGCAGCGCCTTCGCCGTGGCCTCCTGCACGTTCATCACCGACCGGATGATCGCCGGGATCTTCGCCTCGATGTTGTGGCACTGGTCGAGCATGAACGCGACCTCGGGCGTGAACCCGCCCCCGCGCACCACCTCGTACATGATCCGGAACAGCTGGAACGGATCGGCCGCTCCCACCATCAGGTCGTCATCGGCGTAGAACCGCGAGTTGAAGTCGAACCCGCCGAGCTTCCCCTCCCGCAGCAGCGTCGCCACGATGAACTCGATGTTCGTGCCCGGAGCGTGGTGCCCCGTGTCGACGACGACCTGCGCCTTGGGCCCGAGCTTGAGGCAGTGGGCGTACGCCGTGCCCCAGTCCGGGACGTCCGTCGTGTAGAAGGCGGGCTCGAAGAACTTGTACTCCAGCAGCATCCGCTGCCCGTCCCCGAGCCGCTCGTACACCTCGGCGAGCCCCTCGGCGAGCCGGTCCTGGCGCGCCCGCACATCGTCCTGACCGGGATAGTTCGTCCCGTCGGCGAACCACAGCTTCAGATCCCCGGACCCCGTGGCGTCCATGATGTCGACGCACTCCAGCAGATGATCGACCGCCTTGCGCCGCACGGCGGCGTCCGGATGGCAGATGCTGCCGAGCTTGTAGTCGTCGTCCTGGAAGGTGTTGGAGTTGATCGTGCCCAGCTTCACGCCCCGCTCACCGGCGTACTTGGCCAGTGCCGCGTAGTCCTCGACCTTGTCCCAGGGGATGTGCAGCGCCACGGTCGGCGCGACACCCGTGAAGGCGTGCACCTGGGCCGCGTCGTCCAGCTTCTCCTGCGGTGTGCGGGGCACGCCCTGCTGGGCGAACACCTTGAAGCGCGTCCCCGAGTTCCCGTACGCCCACGACGGCGTCTCGATGGCCTGGGTCTTGAGCGCGGCCTTCACCGCGGCGAGCTCGGTCACTTGAGGGCTCCTGGGGCATCGGGTCCGGACAACAGGTGGCATCCATCGTGGCAGCACTTGGAAAGAACTCTGCCTGAAACGATTCAAGAGGTGAAGCTAGGAGCCCTCTGGACTGCTGTCAACCCCCCTGGCGTCGCCCATCCGTCGTGACCTGGGCGTGACCACTTCCTATCGACGGGTTGTCGAAAGAATTTCGATCCGAACCCATTGACGCAACCTGCGGATGGTGCCTAACGTCCCGGCCATCCAGTTGAAACCTTTCACGACGCCGTGAGGGCCGACCCGCCGGCGTCGTCGAGGAGCCCCCAATGACCCACCCGTCCGACACGGGACCGGCCCCGGTGCTGGCGCTCAGGGACGTCTCCAAGTCCTTCGGTGCCGTACGCGCCCTGCGGGACGTGTCCCTGGAACTGTTCCCCGGTGAGGTGCACGCCCTCGCCGGTGAGAACGGCGCGGGCAAGTCGACCCTCATCAAGACGCTCGCCGGGGTGCACCGTCCGGATGCCGGCCAGGTGCTCCTGGACGGCGAACCGACCGTCTTCCACGGCCCGGCCGACGCCCGTGACGCGGGCATCGCCGTGATCTACCAGGAGCCCACGCTCTTCCCGGACCTGTCGATCGCCGAGAACATCTACATGGGCCGCCAGCCCAGGCGCGCCCTCGGCCGTATCGACCACAAGGCCACCCACGCCGCCACCCTGGCCCTGATGCGGCGGCTCGGCGTCGAGCTCGACCCCGACCGCCCCGCACGCGGCCTGTCCATCGCGGACCAGCAGATCGTGGAGATCGCCAAGGCCCTCTCCTTCGACGCCCGCGTCCTCATCATGGACGAACCGACCGCCGCCCTCACCGGCAGCGAGGTCGCGCGTCTCTTCGGCGTCGTCCGCACGCTGCGCGAACAGGGCGCCGCGGTGCTGTTCATCTCGCACCGCCTGGAGGAGATCTTCCGGATCTGCCAGCGCGTCACGACCCTGCGCGACGGTGCCTGGATCTCCAGCGAACCGCTGGACGGCATGACCGAGGACGACCTCGTGCGCCGTATGGTCGGGCGCGACCTCGACGAGCTGTACCCCAAGCAGGAGGTCGAGGCGGGCGGGGTGGCGCTCAGCGTGCGCCGGCTGACCCGCGAGGGCGTCTTCACCGACGTCTCCTTCGACGTACGGCACGGCGAGATCGTGGGCCTAGCGGGGCTCGTCGGCGCCGGGCGTACGGAAGTCGCCCGCGCCGTCTTCGGCGTCGACCGCTGGGACGCGGGCGAGGTCGAGGTCGAGGGCAGGGCGCTGACGAACGGCGCCCCCTCCACCGCCATGGCCGCCGGGCTCGCCCTCGTCCCCGAGGACCGGCGTGCCCAGGGCCTGGTGATGGACATGTCCATCGAGCGCAACATCGGCCTCACCGGACTGCGTACGACGGTGAGGGCCGGACTGATGGACCGCGGCGCCGAACGCAGCCGCTCCCTCGACTGGGCGGTCAAGCTCCAGGTCAAGTACGCGCGGATCGCGGACGCCGTGTCCACGCTCTCCGGCGGCAACCAGCAGAAGGTCGTCCTCGCCAAGTGGCTGGCCACCGGCCCCAAGGTGCTGATCGTCGACGAGCCCACCCGCGGTATCGACGTGGGCACGAAGGCCGAGGTGCACCGGCTGCTCAGCGAACTGGCCGCCGACGGCGTCGCCGTCCTGATGATCTCCTCCGACCTGCCCGAGATCCTCGGTATGGCCGACCGCGTGCTGGTGATGCACGAGGGCCGTCTCACCGCCGAGATCCCCCGCTCCGAAGCCACCGAGGAATCCGTGATGGCCGCAGCCACGGGGAGGGCCGCCGCATGACAGCCACCGAAAGGGCTGCCTTTATGACGCCCACCGTCACGGGGAGGGCCGCCGCATGACGGTGACCG
>NZ_VJZE01000012.1 GCF_009377205.1 Streptomyces phyllanthi
CATCCCAAGGGGGCGACCGTCTTCTGTGTACCAGGCATCGGACCGCGTTTCGGCGGCGATTCGCGGCGCCGGGCGAAGAGGGGCCGAACGGCCCCATCGATTCAGGCACAGCGGCCCCACGGGTCCCGCCCGTGCGGGGGCCGGATGGTGCAGGACCGACCGCCCGTCGGCCCTGTCCGCTGCCAGTGCCGCTGTCGGAGGCGACCGAGAACGACGGCGCCCGCGGGCACATGGCCGACGCCACGCCCGCCAGATAGCCGATGAGCACGGGCCGGGACAGCAGATCCGCGAGGAAGCGGCCGCGTCGCCCGGGCCACCACGTTCAGCGGCCCCACCGCGATCGCGAGTGTGGCCGGCGTCGCGTACCGGGCCGGCTCTCCGGCGGCGAGCGGTGCGACCACCGTCGCCGTCATCAGCGCGGTCGTCGACTCCGGGCCGACCGAGAGCAGGCGGGAAGAGCCGAGCAGGGCGTACACGACGAGCGCGGGCAGGATCGCCCGCAGCCCGGTGACCGGCGGCGGCCCGGCCACCCCCGCGTACGCCATCACCCGGGGAATGAGCCGGCGGCCATCGTCACCCCGGCCAGGATGTCGCCCTTTCAGCCACGAGTACCGGTAGCCCCGTTGCCCCACCGCATGTCACCGCCCACAGGGTCCACTGGCCCCGGTCGGGGACCTGCGGCCCCCTGCGCCACCGGCCCCCGCACCACCACGCTGGACTCGAATCCCCGATGAGGAGGCAGAACATGACCCGCAGTGTCGTCATAGGTCTCGACGGCTCGGCCGAGAGCCGTGCCGCGGCGGAGTGGGCGGCCCGCGAGGCGAAGCGGCGCTTTCTGCCGCTCAAGCTCGTCCACGTCTGGGAGGCGGTCCCCGAGCCCTTGGCCCTGGCGCAGCTCCTCGGTGCCGATACACGTCAGCAGTGGAGCGAGCGAAGCGAGATGGGGGGTATCCCGCGCGAGGTGGTCGAAGGGCTCAGGTCGCGTCACCCTGGACTGGACGTGACCGTGGAGCAGGTCTCCGGCCGGCCCGCCGAGATGCTGACCCAGGCGGCGAAGGACGCCGAGCTACTGGTCCTCGGCTCCCGGGGACTGAGCGGCATCGGAGGATTCCTCGTCGGCTCCGTGGGCCAGGCCGTCGTGGCGCACGCCGAGCAGCCTGTGGTTCTGGTTCGTGCCGGCGAGCAGGCCGTCGGCGGGCCCGTCGTCCTCGGGCTCGACACCGACCACCCCGACGAAACGGTGATCGCCCACGCCTTCGAGGCGGCTGCCCGCCGTGTGACACCCCTGCTGGTTGTCCATGCCTGGGCCCTGCCGCCGTACTTCGCCTACGGCCTGCCCGCCGACCCCGAGCTCAACGCCGTGCTGGGCAAGCAGGACGCTGCCACGCTGGCCGAGGTGCTGCACCGCTGGAAGGAGAAGTACCCGGCCGTCCAGGTCATCGAGGAGTCCCGTTCCGGTAGTCCCGCCGTTCAACTGGTCGAGGCCTCCCGCGAGGCGTCCCTGCTCGTCGTCGGCCGCCGGATCCGCCACAGCCCGCTCGGCGCCCACATCGGCCCCGTGACGCACGCCGTGCTGCACCACGCCACCGCCCCCGTCGCCGTCGTCGCACACGACTGACGCGCCGCCGAGACCATCGAGGAGAAACCACCATGAACGAGGTACACCACGGCACCATGGAACTCCCTCTGGTCGTGGGCGTGGACGGCTCCGAGCCGAGTCTGCGGGCCGTCGACTGGGCGGCGGACGAGGCCGTGCTGCGCGGGGTGCCGCTGCGGCTGGTGCACGCCTCGTTGTGGGAGTGGTACGAGGGTGCCGCGCTGGCCGAGGACCTCGGCAAGCCGTCCGACAAGGTGCTGGCCGACGAGATCGTCGACGGCGCCGCCCGACGGGCACGCACCCGGCAACCGGACCTGAAGGTGTCCACCGAGGTACTGGCCGAGGAGCCGGAGTACGCGCTGGTGCGGGAGGGACGACGCGCCTCCGCACTGGTCCTGGGCAGCCGGGGGCGCGGCGGCATCGCCGAGCTGCTGCTCGGTTCCGTCAGCCTGACCGTGGCCGCATACGCCACCTGCCCGGTGGTCGTTCTGCGCGGCCGCCAGGACAAACAGGAACAGCCGGTGACGCATGGACGCATCCTGCTCGGTGTCGGCGAGGAGACGCACGGTTCTGCGGCTGTGCGTTTCGCCTTCGAGGAGGCGGAGCGACGGGGTGCCGTACTGGAGGCCGTCCGGGCCTGGCGGTGCCCCGCACACGAGACCGCCGACCACCCCCTCCTCGCCGGCGAGCCTGCCCACCTGCATGAACAGCGGGCCGCCGAGACGCTGGAGGCCGCGCTGAACGAGACGGCCGCCAAGTACCCGTCCGTGCAGGTGCGCCGGCGCACCGCCGAGGGCCCGGCCCGCAAGGTGCTGCTCGACGCTTCGGCCACCGCCGACCTGCTGGTCGTCGGCGCCCGGCGGCGGAAGCAGACCTTCGGACTCCAGCTCGGGCGCGTCGCCCACACCCTTCTGCACCACTCCGCCTGCCCGGTCGCCGTCGTGCCGCAGCGGAGTTGATACGACGACCGGCTCAGAGACCCGCCGCGTGATCGGGGACGCAGGTCTGCAGATCGCGCGGCGGCCGTACGTGGCCGGTCGACGGGGCGCGGCGGCAGGTCGAGCACCAGCGGCGGTACCTCGTGGTACGGCACGGTGCTCAGCAGGTGCGCGATCATGTTCAGCCGGGCGCGCCGCTTGTCCCGCGGCCGACGGCGGCGACGGGTTCCCCTGCCTGGTGTCGGGCCATGGGCCGGCCGACCCCATGACTGGGTCGTCCGGTACCCCGCCCGGGCCCTTCGGCACCCTGCGCCTGGACGGGCCCGGAGGTTCGATGGAGACAAGAGCCAACCCGATGGAAGTGGAAGGGGCACTGCGGCGCCGCCGCATCCATCGCCGCAGGCCGGCCCTCGTGCGGGCGGCCGAGGCGCCCCGCGGACCTGATCGGATCGCGGCCCATCGCTGAGCCGGAGCAGCCTGGAACTGCCGTACCAGGTCAACGGCAAGGCACCGGCCGCCACCGGTAACCCGAACGTCAGGCACGCACCGCCTTCCACGGATCGAAGGGCCATCAAGGCCGTCCCCGTGGCCACCTGGAGGATTCAAGCCATGCGCATCGTCATCGCTCTCGGCGGCAACGCCCTGCTGCACGGGCGCGAACGCCCCGACGCTGCCGTGCAGCAGGCGAACATCGACCGGGTGACCACCGCCGTCGCCGCTCTCGCTCTCGAACACGAGATCGTCGTCACCCACGGCAACGAGCCGCAGATCGGCCTGCTCGCCATGGAGAGCGCGGCCGACCCGGTGCTGACCGCCCCCTATCCGCTGGACCTGCTGGGCGCCCAGACCGAAGGCCTGATCGGCTCGCTGCTGGTCCGGGCTCTGCACGACACGCTGCCCGGCCGCAAGATCGCCGCACTCGTCACCCACACCCTCGTACGGGCCGACGACCCGGCCTTCGCACGGCCCACGAAACGCGTCGGCCCGGTGTACCCCCGGGACATCGCCCGCACCCTCGCGCGAAGGCGGGACTGGCACATCGCCAGGGATGCCAGAGGATGGCGCCAAGTCGTCGCCTCACCAGCGCCCGAGGGAATCGTCGAGACCGAGACCATCCGCGACCTGCTCACCTGTGGAGCGCTGGTCATCTGCGCCGGCGGCGGAGGCGTGCCCGTCACCGCCGACAGCGACACCGGCGCGCTGCACGGAGTGGACGCCGTCGTCGACAAGGACCTCACCGCCGCCCTGCTCGCCGAGGAACTCAAGGCCGACTTCCTGCTCATCCTCACCGACGTCCCGTGCGTGTACACCGGCTACGGCACCCCCGACCCGCAGCCCGTCCTCGACGCCACCCCTGACGACCTGCGCCGCGCGGGCTTCCCCGCCGACTCCATGGGCCCCAAGACGGAGGCCGCCGCCCGGTTCGTCGAACGCACCGGGGGACTGGCCGCCATCGGCGCCCTGGACGCGGCGTACGAGATCGTCCACGGGAGGTCGGGGACCCTGGTGCGCCCCGACCTGGCCGTCGGCTGAGACGCAGCCGGAACGCAGTGGACCGGACGGTCCCCTGGCCTCGGGAGGGGCACCCGTGCCGTGGCACTGCCCCTGGGGCCCGACCCGCCCCAGGACGTCCAGGTCGTTCTCCGGAATGGCCGGGACCGATGGCCCCTCACTCCTGGGCCTCGTCCGGCTCAGGATGGAAGGACGCATAACCGCTGTACCAGGCGAAAGACGGGCTGGCTGATGTACCCCAACGACGGTTTCCACGAACTCGGGCGCCAGGAGTGCCTGCGGCGGCTGGCCAAGGTGCCCGTCGGCCGCATTGTCTACACGCGCCGGGCCCTGCCCGCCGTGCTGCCGGTGAACTTCGGCGTGGACGGCGACGGCGCGGTTGTGCTGCGCACCTCCGCGGCCTCGGAACTGGTCCGCGCGATCGACGGGGCGGTGGTCGCCTTCGAGGCCGATGACGTCGACGCGGTCCGGCACTCCGGCTGGAGCGTTGTCGTCACGGGCCGGGCCACGGTGGTGACCGACCCTGCCGAGCACGAGCGCCTGGCCCGCACCGTTCCGGTCTCCTGGGTGCCCTCGCCGCAGGAGGTCTTCGTCCGTATCAAGCCCGAACTCGTCACCGGTCGTGAGCTCGTCGGCGGACGCACCCTGTACGGGGTGGACCTCACCGCCTGAACGCCCCTTCTCCTCCTTCCCTTTTCCTCCTTCGCTTTTCCTCTCGTCCGTCCGGGCCCGGGCCCGGACCGGTCGGCCCGGCGACACGGGGGCCGATCGGCGTTCCGATGGGCACTGTCGGCCCCTGCCCGGAGGGGCCGTGGACGACGAGTATCCGCAGTGGAGCCGCCGCGGGATCGACGCCCAGTCGGCCGACGGCGAGCTTGCCCACGGTTCTCGGTCCCACGAGGGCTGCGTACCCCGCGCACGAAGAGAAGGGAACAAGACAATGACTCTCCGTCATGTGGCCGTCGGTGTGGACGGCTCGCTGGTAGCCGTACGGGCGCTCGACCGGGCCACCGAGGAAGCGGTGCGCCGCGGCACCGCGTTGCGCATCGTGTACGCCGTGGCCGACCGCGACGAGGCGGGGCCGGTTCTGGCATCGGCGGCCTCACGGGTCCACGAGCGTCATCCCGGCCTGCCGGTGGAGACCCGGGCCGTGGAGGACGGCGCCGTGCGGGCGCTGGCACGGGAGAGCGAGAGCGCCGTCCTCACCGTGGTGGGCACCCGGGGGCTCGGCGGTGTCACCGGCCTGCTGGCGGGCGCGGTGAGTCAGCGGCTGGCCGCGCACACGCACGGTCCGCTGCTCGTCGTCCGCGGGGACCACCCCTGCGACAACGGGCGCGAAGTGCTGCTGGGCCTGGAGAGCGACGCCGACGCGGACGCGGCCGCCTACGCCTTCCAGGAAGCCGAGCGGCGCGGGACCCGGCTGCACGTCCTGCACTCCCGGGCGCACCGGCACACCACACCCGAACTGCCCTCGCTGGTCCCCGCCACGAGCCCCGGCCAGCAGCGCCAGGCCCGCGACGACCGGGCGGAGGAAGCCGTCGCGCGGTTCAGCATCGCCCGACTGCGGGAGGCGTACCCCGAGGTCGACGTCGACAGCCGCACGGTGCGTACCGGCCCGGGCCACGCTCTCCTGGCGGCGACCCGCGAGGCCGGCGTCGTGATCATCGGCGCGCACCGCCGCACGGGCCGGGTCGGTCCGCAGCTCGGTCCGGTCGCGCACGCCCTGCTGCACCACTCCCACTGCCCGGTGGTGCTGGTGCCGGCGACCTGATGGCGGGCACCGCGGTGAAGCGGATGGCCCGGTCGGCCCTGTCGGCCCGGGGCGGGTGGGCGGAGAGTGGAGAGGTGCGGACCGTTGCGCACCCTTTGCCCGACGCCCCGACCCGGAAGGGAAGCCCCCATGCCCGCCGACACGCAGCAGGCCCCCGGCGTACTCACGGACGAGGAACTCAACGCCCTGGACGCCCACTGGCGCGCCGCGAACTACCTGGCCGTCGGCCAGATCTACCTCGTGGCCAACCCCCTGCTGACCGAACCGCTGCGACCCGAACACGTCAAGCCGCGCCTCCTCGGCCACTGGGGAACCTCCCCGGGCCTGAACCTGGTCCACACCCACCTCAACCGCGTCATCAAGACCCGCGGCCTTGACGCCCTGTGCGTCTGGGGCCCCGGCCACGGCGGACCCGCCGTCCTCGCCAACTCCTGGCTGGAAGGCTCGTACACCGAGACCTACCCGGACATCACCCGGGACGCCGACGGCATGGCCCGGCTGTTCAAGCAGTTCTCCTTTCCCGGCGGCGTGCCCAGCCACGTCGCCCCGGAGACACCGGGCTCCATCCACGAGGGCGGTGAACTCGGCTACGCGCTCTCGCACGCCTACGGTGCCGCCCTCGACAACCCCGGCCTGGTCGTCACCTGCGTGATCGGCGACGGTGAGGCGGAGACCGGTCCGCTGGCCGCGTCCTGGCACTCCAACAAGTTCCTCGACCCCGTCCACGACGGCGCCGTCCTGCCGGTCCTGCACCTCAACGGCTACAAGATCGCCAACCCGACGGTACTCGCCCGCCTCCCCGAGTCCGAGCTCGACGAGCTCCTGCGCGGCTACGGCCACGACCCCGTCCACGTCACCGGCGACGACCCGGCGGCCGTCCACCAGGCCATGGCGCGCGCCATGGACACGGCGCTGGACCGCGTCGCCGCGATCCAGCGCGCCGCACGCGAGGACGGCGCGACCGAGCGCCCCCGCTGGCCGGTGATCGTGCTGCGCACTCCGAAGGGCTGGACCGGTCCGGCGGAGGTCGACGGCCTGCCGGTGGAGGGCACCTGGCGCGCCCACCAGGTGCCGCTGGCCGCCGTCCGCGACAACCCCGAGCACCTGCGGCAGCTGGAGGCCTGGCTGCGCTCCTACCGGCCCGAGGAACTGTTCGACGAGCACGGCAGCCCCCGCCCCCAGGTGCTGGACTGCGTCCCGGACGGTGCCCGACGGCTCGGCGCCACCCCGCACGCCAACGGGGGGCTGCTGCTGCGCGAACTGCCCCTGCCGCCTCTGGAGAAGTACGCGGTCCCGGTCGACAAACCCGGCGCCACCCTGCACGAGCCCACCCGCGTCCTCGGCCAGTTGCTGGAAGACGTCATGCGGAACACCGCCGACCGGCGCGACTTCCGTCTCGTCGGCCCCGACGAGACCGCCTCCAACCGGCTCCAGGCCGTCTACGCGGCCAGCGGCAAGGCGTGGCAGGCAGACACCCTCGACGTCGACGAGCACCTCGACCGGCACGGCCGCGTGATGGAGATCCTGTCCGAACACACCTGCCAGGGCTGGCTGGAGGGCTACCTCCTCACCGGCCGCCACGGACTGTTCTCCTGCTACGAGGCCTTCGTCCATATCGTCGACTCGATGGTCAACCAGCACACCAAGTGGCTGCGCGTCACCCGCCGCCTGCCCTGGCGCGCCCCCATCGCCTCCCTCAACTACCTGCTGACCTCGCACGTCTGGCGTCAGGACCACAACGGCTTCTCCCACCAGGACCCCGGCTTCGTCGACCACATCCTCAACAAGAGTCCGGAGGCCGTACGGGTCTACCTGCCGCCGGACGCCAACACACTGCTCTCCGTGGCCGACCACGCGCTGCGCAGCCGCGACTACGTGAACGTGATCGTGGCCGGCAAACAGCCCTGCTTCGACTGGCTGTCGATGGAGCAGGCCCGCGTCCACTGCGCGCGCGGCGCCGGGATCTGGGACTGGGCCGGCAGTGAGAGCGGCGGCGAGCCCGACGTGGTCCTGGCCTGCGCGGGCGATGTGCCGACCCAGGAGGTGCTGGCAGCCGCCCAGTTGCTGCGCCGCCATCTGCCCGAGCCGGCCGTGCGGGTCGTCAACGTCGTCGACATCGCCCGTCTGATGCCGAGCGAGGAACACCCGCACGGGATGAGCGACTTCGAGTACGACGGCCTGTTCACCCCGGACAAGCCGGTGATCTTCGCCTACCACGGCTACCCGTGGCTGATCCACCGCCTGGCCTACCGCCGCACCGGCCACCCGCACCTTCATGTGCGGGGCTACAAGGAGATCGGCACCACGACCACGCCCTTCGACATGGTCGTCCGTAACGACCTGGACCGCTACCGCCTGGTCATGGACGTCATCGACCGTGTCCCCGGGCTCGCGGTGCGCGCCGCGGCCGTACGCCAGCGCATGGAGGACGCCCGCCTGCGTCACCACGACTGGATCCGTGTCCACGGGACCGACCTGCCGGAGGTCGCCGACTGGTCCTGGGACGGCTGACCGACGCCAACGGGTCCGGACACAGAGGGCCGTTCGGCCCGCTGTCCGGGCCCTGCAGCCCCTCCGACGGGCGTAGTCGACGCGGGACATTGAAGACGCAACGAGAGTCGTCCGCATCCTGCGCGTCACAGCCCTCGAAAGGGATGAGCATCATGGCAGTGCACGGTCACCCCCACCGATACCGCGGGTTCCGCTTCCCGTCCCTGAGCAAGGCCGGGACCGCTACCGCGTCCGCCGACGCGACGACAGCCGCCGCGACGGCGACCCGCGCGTACGTGTTCGCCGGTCTGCGTCTGCTGACCGGCTTCGTCTTCCTGTGGGCGTTCCTGGACAAGACGTTCGGCTTCGGCTACGCGACCCCGTCCGGCAAGGGCTGGATCGACGGCGGCTCGCCGACCAAGGGCTTCCTCAGCGGCGTGGCCGTCGGGCCGATGGAGTCCACCTTCCACGACTGGGCCGGGGCCGCCTGGGCGAACTGGCTGTTCATGCTCGGCCTGGGCGGCATCGGCCTCGCCCTGATCGCCGGCATCGGCCTGCGGCTCGCAGCGGTCGCCGGCACGGCGATGATGGCGCTGATGTGGATCGCGGAGTGGCCGCCGGCCAGGCACCTGTCCGACGGATCGGCGAGCATGTCGACCAACCCGTTCGCCGACTACCACCTCGTCTACGCCGTCGTCCTCATCGCGCTTGCGGCGGCGGGCGCCGGCGCCACCTGGGGTCTGGGCAGGGCTTGGGCGCGGCTGCCCTTCGTCAGCCGCAACCGCTGGCTCCTCTGAGGGCCGGATGCTCCTCGGACCGGGGCACCTCCGCTCGTCGGCGGAGGTGCCCCGGTTGCCTGTGCTCTGCCTGACAGGGACCTACGGCCCGGCACGAGAGGGACGGGTGGCGCGTCCCCGGTGCGCCCAGAGGCCCTCCCCGAAGGCATCGCGAGCGACAAGCATCAAGAGCGAAGAAGTTCCACGGGAAGAGTGAGGGAGAGACCGGCGATGACGGCAACGGTGACAGCTGGACCCCGGGTGGCGACCGAGGCATGGCGGGGCTTCGCCGGTACGCTCTGGCGGGACCAGGTCGACGTACGCGACTTCATCCAGGCCAACTACACGCCGTACGAAGGTGATGCGGCGTTCCTGGCCGGACCGACCCAGCGCACGCTCACCGTCTGGGGCAAGGTTGCCGCCTTGTTCCCCGAGGAGCGGCGGCGGGGCATCCTCGATGTCGACGTGGTCCTGCCCTCCACCATCACCTCGCACCGGCCGGGCTTCATCGACCGCGACCGCGAACTGATCGTCGGCCTACAGACCGACGCCCCGCTGCGGCGGGCGATCATGCCCAATGGCGGCCTGCGGATGGTGGAGAACGGGCTGAAGGCGTACGGCTACAGGGCCGACCCCTTCGTCACGCGCGTCTTCAGCACCTACCGCAAGACCCACAACGACGGCGTCTTCGACGCCTACACCCCCGAGATGCGCGCCGCCCGTAAGGCCGGGATCATCACCGGACTGCCGGACGCCTACGGCCGCGGCCGGATCATCGGCGACTACCGGCGCGTCGCGCTGTACGGCACCGACCGGCTGATCGAGGCCAAGCGCGCCGAGCGGGCCCTGCTGGACGCGCGGCCCTCCGGCCCGGACGTCATCCGCGATCGGGAGGAGCTGGCCGAACAGATCAAGGCGCTGGCCGAGCTGACCCGGATGGCGGACTCGTACGGCTGCGACGTCACTCGGCCCGCGGCGACCGCGCACGAAGCGGTGCAGTGGCTCTACCTCGGTTTCCTGGCGGCGGTGAAGGAGCAGAACGGCGCCGCGATGTCGCTGGGCCGCACCTCCACCTTCCTGGACGTCTACCTCCAGCGCGACCTGGAGGAGGGGACGATCGACGAGACGCGGGCCCAGGAACTGATCGACGACTTCGTCATCAAGCTGCGGATCGTCCGCTTCCTGCGCACTCCCGAGTACGACGCGCTGTTCTCCGGCGACCCCACCTGGGTGACGGAGTCCATCGGCGGCATCGGCACCGACGGCCGCACCCTGGTCACCCGCACCTCCTTCCGCTTCCTGCAGACCCTCTACAACCTCGGCCCGGCCCCCGAGCCCAACCTGACCGTCCTGTGGTCGCCGCGGCTGCCCGAGGGCTTCAAGCGGTTCTGCGCGCAGGTCTCCATCGACACCAGCGCCATCCAGTACGAGTCCGACGACCTGATGCGCCCGCGCACCGGCGACGACACGGCGATCGCCTGCTGTGTCTCGGCGATGGCGGTGGGCCGGCAGATGCAGTTCTTCGGCGCGCGGGTCAACCTGGCCAAGGCGCTGCTGTACGCGATCAACGGCGGCCGGGACGAGATGACCGGCGAGCAGATCGCGCCCGAGGCGCCCGCGCTGACCGGCGAGTACCTGGACCACGAGGGGTTGTCGGCGGCGTACGACCGCATGCTCGACTGGCTGGCGGCCACCTACGTCAACGCGCTCAACGTCATCCACTACATGCACGACAAGTACGCCTACGAGCGCATCGAGATGGCGCTGCACGACTATCCGGTGCACCGTTTCATGGCGTGCGGCATCGCCGGCCTCTCGGTGGCGGCAGACAGCCTCTCGGCCGCCAAGTACGCCCGCGTCAAGGTCATCCGGGATGCGACCGGACTGGCCGTCGACTACGAGGTCGAGGGCGAGTACCCGGCGTACGGCAACAACGACGACCGCGCCGACGCCATCGCGGCCGACCTGGTGGAGTCCTTCATGGCGAAGGTGCGCCGGCACCCCACGTACCGGGACGCCGAGCACACCCAGTCGGTGCTGACCATCACCTCGAACGTGGTGTACGGCAAGCACACAGGGAACACGCCCGACGGCCGCCGCGCCGGTGCCCCGTTCGCACCTGGCGCCAACCCGATGAACGGCCGTGACCGGCACGGGGTGGCCGCCTCGGCCCTGTCGGTGGCCAAGCTCCCGTACGAGCAGGCCCGCGACGGCATCTCGCTCACGACGACGATCACGCCCGAGGGCCTGGGCCACGACCCGGCCGAGCGAGCAGGTCATCTGGTCGGCATCCTGGACGCGTACACGGCGTCCGGCGGCTTCCACATGAACGTCAACGTCCTGGACCGGGCGACGCTCGAGGACGCCATGGAGCACCCGGAGAAGTACCCCGAGCTGACGGTCCGGGTCTCCGGGTACGCCGTCAACTTCGTCCGCCTGACCCGCGAGCAGCAGCTCGACGTGATCAGCCGCACCTTCCACGGATCGCTGTGAGCACCACGGTCGAGCCGGTGACGGGCCGGGTCCACTCCTGGGACCTGTCCACGGGAGTGGACGGCCCCGGGACCCGGTTCGTGCTGTTCCTCAGCGGCTGCCCGCTGCGCTGCCTGTACTGCGCCAACCCGGACACCTGGCACATGCGCGATGGCAAGCAGGCCACCGTCGACGAGGTGATGGCCGAGATCGAGAAGTACCGGCCCTTCATCACCACCGCGGGCGGGGGAGTGACGCTCACCGGCGGTGAGGCCCTGCTGCAGCCCGCGTTCACGGCCGCGATCTTCCGCCGCTGCAAGGAACTCGGCCTGCACACCGCCCTCGACACCTCCGGACTCCTCGGCGCCCGCGCGACCGACGACTTGCTGGCAGACACCGACCTGGTCCTGCTGGACATCAAGTCCTTCGACGTCCGGACCTACCGGAAGCTGACCGGCGGCGACCTGGCACCGACCCTCACCTTCGCAACTCGCCTGGACCGGCTCGGCGTCCCGGTGTGGATCCGCTACGTCCTGGTCCCCGGCTGGACCGACGACCCGGCGGCCGTCGACGGACTCGGCGCGTTCCTCGCCGGGCTCGGCAACGTCGACCGGGTGGACGTCCTGCCGTTCCACAAGCTCGGCGCCCACAAGTACGACGCGCTGGGTATCCCCTTCCCCCTGCACGACACACCCGCGCCGCACCCGAACCTGACCGAGCGAGTGCGCGAGCAGTTCCGGGAACACGGCCTGCGGGCGCTGTGAACGAGGAGCCCATTACGGCGTGAGCGAGATGGGCTGTGGCTGGAGCAGGGCGGGCGAGATATGGGCGGCGGCCAGGGCCCATGAGTGCCCGGGGGGCGAACGGGGACGGACTGCCGAGCTGCTGCGGCGCCGTCCAGACGCCGGGGCGCAGCAGCCCGTGCGCGATCAGGAAAGCTGCCACCCATATCGAGCCGGAACGTACGTGTCCGTCAGCAAGGCGGCGATCACCGCCGGCACGGCGACGGGCCCGCCCTCCCATCAGCCGAAGTGCCGGCCGCCGACCGCGATCAGCAGACCACCCGCGGCGACGAACGGCACCATGCAGCTCACGCCGGACATCAGCCAGCTGCGCGGCTTCATGCCGAAGCGGTCGCCTGCGCGGTGCCCCTGTCGATGGGAGAGGTGCGGGCGGCAGCGGCCGGGGCGGTGGTCGCGCCGCGCTCGGCCTTGCCGCGGGCCTTGTCGATCAGCTCGCCGGGGCGGTCGACGGCTGCCTTGACGCCGACGTCGACGGTCGGCTTCCCGGCGAAGCGTTCCTTCTCCCGTACGGGGATGTCGTGGGCGGAGATCACCGCGTCTGTGCGGACAGGATGCTCAGGTGGGCGTCGTCGGCGCCGTCCGCGTGGCGATCATGAAGATCAGGTCGGCCAGGCCCTCCGGGGCGCCGAAGTCCACGGCGCGCGGGCTCCAGGCCGGTGGGCATCTGTTCCTCGCGGACGGCGATGTCGGTGAGGAAGCCGTCGAGGTCGGTGACCCGGCCCTGGCCGGCCAGGTGCTCGGCGACGCGCGGACGGCCGGCGGAGTCGGGCATGGTGACGTCGGGGCGATCGTGGTCGCCGTATCAGCGATGCGCCGCCGAAGGGGCCCGGGGATTACCGCTCGGGGAGCCAGTGGTGGGCGATCCGGCGGGAGGGGTGTTTCTCGGGTGGGCGGGTGTCGTCGATGCGGAACGTGAGGCTGTTCATCACGCCCACCACGCCGTCCATCCGCCAGGTCAGCCGGACAGCCACCGGGATGTCGCTACGGCGTTCCAGGCGTCCTTCCAGCGTGGCCGTGCCGTCGTGGACCGAGACGATGACGGTGTGGGGCGGCAGGCACATGGCGCGGGTCAGGACCTCGTCGATGATCTCCTTCCGGATCTCCTCGTCGGTGCGCAGGAAGACCCGCAGCAGGTCACGGCGAGTGGCGATGCCGATCAGGCGGTCCTCCTCGTCCACCACGGGAAGCCGTTCGATCTGGTGACGCTCCATCACCCGTGCGGCGTCCGCGACGCGTTGCTCCGGGTGCACGGTGATCGCGGGTGTCGACATCAGTTGCCCGGCGGTCATGGCGCGGGCCTTGGCCGCCGCGATCCGTGCCTTCCGGCGCAGGGTTGACGGCCGGAAACGGTCTCCCCGGCCCCGTTCGGCCTTCGCTGCCTGCCGGCGTATCAGGTCGGTCTCGGAGATGACGCCGAGGACTTTGTCGTCCGCGTCCACCACCGGCAGGCCGCTGATCCGGTGCCGGGCCAGGAGCTGTGCCACGTCCTTGAACGGTGTTTCCGGGCGCGCCTGGACGACGTCGGGGGTCATCACCTCGCTGACCTTGGAGATCTTCACGGCAGTTCCCTTTCGCCTGGTTCCTGTGGAGGGCGACCGGCTGTCCCTGCGTACGGCCGCTGCGGGACGGCCCGTATCCCCGCTGGTCGGTCCATGTGCTCCCGCGATGGGCATCGGGGGCCGGAACTCTCGGGTGAGGGCGGCCGGTCCGGCCGCTGCTGTCCCGTTGGACCGTCCCGGGTGGCCGGCCCCTCGATGCCCCTTCAGCTTCCCGCGCACCGGCCTGACGGGGCAGGGCCGACTGGTCCCGAGCTCCCGGGCCGACCCGCCCCTGATCCGCCGGCCACGGGGCCCGGAACCGGCGGCAGTGCTGATGGTCCGGTTGCCGGCTGACCGGGGGCGAGGGGCGGTCAACGGCGTCAGGCAGCCTCACCGACCGGTTCGTCCCTGCCGGACAGGGCGGTGCGGGCCGCGGCGCGAGCCTCCTCGGCGGTGTCCGCGGCGCGGGCCGCAGCTGCTGCCCACCGGCACTGGGCGAGGGTGCGCCGGGCGAGTTCGGCGCGCACGTACGGCAGTGATGCGGCACCCATGGACAGGCTGGTGACGCCGAGTCCGGTGAGGACGCGGGCGAGCAGTGGATCGGCGGCGGCCTCGCCGCACACGTCGCAACGGTGGGCCCTTTCATCCTGCTTCCCGAGGCGTACGACGCACGGCGGACTGGTTCGGTCGGGTCACATCTCGAAGACGATGCGGGCCTTGATCCGCCCGTCGAGGACGTCGGCGATGGAGTCGTTGACGGTGTCCAGCGGCCGGGTCTCGTAGATCACCTCGGTGCGTCCGGCGGCGTGCAGCTGGAACACCTCGTCCAGGTCCTGACGGGTGCCGACGATCGAACCGATCACCGAGGTGCCGTTCAGGACGGTGTCGAAGATCGGCACCTGGATCGTTCCGCCGGCGGGCAGGGCGACCATGACCAGCTTGCCGCCGCGCCGCAGACCGCCGTACACGGAGGCGAACGCCTGCTCGTTGACCGCCAGCGCGATCGCCGCGTGGGCGCCTCCGTGCTGCCTGAGCACCTCGGCCGGGTCCTCCTTGCGGGCATCGATGACGATGTCCGCGCCGAGCTCGCGGGCGAGTTCGAGCTTGTCGTCGGTGACGTCGATCGCGGCGACGGTGGCTCCGGCGATCTTCGCGTACTGCACGGCCAGGTGCCCGAGACCGCCGACCCCGGAGATCGCCACCAGTTGAGTGGGACGTACGTCGGCGACCTTCAGCGCCTTGTACGTCGTCACGCCGGCGCAGGTCAGCGGGGCCGCGTCGCGCGGGTCGATGCCGTCGGGGACCGGAGCGGCGAAGTCGGCCGGGGCGAGCATCTTCTCGGCGTACCCGCCGTCCACGCTGTAGCCGGTGTTCTGCTGCTTCTCGCAGAGCGTCTCCCAGCCCGACAGGCAGTGCTCGCACCGCCCACAGGCCCAGCCCAGCCAGGGCACGGCCACGCGCCGGCCGACGGCCAGGTGGGTCACTCCGTCGCCGAGCGCCTCGACGATGCCGACGCCCTCGTGGCCGGGGACGAACGGAGGGCTGGGCTTGACGGGCCAGTCGCCGTGCGCGGCGTGGATGTCGGTGTGGCACAGCCCGGACGCTTCCAGGCGGACGCGGACCTGGCCGGGGCCGGGCTCCGGGTCCGGGCGGTCCTCGATCACCAGCGGCTCGCCGAAGGACCGGACGACTGCTGCCTTCATGTGCTGCTCCTCGGTCTGTCTGGTTGGTGCGGTTCCAGGTTCGAACGGGCTGTGCTGCTGCGGCAGGTACCGGACGTCCCCGGGGGTGGGGCCACTCGGCCTCGAGCCGACCGGGAACCGGCCCTCAGTCGTGGGGCACCACGGCGACCGGGGCGGCGGCGTGGTGCAGCACCGCGTGGGCCACGGGCCCGATGCGCATACCGAGCGCCGGACGGTGCACCCGGCGGCCGACCACCACGAGTCCGGCCTGCGCGGCGGCACGCAGTACGACTCCGGCCGGGCGGGTGAGCTCGACCGTGTGGGCGACCGGGACCTGCGGGTACTTCTCGCGCCACGGCTCGAGAGCGTCGGCCAGCGCCTTCTTCGCCTGGCCCGTGATACCGCCTTCCTGGCTGGCCAGCTGCCCCACAACCGGGCCATGCCCGTACAGCGGCGGCAGGTTCGGCGCGTGCACGGCGCGCAGTGCGGTCCTGCGGGTGGCGGCCGCGTCGAAGGCGAATTCCAGCAGCGACTCAGTCGGGTCGCCCGGGTCGTCGAGCCCCACCACGACCTCGCCACCGTCGTGCTTGGCGGCCGAGCGGGCGTTGGCCCGCACCATGACCACCGGGCTGTTCGCCCGGGCGAGCACCTGCTGCCCGACGGAACCGAGCAGGAACCCGGCAATGGCACCGTGACCGCTGGAGCCCAGCACCAGCATCCGGGCCTTCTCCGCCTGGCCCAGCAGCACCTCGGCTGCGGTATCGGATATCCGCTCGGTGCTGACCGTCAGTTCCGGATGCCTCCCGCGCAGCTCCTCCTCGGCCTCCTGCAGAATGCTCCCCCCGCCTCCGGCCGGGGGCACCCTCGTCCCGCCTTGCTCGGCCCAGTGCTCCTGCGTGTCCAGGTCCTGAGTGACCGGTACGTCGTGTGGCTGCCGGATCCAGGCATGTACCAGATGCAGCGGCACGGCACGGCGCAGCGCCTCGCGGGCGGCCCAATCGGCGGCGGCCAGGCTTTCGGGGGAGCCGTCGAGGCCGACGGCGATGGGGCGAATCATGGGAGAGACCTCCGGATACGGGATCAGCGGGCCGTGGACGATGGCGCCGGCCCTCGTCCCGAGCTTCACGACCACGCGGCCGCGGCTCCAGGGGCCGATGGTCCCGAGTTGGACGGCATGGTCCTCACGGTGAGGGCCCGCCTGGTCTCCTCCGCGTTCGGCGGCGCCCGGCGCCGGGTAGCCGATCAGAACCGGTACGCGTGGGTACGCGGGAACAGCAGAGCGAAAAGGGCCGGTCGGCCCTGGCCGTTCGGCCCGGAATCGCGCAGGATCTGAGACAGGGAAGGACCGGTCCCGCCCATCTGGCGGGTTCCGGTTCCGGAGACAGACGACACAGGACAGGAGCCGTCGATGGCGGACAGCGAGCGACCCGGTACCGACAACCCGATCCGGGTCTTCCTGCTGGACGACCACGAGGTGGTACGCCGCGGGGTGCGCGATCTGCTGAACGACGAGCCGGACATCAGTGTGATCGGCGAGGCCGGCACCGTCGAGCAGGCCCTGGTGCGTGTTCCCGCGCTGCGTCCGCAGGTGGCCGTGCTCGATGTGCGCCTGCCCGACGGAGACGGCGTGACAGTCTGCCGCGAGCTGCGCTCACGTATGCCGGAGCTTGCCTGCCTGATGCTGACCTCGTTCGACGACGAGGAGGCCCTGCTCGACTCGATCATGGCCGGAGCCTCCGGATACGTGCTGAAGCAGATCCAGGGCACGGACCTGGTGTCGGCGGTCCGCACGGTGGCCGCCGGCCAGTCCCTGCTCGACCCGAGCGCCACCGCCAAGGTGATGGCCCGGCTGCGCCAGGACCAGCAGCCGGAGGAGGAGCCGGACGCCCTGCCGGGGCTCACCGCCCGGGAGCGGGAGATTCTGGCCCTGATCGGCGAGGGCCTGACCAACCGTCAGATCGGCCAGCGACTCTACCTCGCGGAGAAGACGGTCAAGAACCACATCTCCCGCCTGCTCGCCAAGCTCGGCGTGGAGCGGCGCATCCAGGCCGCGGTCATCGCCACGCAGGCCCAGGACCGGCTGCGGCAAGAAGGACGCTGAGCCCCGCTCGGAGCCGAACGCAGGGACGAACGCCCTTCGCCTGCCCTCTGCCCTCCGTGCAGCCCAAGCGGATCCCCTCCCCGGCCACCAGGCCGCAACACACCCGGACGATGCTGCTCCGGCGGGCGTACGGCTCTTCCTGCCGTTGCCTGTGGTCTGCACGGTTGTGCCAACTCGCCCCGATACGCGGCAACTTCTGGGGTCGGCGCTCGCGCGGGCAGGGGCCGTATCGCTGCACGATCTCCGATCACACGGCTACGCGGTCAGTCGTGCGGGACCACCGCGACCGGCGCCGTCGCGTGGTGCAGCACGGCATGGGTGACGGGCCCGATGTGGGCACCGAGCGGGGTGCGCCGTATACGCCGGCCGACGACGACCAGCGACGCATCAGCCGCGGCGTCCGCCAGGTGGGCGCCGGCGTTCCCGATCGCGGTCTGCTCGTCGACCTCCACGCCCGGGAACTTCTCCCGCCACGGTGCCAGGACCGCGTCGACGGCGTTTCTGTCCTGGCGGGCGAGTTCGTCGTTCAGCCCCGGGTCCGCAGCGGGGTCGTAGGCGACGTAGGGCGGCAGGCTCCAGCCGTGCACGACCCGAAGTCGGGCCGCGCGCTGGGCCGCGGCCTCGAAGGCGAACGCGATGACCGCGTCGTCGGGGTGCTCGTGGTCCAGGCCCAGAACGACGTCCCGGAACGGTGTGGCGGTCGACGGGTGGCAGTCCGCGTCCGGCTGGTGCTCGTCCTCGGCGCGTGCGTCGGAGCGTACGAGGACGATGGGCCGGGACATCTGCGCCGTGAGCGCGAGCCCGACCGAGCCGACCAGGAAGCCGACGACACCACCCAGGCCCCGTGAGCCGATGACCAGCGGGTCCGCCTCGGCGGACGCCGCCAGCAGTGCCGTCACGGGCGGCTGCGGCACCTGCTCCGAGGTGATCTCGAGATGGGGGTGGCGGTCGTGCAGTTGCTCGGTCGCCTCGCGCAGGACGCGGCCGCCCCAGTGCCGTTGCGCCGCGGTAGGGGGCACCGGCCGGGTGTACGGCTGCCAGTCCCAGGCGTGCACCAGGTGCAGCGGAAGGCCCCGTCGTTCCGCTTCGCGTGCGGCCCACTGCGCGGCGGCGAGGCTTTCGGGTGAGCCGTCCAGGCCGACGGTCACGGTACGGGGCATGGCGAGGACCTCCTTGGGGGGAAACGGGGGGCCTCGAGCGGCCCGTTGTCACGGTGTCACCGGAGCGGACGCGGCAGCAGGGCCGAACGGCCCGAGGCCGGGGAGCATACGGCCCTGATGATCAGTGACGCGAACCGGCCGGAGCTGTCGGAGGTCCGCCGGCGCATGCCGCCTCCATGACGGACTGAGTTCGGCCCCGCTGTTGGAGGCGTCTCACGCGTGCCGGTGGCCCCGGTGGGCGTTGAACTCCGCCCAGGCCCGGTCCCACTGCGCCCTGCGACGCACATCCAGCCGTACCCGGACGACCCACCAGCAACCCACGACCACCACGCACACACCCGCCCCGGCCGCCGCGCCGAGGACGGCTCCCTGCGAGCCGGCCTGAGCCGGGGTGGGCGGGGTGGGACGAAGACGGCCCGCGTCATCGAGCCACACCGTGGTGGACGAGCCTGCCTTGCTGCCCGCCGACACCAGGGCCTCGCCGGTCTTGGGTGAGCCGGCGGACGTCGTCCACCGCACGGTCGCCCGCACATGGCCGTCCGCAGGCCCGGAGAACCGAGACAGCGTGGCGGGGGCGTCCTCGACGAGGCGTGCGGCGGTGCGGTGCAGGCCCTGCGCCCGGTCGAGGGCGGAGCGCTCGCCGACGTCGGCCACCGCCATCCCCACCGCGGGCACCATGAGCAGGAGCAGCACCGCCGCTGCCACGCCGAACCAGGCTTCGGCGATGTCGGAGCGTCGCTTGAGCGGGTTGCGCCGCCAGCGCCAGAGCCGCACCCTGCCACTCTGTTTCAGCATCTGTATCCCTCCGGGTGCGACGGATCTCGTCATCGACCTACGGTGACGGATCGGCGATCGATGGCGGCAGAGACCAACGGGGTCGTCCTGTGTGGGCCGATCGGCCCCATTGCGAGACCCGGCCGGGCCCCGGCGGCCGAAGCGTCGCCGGGCACAATGCCGTTCGAGGGAGGTCGGTGACATGGCCGCCGCCCGGGGTATCGGTCCCGAACTGATGGTGGCGGCCCTGAGGTGCGTGAGGGCCTCGGCCGGCTGAACGACCTCATCCGCGCGGCCGGGATCGTGCCGGCGCTGCCTCATCTCCTGGAGGACGGGGAGGAGATCTCCGTACGTCCTTCGCCGACCGCCGGTAACGACCCGCGTCGGTGGACCGCACCCCGCACGCGCGCCGCGTGTTCGCGGAGTCCTTCGGCCCCCTGGGCATCTCCGTCGCGCAGTTCACTGAGCGGCAGGCCGGCCACGTTCGGGTCACCGACCTGCGCGACGTGCTGCCGCCCATGGTGGCAGCGGCGCTGGTGTGCTGATCACGCAGTGACACGACCGGCGTCGGTCATGCCGCGGAGGGCACCCCGGCTCCCGACGACTCGGGGACGGGCAGCATGGTCAGCAGCATGACGCTGGGCTCGGTGGCGCGCACCGTGTGCGGCAGCCGCGCGGGCAGGTGGATCCAGCTCCCAGGCGTCGCCTCCGTCTTCTCCTCGCCCAGGACGAGGTCGAGACGGCCCTTGACGACCTGGATGACGACGGGCAGGGCCGAGGTGTGCTCGGTCAGTTCCTGGCCGGCGGCGAAGGCGAAGCCGACCACGCGCAGACGGTCGTCGCGGTACAGGACACGGCTGAGGGTGCCGTCCTCGGGCACGGTCAGTTCGGCGGCCAGGTCGGTGATCACGGTGGCGGTCATCCGGGGTTCCTCCTCAGGGCTGGGACGGGGTGGGGACGGCGAGCAGACTGATCGCGCCCAGATGGTCGCGGTGGCGGTGGAAGACGCTGCGCATGTGCAGCACGCGGCGCAGGGCGGCCGGGTTGCGCAGTGCCCGGCCGGCGATGCGCAGCGCGGGGACCACTCCTTCGTCGGCGATCAGCCGGCGTGGTTCGAGCAGTGCCATCGGCGCCGTCTTGATGGCGGTGACGGTGAAACCCTCGGTGGCGAGCAGCTCACTCCAGGCGGTGGGGGTCAGGGGGCGGGCGCCGACGTGGATGGCCTCGTGCAGGTCATGGGTGATCCGCTCGGCGAGTGCCGGGTCGAGATCGTCGGGCAGCAGGCACAGTTCGTGGATGGCGTACCGGCCGGTGGAGCCGTCGAGCAGACGAAGGGCCTCCCGTACGATGCGCCGCTTGGCGGGTTCGGGCTGCATGGTCAGCATCGCCTCGCCGTACACGACGGTGGCGTCGCCGTCCGGCAACCGAGTGTCCGCGGCGTCCGACCGTACGGCGCGCACCTGGGTCGGGCCGGGGGCGGCGAGGGCGCTGAGTGCCGCCACGGCGGTGGCGTCGCGGTCGACGGCGGTGTAGGCGGCCGGGCGGCGGACAAGGGTCAGCCGGGCGGTGGCTCCGAGGCCGGCGGCCAGCTCCACCACACGGTCTTCCGGGTCCACGCCGAGGGCGTCCAGCATCCACCGGGTCAGCTCCACACCGCCGGGGCGCAGCACCCGCTTGCCCAGGCGGGCCAGCAGCCAGTGGCCGGGCATGCGGGACGCGTCCAGTCCGTCGCCGGGAAGGGGGATGGTCTTCTGCAGGGCCGAATGGTCTGTCGATGCCATGTTCGTGCCTCGCTCTCTGCCTGCATCGGTGTTACTTAGGCGAACCTAACTCGGAGTGGTGGTGGGGTGCGGGGGCCGAACGTCCCGATCGAAGGGGCCAGTGGGCCCGTCTCGCCGGGCGGCGTCAGCAGGCCGGAAGCACTTGTGCGTGAAAAGCGGGATCACCCCGCTACCGGACGGCGACCGGGAGCGCGCCGGTGAACCGCGCGGTTCATGGCTTTCCTCTGTGCTCCGGCTCCGTAGTGCCGTGCCGCTATTCGTCGTGGAACAGGTCCGTGCTGAGGTAACGCTCCCCGGTGTCGGGCAGGACGACGACGATCAGGGCGCCCTGGTGCTGTGGGTAGGGGGCGACGGTGGTGGCCGCGTGGAGGGCGGCTCCGCCGGAGACTCCGGTGAGGATGCCCTCGGTGCGGGCCAGGCGCCTGGCCGCGGCGCGGGCCTGGGGCGCGGAGACGCGCTGCACGGTGTCGTAGACCTCGGTGTCCAGGACGTCGGGGACGAAGCCGGCGCCGAGGCCCTGGATGCGGTGCGGGCCGGGGGAGCCGCCGGACAGGACGGCCGACTCCGCCGGTTCCACGGCCACCACGGTGATGGCGGGGTTCTTCTCCTTGAGGACCTGGCCGACGCCGGTGACGGTGCCGCCGGTGCCGACGCCGGCCACGAGGATGTCGACCTGTCCGGCGGTGTCCTGCCAGATCTCCTGGGCGGTGGTGCGGCGGTGGGCGTCGGGGTTGGCCGGGTTGCGGAACTGTTGCGGCATGAACCAGCCGTGGTGCTCGGCCAGTTCGGTGGCGCAGGCGACCGCGCCGGTCATGCCTTCGGCGGCAGGGGTGAGGATCAGCTCGGCGCCGTACGCGCGCAGAAGTGCGCGACGTTCGGTGCTCATGCTCTCGGGCATGGTGAAGGTGACCGGGTAGCCCTTGGCGGCGGCCACCATGGCCAGGCCGATGCCGGTGTTGCCGCTGGTCGGTTCGACGATGCCCTGCCCGGGCCGCAGCGCGCCGGTGGTTTCGGCGTCCTCGACCATCGCCAGGGCGATCCGGTCCTTGACGCTGCCGCCGGGGTTGGCGGACTCCAGCTTCACGACCAGGCGCACGGGCAGGTCCGTGCCGTAGCGGCGCAACGCCACCAGAGGGGTCCGGCCTATCAGCGCCGTGATCGAGGGCATGACCGAGGGCGTGATCGAGGGGTGCGTCGCCGTCATGGCCGTCCTTCTTCCTTGTCTGCCGAGGTGAGGATCCCGGCGTGGGCCGCCGGCGCCGTGCCGTGGGGGCGGGTGGTGGAGGCCGCCTGTGGGGCGTGGACGCGGGAGTGGGCGGGAACGTCGCGCAGGACCAGAGCGTGCGCGCCGACGATCGTGTCGTGGCCGACGTGGACCGGGCCGAGCACGGTTGCGCCGACGCCGAGGACGACCCGGTCGCCGATGGTGGGATGCCGCTTGGCGGCCTTCGTGTCGGTCCACCAGCCGGTGCCGCCCAGGGTGACGCGGTGGTACAGCATCACGTCGTCGCCCAGGACGGCGGTCTCGCCGATGACCACGCCCATGCCGTGGTCGATGAAGCAGCGGCGGCCCACGACTGCACCCGGGTGGATCTCGATGCCGGTCAGCGCGCGGGAAAGTTGGGACAGCAGCCGGGGCAGCAGCGGTACACCGAGCTGGTGCAGCCTGTGGGCGACCCGGTGGGCCCAAATCGCCCACAGGCCGGGGTACAGCAGGACCTCGACCACGTGGGCGCCGTGCAGGGCGGGGTCCTTGCGGCGGGCCGTCCGGAGGTCTTCGAAGATCATGCGCGTCTTTCTGTGAGCGGGTCGCGGCATGCAGCCGGTGGGCGTGGGGCCGGATGGCACGCCGTGCTCGACCGGGCCGCGCCGACGGAGGGAGTGAAGGCTTGTCGGGCTGGGGCCGACGAAGGTCTGTCACCGCCGTGACGGGTGCACAAGCGCCGGCCATCGATCGGTGCAGACAGCCGCGGGCCCGGTGAGCCTCAAGTCGCAGAGGAGGGAGAGCTCTTCGCGTTCGAGGTGCAGGACAAGCGTGTGACCGCAGGGAATTGACATCGCGCCGGTCCCTGTCGCGTGACGAGTCGATGCTCCCTCTCGTCGTCGGCTTCCGAGGCCACCGCGCCGGTTCTGCCCCTGCGAGTGAACGCTACGGTCCGTTCCCGGTGCGACGCCCGGTCCGAAGCGCCTGGTGTGGGTGGGCCGGATGGACCAGAACATCGCTCGTGGTCCGGGACCAACAGCCCCCGCCAAGGGACCGTTCGGCCCGAGCGCACCTTTCCGCGGTCCGGTGATGCTGCTTCCCGAGATCGAACGGGAGGAGGCCACGGGCCGCCGCCTCCATCTGCCGGCTGCGCGTTCTCCATTCCAGAGGCCGCAGTTGGAAGCGGTGTCCTCCCGGCTCGGTCACCGTCCGGCCGCCTGCCACCCGTCCCGGGCGGCCGGACGCGCCCTCGGCACGCTCGGCGCGATGCGCGGCCTTCTCCTGCCTCACCTCGGCGCCACCGAGCACGTCTTGCGACTCGCCGTGCCCGGGCCTGACGTGCGCCTGCCCGTCTGGCAGCCGGCTTGCCCCTTGGGCCGTGTGGCCCGGCTGCGAGGGCCAAGGGGCCCATGCCTGAGGGCCGCAAGCCCCAGGTCTTCGCTGGACAGGCAAGGCTAACTTCACCTTGTTGGTGATCTTTTGCTGGGCGGTTGTGCTCGGCGCAATGCCGTGGAGACACACATGAGTGGCACTGACGGGGTGTTCGAGGAAGCAAACGGCCGGGGGACCACCGTCGTCGACGCCCCACCGCGATCTTTGGCGGACCTGGCACCCGGTACGGCTGTCGTGGTGATCGCGGTCGTCGACGACGGAGAACCCGCTGTTGTCCGCCGACTGCACGACCTCGGATTCACTCCTGGAGCGGTCGTGGAGGTGGTACGCCGGGCGCCCCTGCGTGAACCGGTCCTCTACCGGGTCAGGGACTACGAGGTGTGTCTGCGCCGGGCGCAGGCGGAGTGCGTGCACGTCACCGAGGCGGAGCGGTGAACGCGGGCTGCCACGACGCCGGCGGCGCGGACGCGACCCTGACGGAGGCGCCGCGGATCGCCCTGGTCGGGGCACCCAACTCGGGCAAGACCAGCGTCTTCAACGGCCTCACGGGCCTGCGCGCCAAGACCGGAAACTACCCCGGCGTGACCGTGTCCCGCTTCGTCGGGACGGCCCGGACGGGCCGCCACCGGCACATGGTCGAGGACCTGCCGGGTACCTACAGCCTGGAGCCGATCAGCCCGGACGAGCAGATCACCGTCGACGTACTGGACGGACGACTCGAGGGCGCCGACCGGCCGGACGCGCTGCTGGTCGTCGTGGACGCCACCACGCTGCGGCGCTCCCTCGGGTTCGTCGCCCAGGTCCTGGCCCGCGGGCTGCCGACCTGTGTCGTGGTGACCTTCACCGACGAACTGGCGCGCCGTCAGGGCCGATTGGGCGTCGATGCGTTGGCGCAGGCGCTCGGCGTACCGGTGCTGCCTGTGGTCGGCCACCGCGGGGTGGGCATCGCGCAGCTGCGCGAGCAGCTCACGACCTGGCGCACCTGGCAGGCACCGGCCGTGCCACCGCCCACGCAGCCGGGCGAGCGGGACGCCTGGGCGGACTCGGTCCTGGCCTTCGCCGGCTACCGGCCCCCTGAGCGCCATCGGATGACCCAGCACGTGGACGCGGTGCTGCTGCATCCGGTGTGGGGGACGGCGGTGTTCTTCACGGTGATGGTGCTGTTCTTCCAGACCGTCTTCACCCTGGCCGCCCCGTTGCAGGGCTGGGTGGAATCGCTTGGCGGGTGGCTGTCGGGCCAGGTGGACGCCCACGTCGGCAACCCGTGGCTGTCCGGGCTGCTGGGCGATGCCCTCATCGGCGGTGTCGGCGGCGTGCTCGTGTTCGTTCCGCAGATCGTGCTGCTGTTCCTGCTCCTGGCCCTGTTGGAGGGGGTGGGGTACATGGCGCGGGCGGCGTTCCTGATGGACCGGGTGATGGCCCGCTTCGGCCTGGAGGGCCGGGCCTTCGTGGCGCTGCTGTCGTCGTTCGCCTGCGCGATCCCCGGCATCATGGCCACCCGCACCCTGCCCTCGGCCAGGGACCGCCTGGCCACCATGATGGCCGCCCCGCTGATGGCCTGCTCGGCGCGGCTGCCGGTCTACGTGCTGCTCATCGGCCTGCTGGTCGACCCCTCAGCCGGAGTCGGCCCGTTCGGCGCCCAGGGCCTGGTCATGTTCGGCCTGTACCTGCTGGGCGCGGTCTCGGCAATGCCGGCCGCCTGGGTGTTCAAGAGGCTCGGCGACCGCCACGGACAGGCGATGCCGTTCTTCATGGAGCTGCCGCCCTACCGGCTGCCCGCCCCGCGCGCGGTGCTGGTGGCGATGTGGTCCTCCGCGCGCGCCTTCCTGCGCAAGTGCACGACCGTCATCGTCGCCACCAGCGTCGTGCTGTGGCTGCTGCTCAACCTGCCGTTGCACACGGACGCGCAGCTGCGCGCGGCGGGCGTCGACGCCTCCGACTCCGTCGCGGTGTCCGCCTACAGCGTCGACCACAGCTACGCCGCCGGCCTGGGCCGCCTGGTCGCCCCCGTCTTCGACCCGCTGGGCTTCGACTGGCGCATCAACGTCGGTGTGCTGTCGGCCCAGGGCGCCCGGGAAACCTTCGTCGCCACCCTCGGACAGGTCGCCGCCGCCGAGGACCCCGACCAGCCCGCGCAGGCGCTGGCGAGCATGACCTACTCTGACGGGCCGCGTGCCGGGGAAGTGGTGTTCACGGCGCCCACCATCGCCGCGCTGCTGGTCTACTTCGTGTACGCACTGCAGTGCATGGCCACGGTGGCGGTCCTGCGCCGGGAGACCGGCACCTGGAGATGGCCGACGATCGCCTTCACCTACCTCACCGTCCTGGCCTGGCTGATGGCCTACCTGGCCCGAACGGCCACCGTCCTGCTGGGCGGGTGAGCCGACCCGATGATTCCCATGCACCCCCAGCCAGTCGCCGGCCATCCCGACCGGCTCCGCTGGATCATCCCCGCCGGAACCCTCACCGGCACCGGCCCGCTCGCCGAGGTACCCGCCCCGCTGGCCACGCTGATGGCCGACGGCACCCTCGCGCAGATCATGCTGGAACCCGCGGCTGTCGTCACCCTTCTCGGTCCGGGCCACACCTGGACCGAAGAGGGAGCCCGGGTCCGCACCGCACTCCACGCCGCCCTCGACGACCCCTCTGGATGGATCCCGGCCGTCGGCACCGATCAGGGCCACGACGACACGTTGCTGCACCGCGCGGCACGAGAGGTCCTCGCCGGGGAAGTGGGTGACTTCGCCCGATCCCACGGCGGCACGATCGACCTCGTCGACGTACACGACGGCGTCGTCACCGTCCGCCTCGGCGGCACTTGCGACGGCTGCCCCGCTTCCTGGTTCACGCTTCAGCAACGCCTGGAGAGCCGCTTGCGACGGCACCATCCCGGCCTGCGGGAAGTCCGCAACGTCGCCTCGCCCGTGAGAGGCGGCGCTGTCACGGCGTTTCATCCCGTGAGTGATGTTTGATCCCGTGGTGCCGGGTCGCGCCAGGAAATGGTTGCTTCGCCGGTGAGGCAGGGGCCCCTGAGCGGCTTGTGCGGAGTGCGCCGGCCGGTCAGACCAGGCTGCTCCAGTAGGGCCAGAAGCGGGTGAGGACGAGCAGCACGATGATCCCGTACCAGGCGCCGAGGAGCATCCAGTGCGTGTCCCGGACGACGTAGAGCACGCCCCGGGGCACGGGGACGATTCCCCGTTCCAGGCAGTGCAGGGTGACGTACCAGAAAAGGGCGATCGTGACGCCCCAGACGGCGGCGCAGTAGGGGCAGAGCTTGTTGAGCTCGTAGAGCGACTGTCCGATCAGCCAGTGCGCGAACACCACCCCCACCAGCGCCCCGGCGTCCAGCCCGAGCCACAGCCGGCGGTGCAGGCGCGCCCCGGAGAGCACGGCGACGCCCAGGGCGGTCACGGCGGCAAAGGCGCCCAGACCCAGCAACATGTTGGGGAAGCCGAACAGACTGCCCTGCGGACTGGACATGACGCTGCCGCAGCTCACGACGGGGCTGATGTTGCAGGGCGGCTGGTGGGCGGGGTCGCGCAGCAGCCGCCAGTCGTCCACGGTGAGCTGGAAGGAGGCGAGCCAGCCGACGGTCCCGGTGAGGACCATCACCCAACCCGTGCGGCGGCTCGCGGCCACTGCCTGCGGGCGCCGGGCGCTCGTGGCGTCCGGCGCCCGCGCGGGTCCGTGCCTCATGCGGCTCGCCGGGAGCCCGAGGCCGACCGGGTCCGGCCGCCTGCCGTCGGGGCTGCCACCGCCGCGGTCCGCCGCCGGTAGACCAGGTACGGCCGGGCCAGGTACCCGATCGGGGCGCTCCACACGTGCACCAGCCGGGTGAACGGCCAGGCCGCGAAGAGCAGGAAGGCGGTCAGGGCGTGGAGCTGGAACAGCAGCGGTGCCCCGGCGATCGCCTCCGGATGGGGCTGGAGCACGAACAGGCCGCGGAACCAGACGGAGACGGTGGAGCGGTAGTCGTAGCCGGCTCCGAACACGTTGTGGGCGGCGGTGGCGGTGATGCCCAGCAGGACGGTGGCGGACAGCAGGGGGAAGAGGAACTTGTCGCTGCGGTCGGTGCCCAGCCGGATCCGGCGGGTCAGCAGTCGGCGGGCGCACAGCATGCCCAGTCCCGCGACCATGGCGACGCCCGCGACCGAGCCGGCCCAGACGGCCGTGGTGTGGTAGGCGTGCTCGGTGATGCCGACGGCCTCGGTCCACGAGTCGGGGATGGCGAGTCCCACGACATGCCCGGCGATCACCATGAAGGCGCCGAGATGGAACAGGGGGCTGCCCCAGCGCAACCAGCGGTGTTCGAGGAGCTGGGTGGTACGGGAGGTCCAGCCGAACTGGTCCTGCCGGTAGCGCCAGACGTGCCCGACGGCGAACACGGCGAGGCAGATGTAGGGGACGGCGACCCACAGGAGCAGATCGGCGCCGCTCGCCGAGGCGGCCAAGGGGGAGCGCGCGGTGTTCATCGGGGGCCTTCCGTACGGCTGGTCGGAGCGGGCGGCACATGGGTCGGCGGGGCGGGCAGCGGCGGCACGAAGGTGCCGGGAGGAGCGAACTCCCCCTCCCCGTACGTCCCGTAGGGGTCGAGGCCGACCTCCTCGTTCGGCGGGCCCTCGGCGACGAGCTGGGCCACCGCCGCGCGGTCGGCCTCGGTGGGCGGCGGCAGCAGGGTGAGCAGCGCGGCAAGGACGTGCCCGTAGGGGGAGTCGGCGTCGGTCAGCGCCCGGTGGATCAGCTCCAGCCCGCGCCGATGCCGGCGCAGCGGTGCCTCGCCGCCACCCGGACCCGCCAGGGCGGCGAACTCCAGGACGACCGGGAGATGGTCGGGGAGTTCTCCGCCGTCGGTGTCCCAGCCGGCGGCCCGGTAGCGCTGGTTGAGGGTGAGCAGGGCCATGCCCCGGCGGCGGGTGTCGCCGTGCAGGTAGTAGGTGAGGTAGAGGCTGCTCTTGCGGCGCAGGTCGAACATCTCGACGTAGTGCCGCTCCAGTGCCTCGGGATCCTGTGCGGCGAACCAGCCGGTGAACCGGGCGAGGTGTTCCGCCGCGGGCGTGACCGGCAGGGCCTCCACCACGGTCGTCAACTCCGCCCGAGCTGTGGTCAGTTCGGCGTCGGGGTACTGCAGGAGCAGCGATACGAGCCGCAGTGTCAGCGCTCGGCCCGCCGTCTCCTCGGGTGTGAGCCGGGACGGGCGGCGTACGGCTGCCCGGACGCGGGCGCGGACGAGGGCGGGAATCGATGGGGGTCCCCCCAGGCGTTCGGCACTGGGGGAGGGCAGCGGGCTCACGGACGGCCTCCGGCATTGGTGTTGCGGCGCAGGGTGGGGATGCCGAGCATGATCTTGCGGGGCTCGGTGTCGCCGGACGTCTCGACCGGGCAGCGGTTCTCCATCGCGGTGAGCGCGGCGGCGTCCTCCTTGTGGGCGGCGGGGACGACGTAGCGGTCCTGGTACTTGGCGACGGCGAGGAGGCGGTGCAGGTCCTCCGCCTCGCGGGTGGTGAGGCCGACAGCCTTGAGTACGGCCTCGTCGCCGTCCTCGCCGAGGGTGCGTTCGCGCATGTACGAGCGGAGCGCGGTGAGCTTCATCAGCACCCCGGCGACCACGTCGGTGTCCCCGGCGGTGAACAGTTCCGCCAGGTACTCCAGGGGGATGCGCAGTCGGGTGACGGCGGCGAAGACGTGGTCGGGGTCGTCCTGGTTGCCGCCCGCCGCGTCGACGGCGTCGAGGACGGGGGAGAGCGGGGGCACGTACCAGACCATCGGCATCGTCCGGTACTCCGGGTGGAGCGGGAGCGCCACCCTGTAGCGCATGACGAGGTCGTACACGGGGGAGCGGCGGGCGGCGTCCAGCCAGTCCTCGGGGATGCCCGATTCCCGTGCGGCCGCACGGACTTCGGGGTCGTGCGGGTCGAGGAAGACACCGCGCTGGGCGTCCAGCAGGTCGTGCTCGTCAGGGGTGGCGGCGGCCTCGCCGACGCGGTCGGCGTCGTACAGCAACAGGCCGAGGTAGCGCAGGCGGCCGACGCAGGTCTCGGAGCAGACGGTGGGCTGGCCGGCCTCGATGCGGGGGAAGCAGAAGGTGCACTTCTCGGCCTTGCCGGTGGCGTGGTTGACGTACACCTTCTTGTACGGGCACGCCGTGACGCACATCCGCCAGCCGCGGCAGCGGTCCTGGTCGACGAGGACGATGCCGTCCTCGACACGCTTGTACATCGCCCCGGAGGGGCAGGCGGAGACGCAGGCCGGGTTGAGGCAGTGCTCGCACAGCCGCGGCAGGTGGAAGAGGAAGGTCTGCTCGAACTCGAACTTGACCTTCTCGGCCCATTCCCCGCTCAGGTTGGGGTCACCGCCGGCGTGTTCGGGCGCGCCGCCCAGGCCGTCCTCCCAGTTGGCGCCCCAGGTGATGGCCGTGGGTTTGCCGGTGAGGACGGAACGGGGGCGGGCGACGGGGATGTCCTTCTGGGCAGGGGCGCTGACGAGGTTGTCGTAGTCGTAGGTGACCGGCTCGTAGTAGTCCTCGATGGACGGCAGGTCGGGGTTGGAGAAGAGGGACAGCAGCCGCTTGATCCTCCCGCCGGAGCGCAGGACGAGACGTCCGCGCTTGTCGAGCATCCAGCCGCCCTTCCACTGCTCCTGGTCCTCGTAGCGGCGGGGGTAGCCGACGCCGGGCTTGGTCTCGACGTTGTTGAACCAGGCGTACTCGACGCCGGTGCGGTTGGTCCACGTCTGCTTGCAGGTGACCGAGCAGGTGTGGCAGCCGATGCACTTGTCGAGGTTCATGACCATCGCGATCTGGGCCATCACGCGCATGTCAGTACTCCACATCCTGCGAGCGACGGCGGATGACGGTGACCTCGTCGCGCTGGTTGCCGGTCGGGCCGTAGTAGTTGAAGGCGTAGGTGAACTGGGCGTAGCCGCCCGCGAGGTGGGTGGGCTTGAGCAGCAGCCTGGTGAGCGAGTTGTGGATGCCGCCGCGCCTGCCGCTGACCTCGGTCTTCGGGACGTTCACGTTGCGGTCCTGGGCGTGGTACATGTACACGGTGCCCTCAGGCATGCGGTGGGTGACCACCGCCCGGGCGGCGACGACGCCGTTGCGGTTGTACGCCTCGATCCACTCGTTGTCCTTCACGCCGATCTTCTCGGCGTCCTCCAAGGACATCCAGATCGTGGGTCCGCCACGGGACAGGTCGAGCATGTACTTGTTGTCCTGGTAGTTGGAGTGGATGGACCACTTGGAGTGCGGGGTCAGATATCGGACGGTGACCTCCGCCCGGTCCTTGTCGCGCAGGTGCTCGTCGCTGTAGTGCCGAGGGGTGTTCAACGGGGGCCGGTAGGCGGGGAGTTGCTCGCCGAGTTCGGCGATCCAGTCGTGCTGGACGAAGAAGTGCTGACGGCCGGTGAGGGTGTGCCAGGGCTTCTTGTGCTCGGTGTTGATGACGAACGGTGAGTAGCGACGCCCACCGGTCTCGCTGCCCGACCACTCGTACGACGTCATCACCGAGCGGGGCTGGGTGCGGGTGTCGGCGAAGGTGATCCGCTCCGCCTCGCGCTCGGAGGCGAGTTCCACCAGGCCCTCGCTGCCGGTCTGCTGCTCCAGTGCGCGGAACCCCTCGGTGGCCAGGCGTCCGTTGGTGGTGCCGGACAGGGCGAGGATCGCGTCGCACATGTTGCTCGCGGTGGCGAGCGAGGGCCGTCCGGCGGCGACTCCGTCCCTGACGGTGCCGTTGCGGCGCCGGAGGTCGTCGATCTCCGGGCCCACCTGGACGGAGACACCCTTGGTCGTGGTGCCCAGCTTGTCCAGGAGCGGGCCGACCGCGCGCATCTTCTGCGCGACCGCCCCGTAGTCCCGTTCGATGACGACCAGCTTGGGCATGGTCCGGCCCGGGACCGGCTCGCACTCGCCGGTCTTCCAGTCCCGTACGACCCCACCGGGCTGGGCGAGTTCGTCGGGGGTGTCGTGCAGCAGCGGCACGGCGAGGACGTCGGTGCGGGTGCCCAGGTGATCGGCTGCCAGTTCGCTGAACTTGTCGGCGATCGTGAGGAAGGTGTCGTAGTCGGTGCGGGCCTGCCAGGGCGGGGCGATGGCCGGGGTGAAGGCGTGCACGAAGGGGTGCATGTCGGTCGACGACAGGTCGTCCTTCTCGTACCAGGTCGCGGCCGGCAGGACGACGTCGGCGAGGAGGCCGGTGGACGTCATCCGGAAGTCCATGGTGACCAGCAGGTCGAGCTTGCCCTCGGGGGCCTCCTCCCGCCACACCACGTCCTTCGGCCGGTGCTCGGGCGGGGTCTCCTCCGAGCGGACGGCCGCGTCGGTGCCCAGCAGGTGCCGCAGGAAGTACTCGTTGCCCTTGCCGGAGGAGCCCAGCAGGTTGGCCCGCCACACGGTCAGTACGCGGGGGAAGTTGGCCGGGTCGTCGGGGTCCTCGGCGGCGAACCGCAGCCGCCCGGACTTCAGTTCGTCGACGATGTGCTCGGCGACCTCACGCCCTTGAGCCCTCGCCTCGTCGGTCAGGTCGAGGGGGTTGCGGTTGAAGCCGGGATGCCCCGGGGTCCAGCCCAGCCGCACGGCCTGCGCCAGGCAGTCCGCGAAGCCCTTGCCCTGGAACCTCCCCTTCCCCAGCGGGGAGGCCAGCTCCTCGGGGCCGAACGCCTCGTAGCGCCACTGGTCGGAGTTCAGGTACCAGTAGGAGGTGCCCGCCATGTGCCGGGTGGGCCGCTGCCAGTCGAAGGCGAAGGAGAGGTGCTGCTGTCCGGTGACGGGGCGGACCTTCTCCTGGCCGACGTAGTGCGCCCAGCCGCCGCCGTTGACGCCCTGGCAGCCGGTCATGGTGGTCAGGGCCAGGAAGGCGCGGTAGATGGTGTCGGAGTGGAACCAGTGGTTGGTGCCGGCACCCAGCGCGATCATCGAACGGCCCTGGGTGCGCTCGGCGTTGCGGGCGAACTCCCGGGCGATCCGGGCCGCCTGCTCGGCGGGCACGGAGGTGATGGTCTCCTGCCAGGCCGGGGTGTACGGCTCGGACGCGTCCTCGTACGACGACGGCCAGCTGCCCGGCAGACCCGGCCGCTCCACCCCGTACTGCGCCAGCATCAGGTCGAAGACAGTGGTCACGAGCCGCCCGCCGATCCGGCGGACCGGAACGCCCCGGACCATGACCGAACCGCCCTCGGTGTCGCCCTCGTCGAACCGGGGCAGCGCGATCCCGACGCTCTCCTCGGCCCGCTCCAGCAGGCTCAACTCCGGGACGACATCGCCCAGTTCGAGGTTCCAGCGGCCTCGCCCGGCCTCCCCCCACCGGAAGCCGAGCGAGCCGCCGGGGACCACCGGTTCGCCGGTGGCCCGGTCCAGAAGGACGGTCTTGAACTCCGCGTTCTCTTCGGTCCCCTCCTCCCGGCCGAGGTCGGCCGCCGTGAGGAACCCGTCCGGGACGAGACCGTGTTCGTGCTCGCGCAAGGTCACCAGGAACGGCGCGTCGGTGAACTTCCGCAGGTAGTCCTGGAAGTACGGCACTTCGCGGTCGACCAGGAACTCGCGCAGGATCACGTGCCCCATGGCCATCGCCAGCGCCCCGTCCGTACCGGGGTGGGGGGCGAGCCACTCGTCGGCGTGCTTGACGTTGTCGGCGTAGTCGGGACTCACCGCGACGACCTTGGTGCCGTTGTAGCGGGTCTCGGTCAGGAAGTGCGCGTCCGGCGTGCGGGTCACCGGGATGTTGGAGCCCCACATGATCAGATAGCCGGCGTTCCACCAGTCCGCCGCCTCCGGCACATCCGTCTGGTCGCCGAAGACCTGCGGCGAGGCGATCGGCAGATCGGCGTACCAGTCGTAGAACGACAGCAGCGTGCCGCCGATCAGCGAGTGGAACCGTGCCCCCGCCGCGAACGACGCCATCGACATCGCCGGGATCGGAGAGAAGCCCGCGACGCGGTCGGGGCCGTACGTCTTGACGGTGTGCACCTGGGCGGCGGCGATCAGTTCGCTCACCTCGTCCCAGTCGGCGCGCACCAGGCCACCCTTGCCGCGAGCCCGCTTGTAGGCGCGGGCCTTCGCCGGGTCGGACGTGATCTCGGCCCACGCGGCCACCGGGTCGCCCAGCCGCTTGCGGGCCTCGCGCCACAGCTTGAGCAGCGTGCCGCGGACGTACGGGTAGCGGACCCGGCTGGGGGAGTAGGTGTACCAGGAGAACGACGCCCCGCGCGGGCAGCCGCGCGGCTCGTACTCGGGGCAGTCCGCGCCGATGGACGGGTAGTCGGTGGCCTGGTGCTCCCAGGTGATGATGCCGTCCTTGACGTACACCATCCACGAGCACGAGCCGGTGCAGTTCACGCCGTGCGTGGAGCGCACCACCTTGTCGTGGGCCCACCGGTCCCGGTAGAAGCCCTCCCACTGCTGATCGCCCGTGCCGAAAACGGCACGTCCGTCGGCGGACACCTCACGGCGCGTCAGCAGCCGACGGGCGGCCAGCGGCCACCCTTCACCGGTGCGCGACTCCCGCTGCCGTGCGTTCTGATCGTTCTCCATGACCCGGAACGCTATGCGGCGCACCACGTCCCCCACCTGGGGCCGGCGGTCCCTGACGGCCGGCCTTCCGGCCCCACATGGCCGGCCGCAATAGGGCCCAATGGTCCCTGCGGTGAGGTCCGGTCGGCCGGGGAGTCGGTGCGGCCGGCGTTGCATGCTTGGCATTGATCGAACCGCAGACGCCCATCCGTACGACCGCATTCCGTGCCTGCCAGGTGGCCGAATCCCCCGTCCCCGGCCGCCGCAGGTGTAGCGCGTACGGCGCGTGGCGCCCGGTTCGGTCGCGCGTCCGGCCGCCCCTCGCGGCCGGACGCGGCATCCCTCTTCCCGGCGTCGACTCCCGGCAGGCCCCGGCAGGCCCCAGCAGGCCCCGGGAGGCCCCGGAATGCCCCGGGATGTCATACCCACCCGCACCGGTCGGCCGAGCCGACCGTGACACCTGCTGGAGGCACCGTCATGAGCGTGCTCACCCTCGCCTCGGCCCCCGAGGACGCCACAGCCCTCCAGGCCGCCGAGGCACATCACGCCCGCCTGGCCGGGGAGCTGGCCGGACGGGTGAGGATGCTGCTCACCGCCGTGGACCGCGACCCGAGCACCGCGGAGAAGATCCACACCGGGCTCGTGGCCTTCTGCGACCGCTCGCTGCTGCCGCACGCCGCAGCCGAGGAGGCCGCGCTCTACCCCGCAGCCCACGGCGTGCCCGAGGCCCGCCTGCTCATCGAGAGCCTCATCGGCGAACACCGCTGCCTCACCGCGCTCGTCGACGCCCTGCGTGCCGCACCCGGCCCGGCGGGCGCGGCGGCGGACGCCCGGGCCCTGCAGGTGCTCTTCGAAGAACACATGGCCAAGGAGAACGGCCTCGTACTGCCGCTGCTCGCCATGACGCCGGAAGTTTCCCTGGCCTCGCTACTGACGGACATGCACCACCGGCTTGCGAACGACACGGGCAGCAACAGCGCCCAAGACCACCACGACACCCAGGAAGGACAGGACATGCAAGAAGGGCAGATCGAGGAGAGCGGCGGCTGCGGCGGAGTCTGCGGTTGCGGCGGCGCGGAGGAGACGGCCGAGCCCGAACTGGATGTGCGGGAGGTTCCGCACGCCCTGCGCCACGCCACGGTCTTCGGAGCCCTGGACGCCGTCCCGGCCGGCACCGCGATGGTGCTGGTCGCGCCGCACGACCCGCTGCCGCTGCTCGCGCAGATCGAACAGCGCAGCCCCGGCACCTTCGCCGTGGAGTACCTGGAACGCGGCCCCGCGACCTGGCGGTTGAGGCTCAGCCACCGCTGACCCGAAGCCCCACCTCAAGGAAAGAAGGACAACACATCATGGACGCATCGCACCGTCGCGCCGGCACCCTGATCGCCGCGGTCGCCACAACCCTGGGCGTCGCCGGCCCGGTCATGGTGCTGCGTGGTCGCAGCGGCAGAAAGGAGATCCGCACCGAGCTGGCCGCTCAGAAGATCACCTTCCCCCATCACGGGCTGCCTGCCGACCTCGCCGCCTACGCCGGCCGACGCGTGGAAACCGGCCCCGAAGCGCATGCCTACGCCGAGTTCATCAAGGGCAATCTCGCCCATGCCACCGGCGGCCGCACCTACGCCGAGATCACCACCGAGCTGCACGCCGCCGGAGGCGACGACGAGAAGCTCTCCAAACTGCGCCAGACCGCGTTCATGGGCCAGACCCTGCGCGGTTCTCTGCTCTCCGCCTACCAGGCATGGCACCTCACCACCCTGGTCATGGGCCTCGGTGCCCTGCTGACCGGTGCCGGAGCGGCCCTGATGGCCACCGCGAGAACCCTGGGCGCGGATACGCGCTGCTCCTGACCACCGGTCATGCGGCATCCCCCTCGGTCAGCCCCGCCGCGATCACGGTAACCGCGCTGCGTGCAGACGACTGGCTCAGGGGCCGTGCGCCTGGAGCACCGCGTGCGTTCGGACGGGCCGTTCGGCCCTGGCGCGACGGTCGGACCCAGGGCCCGTCGGCCCACCGGCGAGGGACTGATCGGCCGCCGCGCCGGCCCGGGGCGGCGGCGCATGCTGATCAGCGAACGATCCGGAGGTATCCCGTGTACTACTGCAACCAGCATCCGTGCGGCCGACTCCGCTGCCGTCCCCCGTCACGGATGCTGCGCACGGGCCGGGTCGGTCACCGTCCGGCCGCCCGCCTCGTCTGCCCTGACTCCCGGGTGGCCGGACGAACGATCCGTACGAGCCGAGGCCGGAGGGCCCGGTGAGCGGCGCCCGCGCGATCCGACGGCAGCACCAGAACGTCGCGGACCGGCCGTTCATCGTGATCTGGGAGTCCACCCGTGCCTGCCCGCTGGCCTGCCTGCACTGCCGAGCGGAGGCCGTGCCGAACCGCGATCCGCGGGAGCTGGACACCAGCGCGGCCAAGGACCTGCTGGACCAGGTGGCCGCCTTCGGGCAGCCCGCCCCGATCTTCGTGATCACCGGCGGCGACCCGTTCCAGCGTCCCGACCTGACGGAGCTGATCGCGTACGGGAAGGAGGTGGGCGTACGGGTCGCCGTATCGCCCTCCGGCACCCCCACGCTCACCCCGGAGCGGCTGCGGGAGGTGCACACCGCGGGTGCGGTCGGGCTCTCCCTCAGCCTGGACGGATCCACCGCCGAACTGCACGACGGGTTCCGCGGCGTGCCCGGCGTGTTCCGGTGGACTCTGGACGCGTGGGACGCGGCCCGCGCGATGGGCATGAAGGTGCAGATCAACACCACGGTCACCCGGCACAACCTGCATGACCTCCCCGACATCGTCCGCCTGGTGGCCGAGCACGGCGCGATGCTGTGGAGTGCCTTCTTCCTGGTGCCCACGGGACGTGGCCGCGCCCTTGGCGCACTGACCTCGGCCGAGGTGGAGGATGTCCTCAACTTCGTCCACGACGTGGGTCTGACCGTGCCGGCGAAGACCACCGAGGCCCACCACTTCCGCCGCGTCGCCCTGCAGCGCCAGGTCCTCGCCGCCACCGGCGACGACCACGTGGCGGTACTCGGACTCGGTTCTCTGTACCGGGAGTTGCGCGATCGGGTGGCCGAGCTGGGCCTGGACGCCGCAGCGCGCCGGGCCAGGCGACCGCCCCTGGACGTCAACGCGGCCCGCGGCTTCGTCTTCGTCTCCCACACCGGCAGCGTGCATCCCAGCGGCTTCCTGCCGTTGGGTGCCGGAAGCGTGCGCGAGACACCGCTGACGGAGATCTACCGCGACTCCGAGCTGTTCACCGGGCTCAGAGACCCCGACCGGCTGGGCGGCCGATGCGGCCGGTGCGAGTTCCGCCGCGTCTGCGGCGGCTCGCGATCGCGCGCATACGGCGTCACCGGCGACCCGTACGCCGAGGAGCCCTGGTGCGGCTACGCCCCCGGCTCCTTCCCCCACCAGCGGGAACTGGCCGCGCTGCTGTCCGGCGGCGTCGGCGCGGAGGACGGGCCGATCCCTCGGCACAGCGCGTCCCTCGAGAACCGGGGCGAGAGTTCGGCCAAGCACCAAGGAGTGGCATGACCAGCATCGCCAGTGGGCCTCCCGGGACCGGCGACGTGAGCGGGCCCGGCAAGGACGACGCGAGCGGGCCCTCCAAGTACCCCAACAGATTCAGGGCGTCCGGTGTGAAGGCCCGTCATCTGCGCGCCCACGTCCTGGTCGTGGGGTGGCTGGGCCTTGCCCTGCCGGCGGTCGCGGCGCAGGAGTCGCTGCCGGTGGCGCGCTGGCTCGCCGTGCACATGTTCCTGCTCGGCGCGGTCACCACCGCCATCCTGATCTGGAGCGAGCACTTCGCCGTCGCCCTGCTGCACGCGAAGATCCCCGACGCACGATGGAGTGCCGCCCGGCTCGCGACGGCGAACCTCGCCGTGGCCGGGCTCCTCATCGGAGTGTGGACCGTACAGCCCGTGCTGACCGCAGTCTCCGCCGCGTTGCTGGTGGTCGCGGCCGCCGCGCACCTGGTGATGCTGCTCCGCCTCGGGCGGGGCGCGCTCGGCGGACGGCTCAAGCCGATCGTCTCCTACTACCGGGCGGCCACGGCTGCCCTGATCGCCGGTGCCCTCCTCGGCTGGATGCTGGCCACCGGCGGTGCTGGCGGCCCCGACCGGTACGCCGGGCTGCGCCTGGCCCACGTCCACGTCACGCTGCTCGGCTGGATCGGGCTGCCCGTCCTGGGCACGCTGTTCATGCTGTGGCCGACCGTGCTGGGCGTACGGATGAAGGACCGCACCACGAAGGTGTCCCGGTGGGTGCTGTGGCTCACCGGCAGTGGACTGCTGGTGACGGTCGCCGCACTGGCTCTCGGCCGGCGCTGGCCCGCTGCGGCGGGCCTCACCCTCTACGCGGCGGGAGTGGCCCTGGCCGTCAACCTGCTGGTCCGCACCGTACGCGGCAACCGGCCCGTCTCCGCGGCGGCGGCCTGGATGCTCGCCGCGGCCACCTGCTGGCTGCTGATCGCGGTCGCGGCAGATCTCGCATGGCTGGTCACCCGGCCGCTCGCGGCGGCACAGACCGGGATCGACGCCCTGCTCCCGGTACTGCTCATCGGCTTCGTCGCCCAGATCCTGATCGGCGCCCTCACCTATCTGCTCCCGGTCGTCCTCAGCAGCGGCCCGAAGGACCGCGCCGCCGTGCGGGCGGTGCTGGAGCGTGGCTGGCTGACACGGCTGGTGGCGCTCAACACCGGTGTCGCGCTGGCGGCACTCCCGCTGCCCGGCCCGGCCGCCACGACCGGCGTGCTGCTGGCCGCGCTGGCCGGGGCCGCGTTCCTCGCCCTCGCGGTGCCCGTGCTCGTCCACAGCGGCCGGAGGCTGACGCCGGACGCGGACAAGGCCGGCGTGTCACGGCGCCCGGCCCTGTGGGGCACCGCCGCGGGCGCCCTCCTGACCGTGCTGGCCGTGCTCGTGGCCAACAGCGGCGGGGAGACGAGCGGCGGGACGAGCGCCGCCGGGACGTCGGGCGTGGGCGCCGGGACCACCCGCACGGTCGACGTCACCCTGGCCGACATGCGCATCCGCCCGGCCCGCATCGAGGTGGCCGCAGGCACCGCAGTGCGGCTGAAGGTCACCAACAACGACGCACAGCGCCACGACCTCAAGGTCGAGGACGGTCCCGCCACCCCGATGCTCGCCCAGGGCGACACCCGAGTCCTCGACCTCGGACCGGTCGCCAAGAACCGCGAGGCGTGGTGCACCCTGCCGGGCCACAAGGCGGCCGGGATGACCATGGACATCGTCGTGAAGGACGAGAAGGACGAGAAGGACGAGAACGGCGAGAACGACGACACGGCGACGGACAGCAGCGCACACGAGGGGCACGAGTCGGCCGCCGACGGCGGCGGCCTGGACCTCTCCGCCGACTTCTCCACCGGCTGGCAGTCACGTGACGCCGACCTGACCCCCGCACCCGGCGGGACGGTCCACAAGGTCGAACTGCACGCCGCGCACACCACGGTCGAGGTCGCCCCGGGCGTCAAGCAGCAGATGTGGACCTTCGGCGGCACCGCACCGGGCCCCACCCTGCACGGCAAGGTCGGCGACGTCTTCGAGGTCACCCTCGTCAACGACGACCACGGCATGGGCCACGGCATCGACTTCCACGCCGGCTCTCTCGCCCCCGACCGGCCCATGCGCACCATCCAGCCCGGCGAGCGCCTGGTCTACCGCTTCCGTGCCGAGAAGGCCGGAGCATGGCTGTACCACTGCAGCACCAAACCGATGCTCCAGCACATCGGCAACGGCATGTACGGCGCCGTCGTCATCGACCCGCCGGGCCTCGCGAAGGTGGACCACGAGTACGTACTGGTCTCCTCCGAGCTCTACCTCGGCACCCCGGGCAGCACCGCGCAGGTGACGAAGATGCGTGCAGGCACCCCGGACGCCTGGGTGTTCAACGGCGTCGCCAACCAGTACGCCCAGCAGCCCCTGAAGGTGAGGGCCGGTGAGCGGGCCCGCTTCTGGGTGGTCGCCGCCGGACCCGGCGACGGCATCGCCTTCCACGTCGTCGGCACCGTCTTCGACACCGTGTACAAGGAAGGCGCCTACCTCCTCGAACCGAACCAACCGGGCGGCGCCCAGGTACTGGACCTGGCCCCGGCACAGGGCGGCTTCGTCGAGACGACGTTCCCCGAGGCCGGCCACTACGCCTTCGTCGACCACGACATGCGCCACGCCGAAGCAGGTGCGCACGGCATGGTGGAGGTGAGCAAGTAGTGGACACCGTCGGCTGGTGGTCCCTGGTGCGGTTCGCGCACGTGGCCGGTGCCGCCCTGTGGGTCGGTGGCCAACTGGCGCTCTCCCTGGTGATCCTTCCGCTGGCCCGCCACCTGCTCGCCCCCGAGGCCAAGGACCGCTTCACAGCCGCGGCCGGCCGCCGCTTCGGGATGCTGACCGGAGCGGTGTTCCTGCCTGTGCAGCTGGCGACCGGCTGGGCCATGGCGTGGCACAGGGGGGTCACCTGGGCCTCGCTCGCCGAACCCGGCTACGGCCGCACGCTGGCGACCAAGCTCGCCCTCTTCGTGGTGGTGATGCTCGCCGCGGCCGGACACGGCATCGCCCACGCCAAGGGCCGCGCCGACCTGGCCCGGGCCCTGGCGGTCGTCTCCCTCGTCGGCTCACTCGGCGTCGTCCTGCTTGCCACCGCCCTGCCCACCACCTGACCAGCGGCCACGACGAAGAAAGGAAGAGAAGCCATCATGCGCACCCAAGCCCTCCTGGACGTGGCCACCGTGGAGTCGCTCCTGGCGGCCGCCGTGGCGGCCCCGTCGATCCACAACACACAGCCCTGGCGCTTCCGCCTGAACCCCGACAGCCAGGTGCTGGAGGTCCACTCGGCGCCGGAGCGAACACTGCCGCTGACCGACCCGACGCACCGCGCCCAGTACCTGTCCGTGGGCGCCGCGGTCTTCAACCTCCGGCTCGCCGCCGTCCACCACGGCTGGCGCCCCGAGGTGAAACTGCTGCCGGACCCCCACGCCCCCGGACTGCTGGCCGCCGTACGACTGACCGGTCCCCTCGGCGCGGACGAGCAGCCGTCGGACCCTGATCTCCATGCGGCCATCGCGCGGCGGCACTCGAGCCGGATGCCGTTCACCGGCCGCCCGGTGCCCGAGCCGATCATGGCGGAGCTGGCGTCGGCCGCGCATGCCGCCGGCGCCCGCCTGCACGTACCGGACATCGCCGGAACGCGGCGGCTGCTGCGTCTGACGGCCGCGGCGGAGGCACGCAACCAGGTCCACCCGGCCCGTACCGCGGAAACCCTCACCTGGATCTCCGCACCGGGCACGGATGCCTCCTACGGCATACCGATCACCGCCCTCGGCCCGCCCGACGCGGCCGGGCGGATGCCGGTGCGGGACTTCACCCGCGCACTGCCCGCCCTCCGCCTGCCCGCCCTGTGGTTCGAACGCCACGTCCAGCTGGCCCTGCTGTGGACGTCCCACGACCGGCGGGAGGAATGGCTGCGGGCCGGACAGGCCCTGCAGTACGTCCTCCTCAGAGCGACCGCCCACGGGCTGCGCACGTCACTCCTGCACCAGGCCATGGAATGGCCCGACCTGCGTGCCGCAACAGCCCCCACGCGACACAAGCGTTGCCATCCGCAGATACTGATCCGATTCGGCTACGGCCCGGACGGCGCCCGCACTCCGCGAGCACCAGCGTGGTGACGGGCAGGCGCTCCCTCAGGAGGGCGTCCGCGGCCCCGACCCGGAACGTGCCGCGCGGGTAGCCCATCGGGGGGCTGCTGTCGAAGCAGCCCCCGGACTGGTGGACACCACCGAACCGTGTCGGTCGGCCGCCGCACCAGGTCGTCGGCGGCCGGTGTCAGCTCGACGCGCCCGGGGCGGGTGCCGGTCAGAAGAAGCCGAGCTTCTTGGGGGGCGTAGCTGACGAGCAGGTTCTTCGTCTGCTGGCGGTACAGCGGCAACGCATCGCTGACCTGCGCACAGAGCGACCATGGGCAGCTCGTCGGAGTCGTTGGCCCGGGAATGGTCCGGATCTTGATCGACGATGAGGGCTCTCGCCTCGCTCTTCGGGCCGATGACCGGCGCCGATGAACGAGGGGCGGCCCTGCACGGGAGTTGTGGGAGCGCCTGGCCGGCAGCAAGCGGTGGGATTCCCCGCGGACCGCAGGGTCGAGCTCCTCTCGCCCTGGCGGTCCTCTGCGGCGACTGTCGGATCCGGCCACTGATCCGGGCGATGGCCGCTCTCGTCGGTGCGGGGTGTGGTCAGGCGCGGTTCCAGGTGACCCGGAGTCCCTCGTCGGCGGCGAACCGTTGGAGGTGTACGGCGATGACCTGCTGGACCTCGGTCAGGGCGTTCTCGTCCGGCCCTGCGGCGGCCAGGTGCAGGGTGGTGTCGTCGTGCGTCAAAGCGCAGGAGCCGCCCGCGAGCATCAGCGTGACCGTGTCGCCGTCGTGTACGACCTCGCACTTGCGGCCGAGGTGGGAGGCGAGCTGCTTGCGCCAGCGCTCGCCCCGCAGGGTGGGCACGTCGGCGTGGGACCGTAGAGTCGTCTCGTGCGTGGTCATGTCGCTCTTCCTGTCCGTTGGTGTCCTGGTGTGCCCGGCGTCGTGACGCGGCCCGGCCGGTGGGTGGGCCTGTGATCGGGCCGGGGCATGAGCGGGTTGAGGTGCTGGGGCTGGTGCGGCAGCTGCCGTTGCTCGGGGCCGTGTCCCGGGTCGCCCGGCGGGCCCTGCGCCGAGAGGCGTCGCAGGAGCGGCTGCCCGATGCGCAGATCGAGGTGCTGCGCATGGTCGAGGCGCATCCGGGGATCGGGACGCGGGCGGTGGCCGAGCGGCTGCAGCTGGCGCCGAACACGGTGTCGACCATCGTGGGCGACCTGGTACGCGCCGGGCTGCTCAGGCGTGCCCGCGACCGTTCGGACCGGCGGGCCGCGCGGCTGTACTTGACCGAGGAGTCGGTGGCCCGCCTGGCAGCCTGGGTGGCGGCCGGGGACGAGGTGCTGTCGGCGGCGCTGCTGCGCCTGGACGAGGCCGATCGCCGGGCGCTCGAGACGGCGATGCCCGCGCTGCGTCGGCTGCTGGAAGTTCTCGACGAAGCCGAGGAAGCCGAGGAAGCCGACGAAGCCGAGGAAGCCGACGAAGCCGACGAGGCTGACGGGGACAGGGGAAGGCGACCCGGGCGGTGACATCGTTCATGGGGCGAGTCCGCGGGGCACGACCAGCGGGCGGTCGGTGTCGGGGTCGCGAAGCACGCCGGCCTCCACGCCGTAGAGGCGGCGGATCAGCTCGGGTGTGACGACCTCTCGTGGGGCGCCTTCGGCGACCATGCGTCCGGCCTTCATGGCGACGAGATGGTCGGCGTAGCGGCAGGCGAGCATGAGGTCGTGCACGACGACCACGACCGTCCGGCCGGCGGCGGCCAGTTCCCGGAGCAGTTCGAAGACTTCGAGTTGGTGACCGAGGTCCAGTGCGGACGTGGGCTCGTCCAGTAGCAGGACTGCTGTCTCCTGGGCGACCGTCAAGGCGATCCAGGCGCGTTGCCGCTGTCCGCCGGACAAGGTTTCCAGGAGGCGGCCGGCGAGGGCCGTCATGCCGGTGGCGGTGAGCGCGCGGTCGACGGCCTGCTGGTCCTGTGGGGACCACTGCCGCAGCAGGCCCTGGTGCGGCTGGCGGCCGAACCGGACCAGGTCGGCGACGGTCAGTCCGTCGGGGGCCTGGGCCGACTGGGGCAGCAGGCCGATGCGGCGGGCGGCCTCCCGGGCGGGCAGCCGGGCCAGGTCCCGGCCGTCGAGCAGGACCGTGCCGCCCGCGGGTCGGTGCAGTCGGCTCAGCCCGGCAAGGAGCGTGCTCTTGCCGCAGCCGTTCGGGCCGACGACGGCGGTGAGGCGGCCGGGTGGGGGAGCGAGCCGTATGGTGTCCACGGCGATCGCCTGCCCGTGGGCGAGGGTGACGCCGTCGGCGCGCAGGACGGCCGACGGGTCAGCGGCCTGCGCGGACGGGGGCGTGGCGGGTGGGGTCACGGCAGTCTCCGTGGACGTGAGGTGAGCAGGAGCCAGAGCAGGTAGGGGCCGCCGATGACGGCGGTGACGAGCCCGGCCGGGACTTCGACGGGGGCGGCGAGCGTGCGTCCGGCGGTGTCGGCGAGGAGGACGAGCGCCGCCCCGGCGAGCGCGCTGCCGAGCACGGGGACGCCGTACGGTCCGCAGACGCGGCGGGCGGCCTCGGGAGCCAGCAGGGCGACCATGCCGAGTGGACCGCCGACGGCGACCGCGAGCCCCGCGCACACGACCGCGACCGCGAGCGCGGCCAGCCGTACCGCACGCACCCGCACGCCGAGTCCGGCCGCCACCGAGTCGCTCAGGCGCAGCACAGAGAGCCGCCGCCCGATCAGCAGCGCGAGCGGCAGACACCCGGCGAGGCCGTAACCGAGCAGGGTCACGGCTGCGGCGGGGCGCGTGTTGAGCGTGCCGACCGTCCACGGGAACGCGGCGTTGGCGGCGTCGATCGGCGCGCGGACCAGCAGCAGGCTGGTGACCGCGCCGAGCACCGCGCCCACGCCGAGTCCGACGACGACGAAGCGGTAGCCGGAGGTGCCCGCTCCGCCCGCCAGGCCGAGGGCCAGTGCCGCGGCGGTGGCGGCGCCGGCGAGGGCCATCGCGGAGGGGGCGAGCGAGGTGGAGGCGCCCACGACGGAGGCGACCGCGAAGGCGGTGGCGCCGTCGTCGATGCCCACGGTGCCGGGGGTGGCGAGCCGGTTGCGTGCAAGGGTCTGCATCAGGCAGCCGGAGGCACCGAGGGCGGCACCGACGAGCAGCCCGGCCACCAGCCGCGGCCCCCGCAGCCGCTGCACCACGAGGATGTCGGCCGGGTCCCCGGCCCCGGCCAGCGCGGGCAGGGAGCGCAGCGGACTCATGGGCACGGTGCCGACGGCGAGGGCGGTGGCGACGGCGACGAGCACCGCGCCGGCGAGAACGGCGCCCCCGAGGGCCGCTCGCGGACGCAGCAGTAGGGACATACCCCCGGCGCGTAGCAGAAAAGTGCCTCGGGGTGCCTCTGGGGCGGCGGTGGCGGTCACAGCGCCGGCACCCGTCGGGCACGCGCCACGACGACGAGCACGGGGGCGCCGATCAGCGCGGTGACCACGCCGAGAGGCATCTCGTACGGACGTACCAGCAATCGGGAGACGACATCGGCGGCCACGACGACGACGGGCCCGAGCAGCAGCGACGGGACGAGTACCCGGCGCAGGTCCGGCCCGACCAGCGCCCGTGCCGCGAACGGCACGACGAGACCCACGAAACCGATCGGCCCGGCGACCGCCGTGGCACCGCCCACCAGCAGAGCCACCGCCACGACGGCGGTGAGGCGGGCGCGGCGCGGCCGGTGGCCCAGTCCGGCGGCCGCCGGCTCCCCGAGGGCCATTGCGGAGAGAGGGCGGGCCACCAGCAGCAGGAGCACCGCGCCGAGCAGCAGCGCGGGGGCCACGTCGGCCAACGCGCCGAGGTCCCGCCCGGCGACACCTCCCACCGTCCAGAACCGCACCTCGTCGGCGGTGCGGTTGTCCACCAGCAGCAGCACGGAGGTCAGGGACCCGAGCAGGCCGCTGAGCGCGGCGCCGGCCAGGACGAGCCGCAGGGGGTCGTCGCCGACGCCCCGCAGCCGCGCGGCCCCGACCGCGGCGAGGCAGCCGAGAAGAGCCCCGAGTACGGCGGCGTACGGGCCGAGCGTGGCCGCACTGCCGCCGAGCGCGATCACCAGGACGACGCCCGTCGAGGCGCCCGCGCTGACACCGAGCAGGCCCGGCTCGGCGAGTGGGTTGCGCGCGACCGCCTGGAGAGCCGCTCCGGCCGTGCCCAGCGCCGCGCCGACGACCATGGCCACGAGGGTGCGGGGCCCGCGCAGGTGCCACACGGCGAACGCCGCCTCCGGGTCCCGGGCACCGCCGGGCACCTCACGCCATGAGCGGACCGGCCCCACTTCGCCGCTGCCGATCAGCAGCGAGGCAGCGCCGGTCAGGGCCAGCAGGGCGACCGGCACGGCGACGCCCGCTGCCATGCGGCGGGCGGGGAGTCGGTCTGTTGGTGCCGCAGCCGGGGGCGCGGCGCCGCTGGTGATGGACCGCTCGTGGTTCCCGACGAGCACGTGGCTGACCTCCGACGGCTGTTCGCGCCCAAGGAGGCGCATGTGCTTAGGTTGGCCTAACCATACCTCTGTCTCAGAGGTTTATATCACCTGCCTCACCTCACCGGGAGTGACCATGCGCCGTCCGCTGCCCTCTTTGCCGCGTCGCCGGTTCGCCGCCGTCCTTGCCGCCGCCCCCCTGGCCCTGCTCACCGCCTGCGCGGCTGGATCGCCGACCCCGACCGGAGCGGTGGGCGAGGACGCGGAGTCGACCACCGTGCGCACCGCGTACGGCACCGTCGAGGTTCCGGCCGATCCCGGACGGGTGGTCGCGCTGGGTGACACGGCACTGGACAGCGCCCTCGCCCTGGGCGTCGAACCGGTCGGCACACTGTCCAGTCGGGGCGGTGATGCCGTATCGCCCTACCTGGCCGGAAAGGTGCCGGGCATCGCCCTCGTCGGCACCGTCGCGGAGACCAACCTGGAAGCCGTCGCCGCCGCCCGGCCCGACCTCATCGTCGCCGCCGCCAACACGCCACGGGAGCAGTACGACGCGCTCAAGGCCATCGCGCCGACGGTCGTGCCCGAGCCCGCGCGCTTCGGCGCCTGGGAGAGCGAGACCCGCACCGTCGCCGCCGCGCTCGGCAAGGAGGCCGAAGCGGAGCGGCTCCTCACCGGCATCGAGCAGCGCGCCAAGGGCATCGCCGACCGGCGCTCCGCCGACGGCACCGGAACTGCGGTCGTCATCCGCTGGATGCCCAACGGCCCGGTGGTCCTGTCGTCCACCCTGATGTCGGGCCGCCTGCTGAAGCGGACCGGCGACCGGACCTCGCCCGCCGCGGCCTTCACGGGCAAGCCGCACACCGACCCGCTCAGCCTGGAGAACCTGGGCGAGATCGACGCCGACCGCATCTACCTCACCACCCTCAACGCCGACGGTGAGAAGGCCTTGGCCGCGGCCGAGGCGCAGCCGGCCTTCGCGCGCCTGAAGGCGGTGAAGGCGGGGAACGTCGACGTGGTCGACGGAGACGTGTGGAGCAGCGCGGCCGGACCCCTCGCCGCCGCCAGAGTCCTCGACGACATCGAACGGCTTCGTGCCGGCGCCTGACGTGCGCGGGGCGACAGGCCGTGAGTTCAGCGTGGAGGGAGTGAGCGGCCGGTCGGCGGGCCGAGAGCCGTCGGCATGCCGCCACACCCGCCTGATGACGGCCGGCTGCCGCTTCGGCGGACCGGCGAGCAGTTGGACGGCGGTCCCGCGGTTGGCCGTCCGGCTGCATGGCGTTTCGGTGCGCCCGGCGCCGGACGGGCCGGTCCGTCGGCATGTCCCGCGACTGTGCGCGACTCGCGTGCGGGCGGGTTGCCCGTCCGCGTACGCCGTACGGCGGCGTGCCCGACCGTGTGCGCGGACCGTGCGCCGGGCCTGGGGTGGGCGTCAGGCGCGTTGCCTCACCACCCGCTGCTGAAGGATCTTTTCCAGCAGGTTCAGCGCCTCCACTACCCGGTCGCGGTCCGTGCCGAGGCTGTCGAGCAGTTCGGCCTCGGCCGCCAGCTGTCGGGGGAACATGGTGTCGATCGCGTCGCACCCCGCTGGTGTGACGGTGACCAGGGCGGCGCGGCGGTCCGCGGGGCTCGGACGGCGCTCGACGAAGCCGCGCTTCTCCAGCTTGGCCAGTGTCTTGCTGACGGCCGCGCGGGAGCAGCCCAGGGTCTCGGCGAGCCGACGGGCGATCACCGGGCCCTGGGCGTGCCGGAGTTGCACGAGGGCGTCGAGCTCGGGCGCGGTCAGCGGGGCGCCCTCGTACAGCGGCTCCAGGGCGGTGGTCAGCAGCGCCTCGATGCGCTTCACGGGGCCTACGACGTCCATGGGGGAGGTGTCGAGGTCGGGGCGTGCTGCCGTCCACATGGCGCGGAAGTCCTCGGGGGCCGACGGGGGAGTCATTGATTCCGCCAATTGTTAACCGGTAGACAAATAGTTTACTGTGCGGTCCATGGTACCCACCACGACTTCCGGACACGTGGCCACGGCGTCGGCCGCAGAGGCCCCGCAACGACGGGCCGGTGTGCTGATCGCCCTTCTCGGCGCCCTGACCGCGATCGCGCCGCTCGCGACCGACATGTACGTTCCCGGCTTCCCGGAGATGGGCCGCACGCTGCACGCGAGCGACTCGGCCGTGCAGCTGTCCATGACCTCCTTCCTGGCCGGGCTGGTCATCGGCCAACTGGTCATCGGTCCGCTCAGCGACGGCCTCGGCCGCCGTCGGCTGCTGGTCCCCGGCGCAGCGCTGTTCGCCGTGCTGTCGCTGGTGTGCGCCTTCGCCCCGACCATCGAGATGCTGGTCGCCGCCCGCTTCCTGGAGGGCATCGCGGGTGCCGCGGGGATGGTGCTGGCCCGCGCGGTCCTCACCGACCGCTTCCACGGTCCCGAACTGCCGCGCTACTTCTCGCTGTTGACCATGGTGCTGAGCGTGGCGCCGGTCGTGGCGCCGGTGATCGGCGGCGCCCTGCTGTCCGCGGGAGGCTGGCGTGCCACCTTCGTGGCGCTCGCGGTCTTCGGGGCCCTGCTCTTCCTGGCGATCCTGCCCGGAGTCCCCGAGTCCCTTCCGCCGGAACGGCGCCACCAGGGCGGGGTGGCCGGCACCTTCCACGCCATGGGCCGGCTGCTCGGCCACCGTGGCTTCCTCGGCTGCACGCTCACCCTGGCGTTCGCCGCCGCCGCGCTCTTCGCCTGCATAGCCGGCTCCAGTTTCGTCTTCCAGGAGGTGTACGGCACCTCCGCAGGGCTCTACAGCACGATCTTCGCGGTGAACGCGTGCGGCATGCTGCTCGCCGGTGCGGTGTTCGGTGTGCTCGCGCGGCGACTGACGATGGGAACGCTGCTCAGCGCCTCGGTGGGGGTCGCGGTGGCCGCCGTAGTGGTCCAGGTGCTCCTTCTTGTCTCGGTCGGGGGCAGCCTGGCCGGCACCTGGGTCACCCTGTTCTTCGCCGCTTTCGGTATCGGCGGCATCTTCCCGGCCGGCATGAGCCTGGGTCAGTCCCTCGGGCGGGAGGCGTCCGGAGCCGCGTCCGCGCTGCTCGGCGGGATCCAGTTCCTGTTCGGCGCCCTCGCCTCACCGCTCGTCGGCGCGTTCGGCACCGACAGCGCCATGCCGATGGCGGCCACCATGCTGGGTTCCCTGCTCTGCGCCGCCCTGTGCCTGGTGGTCCTGGTACGCCCGTGGCGGGGGCAGGGCGCGGAGGGGGGAGCGCACGCATGAGTACGGCCACGCGGAGCGCAGCGGATCACGCTCACGCACCCGCACTCGCGTCAGGACGGCCCGCGGGTGCAGGAGCCGTCAAGGCGTCGAGGCCGCTTGTGCGGAGGGGCGGGCGGTCGCCGCGCAGTGCACCGCGCACCCCGACCGGCTGACGGACGGTCAGCGGCAAAAGATGGAGCGGGAGTTCGTCGACATGTATATGGGCCTCTGTCGGCTTCCTGGCTGCCGTGTGGAGTGACGGCTGACGGCTGTGGTTCCACCCCCTCCAGGGTCGGGCCTGAGGGCGCTGGACACCACGGACTGGCGCATGTGCGCGTATGGACTGGTGATCCCCTTGTGCAGTTGGCGTATGGATTTTCACCATTCTCTTATAAGAGATTTATCGCATCATAATGGTGCATTCATATCGTAACGTCATGTTCTTCACCTACCTGAGGCGCGAACTGCGCCGCCGCAGAAAGGCGGCGCTCGTCGTCGCCTCCGGGCTCGCGCTCGGCATCGCACTGGTCATCGTCGTCAGCTCCGTTTCGGCCGGTATGGAGCAGGCCCAGGGCAAGGTCCTCCAGTCGCTGTACGGCCTGGGGACCGACATGACCGTCACCAAGGCGGCCGAACCGCCGGAAGAGGGCGACGCGGAGGGCGGACGGCCGCGCTTCCAGTTCGACGCCAAGGACGGCGGCTCCGGCGAGGAGCAGAGCACCGACCGCGTCATGGTCCAGGGCTTCCAGACCCTGTCATCCAGCACCGTCACCAAGGTCGGCGAGCAGCAGGGGGTCGCCGGGGCGGTCGGCGGGCTGAGCCTCAACGTTGTGAAGGTCAACGGCCAGTTCACCCAGGGCGAGATCCCGCCGGGCCAGGGCGGCCCCGGCGGGTCGCAGGGCAGAGTCCAGGGCGGCGGCGCCGATTTCGAGGTCAACAGCTACACCGTCTACGGCACCGACGTCACCAACCTCGCCATCGGCCCACTGACCTCCTCCACAATCGGCAAGGGCCGTACGTTCAGGAGCTCCGAGACCGATGCCAAGGTCGCGGTCGTCGACGAGTCGTACGCCAAGGAGAAGGACCTAGCCCTCGGCGACACCGTCACGATCTCGGGCACCAAGTTCGAGATCGTCGGCATCGCCACACCCGACAGCGGTGACGCGGCCGCCAACCTCTACATCCCTCTTGAGCAGGCCCAGACCCTGTCCGGCTCCAAGGACAAGGTCACCACGGTGTACGTCCAGGTGACGGACTCGCAGCGGATCGACGCCGTCAAGAGCACCATCCAGCAGAACATCTCCGGTACGACCGTGACCACTTCGGCCGATCTGGCGGACACGGTGTCCGGCTCCCTGTCCACGGCCTCCAGCCTTGCCGCGAATGTCGGCAAGTGGCTGTCCATCGCGGTGCTCGTGGCCGCGTTCCTCGTCGCCGGCCTGCTGACCATGTCGGCCGTCTCCCGCCGTGTACGGGAGTTCGGCACTCTCAAGGCGCTGGGCTGGAAGTCGGGCCGTGTCACCCGGCAGGTCGTCGGCGAGGCGGTCGTGAACGGACTGGCGGGCGGCGTACTCGGAATCGCCCTGGGCCTCGCGGGGGCGTACGCCGTCACCGCGGTCAGCCCGACGCTCCAGGCCCAGATCGGTGCCACCGGCGGAACGGCAGGTCCGGGCGGCATGGGCGGCCCCGTGCGGCAGTCCGCGTCCCAGGCGATCGAGGTCGCGCTGACCGCGCCCATCAGCCTGACCACCATCGGTACCGCTGTCGGCCTCGCCGTCGCGGGTGGGCTGATCGCGGGAGCCTTCGGAGGGTGGCGCGCCTCCCGGCTGCGGCCGGCGGACGCGCTGCGCCGCGTCGAGTAGACCCGACGGCCGGGCCACCCTCCCCCGGGGCCGGCCCGGCCGTCGATGAGCCTTCCGTGCCCGCGCACACATCGCACCGGTATGCACCCGGGGCGGCGGCTCCGTCCCACGCCCACATGAACCCCTACGCGTGCGGTGCGGCGGTCCGCGCCTTCGCCCTCGTCCCGCACCCACAGCCAAACCCCGCGTCCGCGCGCCAGTGCGCGAAACCCTTGATCCCCATGGAGTTGCACCTTGTATCAGCTCAGAAGCGTCATCAAGCAGTACCGCAAGGGCAGGGAAACGGTCCACGCGCTCGCCGGCGTCGATCTGACGATCGCGGACGGTGACCGGCTCGTCATCCAGGGCCCCACCGGCGGCGGCAAGTCCACGCTCCTCCAGATGCTCGGCGGACTCGACCGGCCCACCTCGGGAAGCGTGGAACTCGACGGCATCGACCTGGCCAGGCTGTCCGAGGCCAGGCTCACGAAGGTGAGGTCACAGTCGATCGGTTTCGTCTTCCAGAGCTTCAACCTCATTCCCACGCTGAGCGCTCAGGAGAACGTCGAGACGGCGCTCGTGCCGCTCGGTGTCAAGGCCTCCGAGCGGCGTGAACGGGCCGCCGAGGCACTCAAGTCAGTGGGACTCGGGGAACGCCTCGGGCACCTTCCCTCCGAGATGTCCGGCGGTCAGCAGCAGCGTGTGGCTATCGCGCGGGCCCTGGTGAAGCAGCCGAAGGTACTGCTCGCGGACGAACCCACCGGCAACCTCGACGAGTCCATGCGTGACGAGATCATGGATGTGCTGGAGTCCATGTGGAAGGAGCACGGGCTGACCTTCATCATGGTCACCCACGACTCCTCCATCGCGAAGAAGGCACCGCGCCTGGCGACGATCCGCAAGGGAGCCCTGACGGTCACCGAGAAGGCAGCCTGAGCGAGATCGGCCGCCCCTCCGTCCAAGGCCCGGTGCGCCGGGGTGGCTCCACCTGGATCGTCGTGAGCGAGCTGGTCGGCGAACGCCTTACGGCACGCGAAGGTACAAGTGCTTGGGCCGAGCAGAGCGGGAGTCTGCGGGGCAGGACCAGCAGTGAGAGGAGAAGTCGCCCATCGCCGTCCGCGGGAACTGCCCGGCGGCCGGGCCGGCCAGGATGCCCGCCGTGCGGTGAGCGGACATCCCGTCGTGGCTGCCGGCCCGGCCGCCTGTCGCCGTGGGAGACCAGGGGTATGAGACCTCCCACGCGTCTCAGGGGCGGGATTTCCCGCCCGTCACCGCTCCTCGGCCGTGCGGCCGGTGAGCGTGGCCAGCATGCGCGGGCTGCCCTGGAGGGCGGTGCGCTGCATGTGGTGGAGGACGCCGCGGATGCCGCCCATCTCCTCGCCGCCGCCGGCCCGTCCGGGACCGCCGTGGATCAGGGCGGGCAGCGGGGAGCCGTGGCCGGTGGACGCCTTGGCGGACTCGGTGTCGAGGACCAGGAGCCTGCCGTGCCAGGGCGCGACCCCCAGCGCCACCTCGCGGGCGAAGTACGGGTCGCCGGTGACGACGGACCCCGCGAGGCTGCCCCGGCCCAGCGAGGCCAGGAAGGCCACGTGCTCCGGTGACGTGTAGGGGATGAGCGTACTGACCGGACCGAACGCCTCCACCTCGTGCGGTGCGGAGGCGCCGGGGTCGTCGCAGCGCAGCAGCAACGGGGAGAGGAAAGCGCCCCGTTCGGCGTCGGCGCCCCGGACGTCAACCCGGTCGGGGTGACCGAAGATCAGGCGCGCGGAGTCGAGCAGCGTCTTCACACAGCGGCGTACCTCCTCGCGCTGCGCGAGCCCGGCCAGGGCGCCCATCCGCACGGACGGGTCGGCCGGATTGCCCACGACGACCTCCGCCAGCCGCGCTGCGGCGGCCTCACCGACCGCGCCCATCAGGTCGACGGGGACGAAGGCGCGGCGGATGGCGGTGCACTTCTGCCCCGCCTTCACGGTCATCTCGGTGACCAACTGCTCGACGTAGAGATCGAATTCCGGCGTCCCGGGGGTGGCGTCCGGGCCGAGCACCGAGCAGTTGACCGAGTCCGCCTCGGCGTTGAAGCGCACAGCCTGCCGGACGACCGACGGATGGGTGCGCAGCCGTTCGGCGGTGGCCGCCGAACCGGTGAACGACACCAGGTCCTGCTCGGTGACGTGGTCCAGCAGATCGCCGGCGCCGCCGCAGACGTAACTCAGACTCCCGGGCGGCAGCAGACCGGACTCCACGATCAGTTCGACCAGTCGGCTGGTCAGCACGCAGGTAGGGGTGGCGGGCTTGATCAGGCTGGGCACGCCGGCGAGCACGGCCGGGGCCAGCTTCTCCAGGGGCGCCCACACGGGGAAGTTGTATGCGTTGATCTGCACTGCCACGCCCCGCAGCGGCGTGCAGACGTGCCCGCCGACGAAGCTGCCGTCCCGGCTCAGGGATTCCTGCGGACCTTCCGCGTAGACCAACCGCTCTTCCCCGCCGGGCAATTCCCGCAGTCCCAGCTCGGCGTAGTGACGCAGCACTCCGATGCCGCCGTCGATGTCGTACTTGGAGTCGTACAGCGTCGCCCCGGTGCGGGCGGAGAGCGCGTACAACTCCTCGCGGTGTCCGCGCAGGTGGGCAGCGAGACCCGCGAGCAGCTGGGCGCGCTGGTGGAAGGAGAGTGAGCGCAGGGCCGGTCCGCCGACGGTCCGCGCGTGTTGCAGCGCCCCCGCCATGTCGATGCCCGCGGAGGAGGCCCGGGCGATCTCCTCGCCGGTGACCGCGTCGTAGACCGGCGTACCGTCCCCGGCCGGGGTGTACCAGCGGTCCTGTACATAGCTCGGCAGCAGGTTCATCGAACCGTCCCTTCCGTTCCCGCGTACGCGTCGTCGCCGTCATTGACCGGGTGGTGGCCCCAGATGTCCGAGTGGTAGACGCGGCTGACCCAGGTCTCGTCGTCCACCCGCCGTCCCTCGGCGCCCACTTCGATGCCGAAGCCGGCGGGGGAGCGCATGTAGAAGGAGAACATCAGGTCGTTGGAGTGCCGGCCCAGCGTCGCCATCAGCGGGACCTTGTGGGCGCGGGCCCGGTCATGGGCTCGGCCGACGGCGTCCATGTCGGACACCTCGCACAGGATGTGGTGCGTGCCCTCGCGCCTGCGGGACTCGACGAAGGCGATGCTGTGGTGGCGCGGGTTGCAGCCCATGAAGTAGAAGGTGCCGCCCATGGGCAGGTGGGTCACGTCGCTGAGCCGGAAGCCCATGACGTCCCGGTAGAAGTCGACCGCCTCCATCGCGCGCGGCGACTTCAGGACGACGTGCCCCATCCCCTGGTCCCCGGTCACGAACGTCACGCCGAGCGGCGAGACGAAGGGGGCGGTCGACAGGTGCCGGCCGGTGAACAGTTCGGTGCGCACCGCGCAGGGGCCCTCGAACCAGACCATGCGGTCGACCTGCCGGTCGGCGCACTCCTCGGGCGTGCCGTCGTGGACCTCCACTCCGTGGGTGCGCAGGCGCAGAGCCATCTGCTCCAAGTCGCGCGGGTCGCCGACCTCCCAGCCGATCCGGGTGACGCCTCCGGACTCGGCGCTCTCGACACTGAACCGGTATGGATGCTCATCCAGCCGCAGCAGCCGCTCGTGCGGGGAGCCCGGCGGCCCGACGGGCATGGTGCCGATGACGTCATTGGCGTAGGCGACCCAGCCGTCGGGGTCAGGGGTGCCGATGCCGAGGTAACCCAGGCTGCGAATGCTCACCGAGACCTCCCATGGTCGATGTGTGGCCTGCTCGGGGCGGTGCGGGACGGCCCGACTGTCGGCAGGTCAATCCGGTCGAGTTCTAATCATCAAAATTCATACAGCCGAAATCCGAGAATGTAAACCTGTTGACTATCAGGGTTCTATCTATCTATCGTCCGTGCCGTGAACCACGCCAGTGACCTGTGAAGGGCGATGCCATGCCTGTAACCGAGCCGCGCCTGGCTCCGGTCGATGAGAAGGACATACCGGAGAAGGCACTGGAGGCCCTGCAGCCGTACCGCAACGGCGATGGCGACATCTACGCCATCTGGGCGACCCTGGCCGCCCATCCCGACGCGCTGCGCCGCTTCCTCGTCTTCGGCAACCACGTCCTGGGGAAGAACACCCTGCCCCTGAGGTCCCGCGAACTGGTGATCCTGCGGATCGCCTGGCTCGCCCAGGCCGAGTACGAGTGGTTGCAGCACGTCCGTATCGCCCGTCGGGCGGGGGTGTCCGACGACGAGATCCGTGCCCTGGGCCGTCCCGGCGATCCCGGATTCGGCGGCGTGGAGCGGGCCCTGCTCGCCGCCACCGATCAGCTGTTCAGGGGGGCCGACCTGGACGACGTCGTATGGAAGGAACTGCGCGAGCACCTCGCCACCGAGCAGCTCATCGATCTCGTGTACACGGTCGGCCAGTACCAGACCGTGGCCATGGCGATCAATACCTTCCGTATCCAGCCCGAACCGGACATCGCCGCGCTGCGGGAGGAACTCCCGCTGCCCGCGCCCACGGTGTCCTGACCACCCACCCCAACTGTCCCAGGAGGAAACCCGAATGAAGCTCGCCAACCTCGCCGGACGGGCCACCGTCATCGTCGGCGACCGCGCCGTCGACGTGGAGAAGGCCAGCGGCGGAGCGCTCGGTCCCGACCCCGCCGTGCTGTACGACCTGGCGAACCACGACGAGCTGCGGCGCCTCGCGCAGGCGGCGACCGACACCGACCTGGTCGCCTACGACGAGAAGCAGCTGGGCCCGGTCTCTCCGCGCGCCGGGAAGATCCTGGGCGTGGCGCTCAACTACCGGGGTCATGCCGAGGAATCGGGCATGCCCATCCCGGCCGAGCCCGGCATCTTCGCCAAGTTCACCAGCTCGCTGGCCGGCCCGTACGAGCCGGTGTCCGTGCCCGTGGGCATCGACAAGGTCGACTTCGAGGCCGAGGTCGTGGTGGTGATCGGCCGCACCATGCGCGCCGTGGAGCCGGCGGACGTGTGGCAGAACATCGCGGGCGTTACCGCCGGTCAGGACGTCACCGACCGCAAGGAGCAGTGGCGCAAGCCGCTGAACCAGTTCAGCCTCGCCAAGTCCTACGACACCTTCAGCCCCTGCGGACCGCTGATGGCGACCGTCGACGAGTACGACGACCCGAACGACATCGAGGTCGTGGGCTGGGTCGACGACCTGGAGGTGCAGCGCGGCCGGACCTCCGACCTGATCTTCAGCGTCCCCGACCTGGTCGCCTGGCTGTCCCGGTACGTCACCCTGGAGCCCGGCGACCTGGTCTTCACCGGCACTCCGGCCGGCTGTGGGGTCCGGCGCACGCCCCGGCTGTACCTGCAGCCCGGGATGACGCTGACGACCGAGGTCTCGGGCGTGGGCGCGATGCGCAATCCGATCAGCCGCTGATCCGCCGGGCGCTCTTACCGTGCCGCCGCCTCCGAAGGGAGCCCTGTCCGTGTCGCATGTCCCCGGTGACGCCGTCGATCATCCGCGCTCCCGGGAGTTCGCGGCCAAGGTGCGGGCGCACCACAAGGAGTTGGGGCACACGGAGCCTCAGATCCGGGGAGTCGAGGCGGTGACCCACCTGACCCGGCTGGTCGCCCGCCTGGTCCAGGACTTCGAACGCGCCGTACACCGGCCGCTCGGTATGACCTGGGCCGGGTTCCGGATCATGAACACGCTGTGGATCTTTGGAGATCTGGAGCAACGGCAGATCGCCCGCATCTCGGGCACCTCCCGGGCGAGTGTGTCCAGCGCGCTCAACACCCTCGAGGAGCGCGGGCTCGTCGAGCGGCGCCGCGAGCGCGACGACCGCCGGGTCGTCCGTGTCTCGCTGACGCCGGCCGGTCTGGCCCTGCTGCACCAGGCGATCGAGGGGCAGACCGCCCGGGAGCACGCCTGGATGGCCGTCCTCGACGACGAGGAGGTCTCCCGGCTGGTGGTCCTGCTCGGCAGGCTGGTCAACCAGGAGCGCCCTGCTTAGGGGATGCGGCACCTAAAAGTCACCGCGGGACCCGTCGTGCCTCGGGGATGCGTTGGTGACGTCGGCACGGATTTGTATGACGCTTGACGGTCAGAGTTCATACTAATAGCCTCCGGTCACGCACCGTCCGATGGCCGGCCAGGCCCCTCCACGAACCTCCAGGAACGGGCAGGAGAACCACCACCGCCCTGCCCTTCCCACCGCTCAGGGGTAGCGAGCCGCCACCCCTGCCGGCAGTCCAGGCAGTCACCCGCATTCCCGGTAGTTCGAGTAGTACCGCCTCTCCAGAGCCGCCCCTCGCCGTCCTCTTGGGCGCCCACGAACGCGTCTGCGCCAGGCACGTCCACGCCCCGCCCGATCTGCCGGCGCATCGCCCCGCAC
>NZ_VJZE01000130.1 GCF_009377205.1 Streptomyces phyllanthi
GGGCGGGCGGGGGTGTCACGCGCTGAGGCCGTGAGGTGCCGCTCGCCGTCCAGCCGGTGAGACAGGTGTCAATGGGGGTGACGGTCCTGTCGTCGCCTGTCATCATGTGCCGGTGCACACGACTCATGGCCCTGAGGGCAACCAGGGGAGGGGCGTCGGGCTCGGGCTCGCGCTCGTGTCGGCGGTCGCCTTCGGCGGATCGGGCGTCGCGGCCAAGCCGCTGATCGAGGCGGGGCTCGAGCCGCTCCACGTGGTGTGGCTGCGTGTCGCCGGCGCCGCCCTGGTGATGCTGCCGCTGGCCGTACGGCACCGTGCGCTGGTGCGCCGACGCCCCGTACTGCTCGCCGGGTTCGGCCTGCTCGCCGTGGCCGGAGTGCAGGCCTGCTACTTCGCCGCCATCTCCCGGATCCCGGTCGGAGTCGCCCTGCTCGTGGAGTACCTCGCGCCCGCGATCCTGCTGTGCTGGGTGCGGTTCGTGCAGCGACGGCCGGTCACGCGCGCCGCGGCCGTCGGTGTCGTCCTCGCGGTCGGCGGCCTCGCCTGTGTCGTCGAGGTCTGGTCGGGGATGGGTTTCGACGCGCTCGGTCTGCTGCTCGCCCTCGCCGCGGCCTGCTGCCAGGTCGGCTACTTCGTGCTCTCCGACCAGGGCGCCGGGGCGGGAAAGGAGGCCCCGGACCCGCTCGGCGTCATCGCGTACGGCCTGCTCGTCGGCGCCCTCGTGCTCACCGTCGTCGCCCGCCCCTGGACGATGGACTGGTCCGTGCTCGCGGGCACCGCCCGCATGGACGGCGGATCCGTCGCCGCCTGGCTCCTGCTCGGCTGGGTCGTGCTGATCGCGACCGTCCTCGCGTACGTCACCGGAGTGGTCTCCGTCCGCCGGCTCTCCCCGCAGATCGCGGGCGTCGTGGCCTGCCTGGAGGCGGTCGTCGCGACCGTGCTCGCGTGGGTGCTGCTGGGGGAGCACCTCGCCGCGCCCCAGATCGCCGGCGGTGCAGTGGTCCTGGTGGGCGCCTTCATCGCGCAGTCCTCCACGCCGGCCAAGCCTTCGGACGGGCCGGTCGCGGGCGGCTCGGGCGCAGGCGGTTCCGGCGACGCCGAAGGGGTGCTGTCCGCCCCCGAGAGCGGCGCCTAGGCATGCGGATCACGCGGCCATGAGGGAACGCCTCGGGAGCGGGGGCGTCGCCGCTGTCGCCGGGTTGCTCGTCGTGCCCTGCCGCGCTCGTGCTCGGCGGTGCCAGTACGGCCGTGGGGCGTGCTCCTCGTGGTGGCGGAGGAGGAGCCGGTTCTCGTATGAGGCGTGAGGGGGCGGTTCCGTCCGGGAACCGCCCCCTGGCCCCCGAACGTTCGGTCACCCGGCGGTGGACCGCACCCCCCGCCGCCTCAACTGGTGCCGTCTCGCCGCCGCGTCCCCGGGCCCGTCCCGCTCCGCGAGCCTCGCCACGATGCGGTCCTGCACCTCCTGCGGCCTGTGGCCGGCGTACTTGAACTTCGCCCGTACGTCCGTCACGTCGAGCCGCAGGCCGCGGATGCCGGAGAGGAGCCGGCCGTACGGGGGTTCGGCGACGGCCACGGTCGCTGAGCCGCCCTCCGGCTGGAAGTGGCCCATCTGGCGGTTCAGCAGGGCGGCCTTCTCCTCCGGGTCGTCCACGACATGGGCGCGGCAACGGAGTTGGACCGCCGCGTAGAAGCTCGTCGGGGTGCCGTGCTCGGGCGGGGCGCCCGGTGGGGCCTGCCAGGGGCCGGGGATGAACGTGTAGTCGTCCACCACGCTCAGCAGGACCTCCGGGTTCGCCTCCAGCGCCGGCCACAGGGGGTTCGGCCGGGCGAGGTGGGTGACGACCTCGCCGAGCCCGGAGCCGCGCCCGGGCCCCCGCCCGGAGCTCGCGCCCCCGGGGTCGTACGCGAAGTGCAGTGGCTGGACGTGCGGCGGTTCGCCGGGCAGGCCGTTGACGCCGAGCTGGCCGAAGTCGTGGACGGCCAGCCACTCCTGCCACTCGGCGTCGTCGCTGGGCGCGTCCCAGGGGTGGATGAGCATCAGAGGGCGGCCAGGTAGTCGGGGAGCTCGGTGCCCGGCTTCAGCCCGGGGTCGGGCAGCGGAGTGCCGTATCCCTTGCGCAGCGGGACGACGCCGGCCCAGTGGGGGAGGGCGAGGTCCTCGGGCTCGTCGTTGACGCCGCCGGTGCGGGCCTTGGCGGAGACCTCGTCGAGGTCGAGGCGGATCACGGAGGTGGCGGCGAACTCCTTGGCGCTGGCGGGCCGGGAGTCACGCGAGCGCCCCGGTACGACATGGTCGACCAGCGCGTCCAGCGCCAGCCGCTTCTCCTCCGGGTCGGTCACCCGGTGGGCGATGCCGTGCACCACCACGGAGCGGTAGTTGATCGAGTGGTGGAAGGCGGACCGGGCCAGGACCAGCCCGTCGACGTGCGTGACCGTCAGAGAGACCGCGAGCCCCGGATCGGCCTGGCCGGTCATCCGCAGTGGGCGCGAGCCCGTGGATCCGTGGACGTAGAGGCGCTCGCCGACCCGGGCGTAGAGGGTGGGCAGCACGACCGGGGCGCCGTCCCGTACGAAGCCGAGATGGCAGACGTAGCCCTCGTCGAGTATCGCGTGCACCAGGTCCTTGTCGTACGAGGCCCTCTGCGCGGCGCGGGTGGGGACGGTGCGGTCGGTCGGGGCGTAGGCGGCGGGTGGCGACGCCGGCTGCCGAGTTCCCTGCTGAACCCCCTGCATTCTTGCGACCTCCATTGCACTAGTGCATAATATGCTTTGTGCTAGGAGAATATCGGATCGAGGGGCGACGCGCAGCAGAGATCGCGACGAGCGTCGAGCGCGCGGTGGGTGCCGGGGAGCTGGAACCGGGGCAACTGCTTCCGCCGATGCGGGAGTTGGCCGACCGGCTCGGCGTGAATCCCAATACCGTCGCGGCCGCCTACCGCACCCTGCGCGAGCGCGGGGTCATCGAGACCGCCGGGCGCCGGGGCAGCCGGGTGCGGCCCAAGCCGGCCACGACAGCGCGCGAGAGCATCCGTGTCGACGTACCGGAGGGTGTACGCGATCTGGCCGACGGCAACCCGGATCCGGCTCTCCTGCCGTCACTCGCGAAGGCGTTCGCGGCCGCGGCCGCGTGGACCGACCGTGAGCCGGTCCTCTACGGGGGTGAGCCGGTCGAGCCGGAACTGGAGCAGATCGCGCACGCGGAACTGGCCGCCGACGGGGTGCCGGACGGGCCGGTCGGCGTGACCTCCGGCTCGCTCGACGCCATCGAGCGCGTCCTGACCGCACACCTCAAGCCCGGGGACGCGGTCGCCGTCGAGGACCCCGGGTGGGGCAGCCTGCTCGACCTCGTCCCGGCCCTGGGACTGCGGACCGCCCCCGTCGCCGTCGATGACGAGGGGCCCGTCCCCGGCGACGTACGTCGGGCCCTGGAGGGCGGGGCCCGCGCGCTCGTCGTCACGGACCGGGCGCAGAACCCGACCGGCGCCGCAGTGACCGCCACGCGCGCGCGTGCCCTGCGTTCCGTACTCGCGGACCACCCGCGGACCCTGCTGATCGAGGACGACCACGGGCACCGGTTCGTCGACCGGCCCCTCCATCCGCTCGCGGACGTCACGCACCACTGGGCCTTCGTCCGCTCGGTCGCCAAGGCCTACGGGCCCGATCTGCGGCTCGCCGTGCTCACCGGTGACGCCGTGACCGTCGACCGGGTGCGCGGCCGGCAGCGGCTCGGGCCCGGCTGGGTGAGCCGTCTGACGCAGCGGGCGGTGGTGCGGCTGTGGGCCGACGGTGCCGTGGACGCGCGGGCCGTGGCGGCGGCGTACGGAAGCCGGCGGGACGCGCTGATCGGTGCGCTCGCGGAGCGCGGTGTCGCGGCGCACGGGCGCAGTGGGATGAACGTGTGGGTCCCCGTACCGGACGAGACCGGCGCGGTCGCCCGGCTGCTGCACGCCGGCTGGGCCGTGGCGCCCGGCGCCCGCTTCCGGATGAGCGCGCCGCCCGGTATCCGGATCACGGTCTCCACGCTCACCGGGGACGAGGCCGGGCGCGTGGCGGACGCCGTGGCCTCGGCCATCAACCCGCCGCCCGCTCGGCGTTACGTATGACGGAACGTCAACGGCCTCGCCGGGTGCGGGGCTTGACCTGGGTGAGCGCCGCACCCGCCAGGACGATTGCCGCGCCCACCGGAGTCGACCAGGTGAGCGACTCGCCCAGGATCGCGACACCCGCGGCCGTGGCGATCACCGGGATGAAGTACGTGACCATCTGAGCCGTCGTCGGGCCGACCTCGGCGACGATTCCGTACTGCACCAGCATGGCGACACCGGTGCCGAGGGCGCCCAGCGCGACGACCGCGAGCAGGGGCACCACCGGGAAGCTGGTCGGCAGGGAGGTGAACAGCGGGGTGACGACGGCCAGTTGGGCGGTGGCCAGCAGCAACTGGGCGCCGGTCAGCGACAGGTTCGAGTGGCCGGAGCCCGCCAGCGTGCGGCGGACGTAGATCCAGCCGACCGGATAGCTGAGCGAGGCCAGCAGCGCCATCGCCGTCCCCGCGCCGTCCAGGCCGCTGAAACCCTGCCAGGCGCCGAGCACCGTGAGGACGCCGAGGAAGCCGAGTCCGAGACCGGCGACCCGCACGCGCGTCGGCCGGTCCTCGGAGAGCGCGACGAGCGACAGGGCCATGCCCCACAGGGGCGAGGTGGCGTTGCAGATGCCCGCGAGCGTGGACGGGATCGTCAGCTCCGCGTAGGCGAAGAGGGAGAACGGCAGCGCGTTGAGCAGGAAGGCCGCGACCGCGAGGTGGCCCCAGGTGCGGGTGCCGCGTGGCAGTCGCTCCCGCTTCACCGTCATCGCCGCCGCGAGCACGGCCGTCCCGAACAGCAGCCGTCCGAAGGTCACCTGGAAGGGCGCGTAACCCTCGGTGCCGACCTTGATGAGCAGGAAGCTGAAGCCCCAGATCAGGGCGAGGAAGCCGAAGCGGAGACGCCAGCCGAGGGTGGGCCGGCGGCGTTCGGTGGGTGCCGGTGCCGGTGCCGGTGCCGGTGCCGGTGCCTGTGCCTGTGCCTGTCCCTGTGCCTGTGCCTGTATCTGTGTCTGTGTCTGTGTCTGTGCCGGTTCCCGGGTTCGGGAGGTGGTCGTGGTGGTGGCCGGGGTGTTGGCGGCGGTGGTCATGTGGGTAACGATGCTCCCCATGATCTTGTAGCACAAGCGAGATTTGGTGAGCGGAATCTCGTAGCATCGCTTACATGTTGAACCTGGAGCGCCTGCGCACTCTCGACGCCCTGGCCCGGCACGGCTCCGTCAGTGGAGCGGCCGAGGGGCTGCACGTCACGACGTCGGCCGTGTCCCAGCAGATGGCCAAGCTGGAGCGGGAGGTGGGGCAGCAGCTCCTGGCCAAGTACGGACGCGGGGTGCGTCTGACCGATGCGGGGCGGCTGCTCGCCGACCATGCCGCGCGGATCCTGTCCCAGGTCGAGCTCGCGCAGGCCGATCTGGAGGCCCAGCGCGGGCAGGTGGTGGGGGAGCTGCGGCTGGCCGCGTTCCCCACGGCCATGCGCGGGCTGTTCCCCGCCGTGCTGGGCGCGTTGCGGGCCGGCCATCCGGCGCTGCGGGTGCGCTCACGGGAGCTGGAGCCCGTGCTCGCGATCAACGCGGTGCTCCGGGGCGACGCCGACCTGGCCGTCGTCCTCGACTGGTACAACAAGCCCCTGCCCATGCCCGAAGGGCTCGCCAGGGCGGCGATCCTCGACGACCCCGTGGAGATCGCGATGCCCGAGGGGCACCCGCTCGCCGGCCGGGACGTGGTCGACCTCGAGGACTTCGCGGAGGAGGAGTGGGTCGTCTGGCCCGAGGGCGAGTTCTGCCACGAGTGGCTGCTCTACACGCTGCGGGCCCAGGGCATCGAGCCGTGCATCGCCCATCGCGCCGTGGAGCACCAGACCCAACTTGCCCTGGTGGCAGCCGGGTTGGGCGTCTGTGCCGCACCCCGGCTCGGGCGCGACCCGATGCCGGCCGGGGTGCGGGCCGTAACGCTGCGGCAGCGGGTCAGCCGGCACGTCTACGCGGTGTGGCGCGCGGACGCCGACCGGAGGCCCTCGATCAGGGCGGCGGTGGAGGCGTTGCAGAAGGCCGGGCAGACGATTGCTTCGGCTGCTTCGGCTGCTTCGGCTGCTTCGGCCGTCTCGGCCGCCTCGGAGTGAGGGCTGCCTGATCACTCCGGCCGCCTTTCGGCGACGGGTGCTTCTCCCGTTCCGGTCGCTTCTCGGCGGCAGGTGCCTCACCCCTTCCCGGCCGCCTCATGGCGACGGCCGCCTCACCACTCCTCCGGCCGCTCATGGCGACGGTTGCCTTCACCACCCTTCCGGCTGCCTCACCGCCTCGGCCACCTCACAGCGATGCCAGCTTCCGGAAGTCCCAGGAGGCGATCGACTCCGGCGTCAGCCGCACCCACGCGTGCCGACCGTCGTGCGGCATCTCGTCGAGGCCGAAGTTCTTGCGGGCGAACAGCCGCTCCACCTCGACGAGTTCGGGGTGCGGCTCGCACGTGCGCGGGGCCTCCCCGACGAACACGACGGTGCCCGACAGCTCGACGCCCCGCAGTTCGCCGTACTCCTCGCCCGAGTCGACCGCGACGGCGACACGGGGATCCCGGCGGAGCGCGGCCCAGCGTTTGCTGCTGGTGATCGAGTAGAGCCAGAGGGAGGTGCCGTCCCAGGCGAACCACAGCGGGCTGACATGCGGGGCGCCGTCCGCGGAGACCGTCGCGACCCGGCAGGTGCGCTGGGTGGTCAGGAACTCGTCCAGCTCGGTGGACGTCATCATGATCTTCCGGCCGCGGCGCTGAGTGACGGTCATACGGTCCCCCTCTTCTCCGGCTCTTCTCCGGCGCACCGATCCCTGACACAGTGTCAGAAAGGCGTTGGCATCAGAGGATGCGACGTCTTCCCTCGCATGGCAAGGGGCGTCGGTCTCGGCTGCCCCTCCGGTCGGCGACAGGACGAAGGGGAGCCATGCCGTCGTACGAAGCGCTCAGCGCCCTTCTCGACCCCGACTCCACGGTGCTGCTCACCGTCGAGTGCCAGCAGGGGGTCGTGGGCCCGGACAGCGCGTTGCCGGAACTGGCCGAGGAGGCGCGCTCGTCGGGCGCGCTGGCCAATGTCGCCCGGCTGGTCGCCGGAGCGCACGGGAGCGGGGTGCAGGTCGTGCACGCCGTCGCCGAGCGGCGACCCGACGGCCGGGGCGCGAGCCGCAACGCCCGGCTGTTCCGCGCGGCCGAACGGCTGCCCGTCCGGCAGCTGTCGGGCACCGCGGCCGTACGCCTCGCACCGCCCATCGAGGCCGCCGAGGAGGACCTCGTCGTACGGCGGCTGCACGGGCTCTCGCCGCTCGCCGGTACCGACCTCGGCGCGCTGCTACGCAACCTGGGCTGCCGCACACTGGTCGTCACGGGGGTCTCGGCCAACGTGGCCGTGCCCAATACCGTCTTCGACGCCGTCAACCTCGGACACACGGCGGTCGTGCCCGGGGACGCCATCGCGGGGGTGCCCGCCGAGTACACCCCCGCGATGATCCGCCACACCCTCGCATTGGTCGCCACGGTCGCGACCACGGACGAGGTGCTGAGCTGCTTCACGCGGCCCCGGCGGCGGAGCTGAGCGTCCGCCGCCGGATCAGGCCAGCTTGATCGACTCGCCGTCGACGCTGATCTGCTTGGCGGGCAGCGGCTTGGTCGCGGGGCCGCTCTTCACGCTGCCGTCGGTGATCGAGAAGTTGCTGTTGTGGCACGGGCAGTTGATGACGCCGTTGGCGATGCTCTTCACGGCACAGCCCTGGTGGGTGCAGCTGGACGAGAACGCCTTGAAGGTGCCCGCCTCGGGCTGGGTCACGACCACGCCCTCGCTCTCGAAGACCTTGCCGCCGCCCTCGGGGATGTCGGAGGTCTTGGCGAGTTCGGCGCCGCCCGAGCCCGCGTCGCCGCCCGAGCTGTCGCCGCCCGAGCTGCTGCTGCTCTCCTCGGTGCCGGCGGCCGTGGAGTCGGAGGAGGCGGATGACGAGTCGTCTTCCGATCCGCACGCGGTCAGCGCGACGGCGAGCCCCGTCGCGCCGGCTGCTGCGATCACGGCGCGGCGGGCCGGTTTCGATACGGGCTGGTGCGGTGCGCTGGTCATGCTGACGTTCCCTTCCGTGGGGGGTTGCGTAAATCTGCCGACACGTACGGCCGGCCGAGATCGCCTGTTCAGACGATGTCGAAATCTTGACCCGCTGGGGATGAGAGGTGGGTAAAGCGGAGCTGTCGGTTCGCTGTCGAGGGCGGAGAACCGGTGCAAGAGCCGTCTTGGGCACCCGTCCGTCCCCAGTAGCCTGGGACGATGCTCAAAGAAGTCACCGCGACCCGGTACATCACGCCCCTGCGTGAGGGCGGGTCGCTGCCGGGTCTGGTGGAGGCAGACGACCTCGGGACGTATGTCCTGAAGTTCACCGGCGCGGGCCAGGGCCGCAAGACGCTCGTCGCGGAGGTCCTGTGCGGTGAGCTCGCCCGCAGGCTCGGACTGCGGGTGCCCGGCCTGGTGACGGTCGACCTCGACCCGGTGCTGGGTCTCGGCGAGCCCGACCAGGAGGTGCAGGGTCTCCTCAAGGGCAGCGGCGGCACCAACCTGGGAGTGGACTTCCTGTCCCGTGCGATCGGCTTCGATCCCCTCGCCTTCGAGGTGAGCCCCGAGGAGGCCGGCCGGATCGTCTGGTTCGACGCGCTGGTGGGCAACGTGGACCGGTCCTGGCGCAACCCCAACCTCCTCATGTGGCGTGGCGACCTGTGGCTCATCGACCACGGTGCCACGATGATCTGGCATCACAACTGGTCCGGCGCCCGAACCTCCACCGAACGGCCGTACGACGCCTCCGACCACGCGCTGGCGCCCTTCGGGCCGGATGTCGCGGCCGCCGCCGACGCGCTCGCGCCCCTGGTCACAGAGGAACTGCTGGCGGAGGTGACCGGAGAGATCCCCGAGGTGTGGCTGGCGGACGAGCCGGGGTTCGGGAGCGCGGACGAAGTGCGGCGGGCGTACGCGGAGCCGCTGCTGGCGCGGGCCGCCGTCATCCACGAACGCGTCGAGGGGATCAAGTGAGCGACGACCGCACCCTGGGGACCCGGTCGAGCGGGCAGGACGTCTTCGAGTACGCGCTGCTGAGGGTCGTACCCCGTGTCGAGCGGGGGGAGTGCTTCAACGCGGGCGTCCTGGTGTACTGCCGTGCCCGGTCCTTCGTGGCCGCGCGCACGCACCTCGACGAGACCAAGCTGCTGGCCCTGGACCCGGACGCGGACGTGGCGGGCGTACGGGCCGCGCTGCGCGCCGTCGAGGGTGTGTGCGCCGGAGGCGCGGCGGCGGGGCAGGCCGGGCGTGACGACGCCGGGAGGCGCTTCCGCTGGCTGGTCGCGCCCCGCTCCACGGTGGTCCAGCCGGGACCCGTGCACACCGGACTCACCGCGGATCCGTCCGGTGAGGCGGAGCGGTTGCTCGACCTCCTGGTGAGGTAATGGATCACAGGTCCCCCGTGGGCCGTTGACACCGGGTGCCATGGCTTCTAGCGTCACGTCCGGGCGAGGTACTAAGCGGTTGCTCACCTCAAGGGCGTACCGTGGGGCCGCAGGCTCGCAAGAAGCCGGCCCTGGACTTCCAGGGCCGTCCACCGGCTTTCCCCAGGACGAGGAGAAGCAGCAATGTCCACCACTGAGCAGCGCGTGGCCGTGGTCACGGGTGCCGCGCGCGGCATCGGCGCCGCGACCGCCGTACGACTGGCCGCGGAGGGCCGTGCCGTCGCGGTGATCGACCTCGACGAGGCCGCGTGCAAGGACACCGTGGAGAAGATCACCGCCGCGGGCGGCAAGGCCCTCGCGGTCGGCTGCGACGTCTCCGACGAGGCGCAGGTCGAGGCCGCGGTCGCCCGGATCGCCGAGGAGCTCGGGGCGCCGACGATCCTGGTGAACAACGCGGGCGTGCTCCGCGACAACCTGCTGTTCAAGATGAGCGCCGCCGACTGGGACACGGTCATGAACGTGCATCTGCGCGGCGCCTTCCTGATGACCAAGGCCGTCCAGAAGTACATGGTGGACGCCAAGTTCGGCCGTGTGGTGAACCTCTCCTCGTCCTCCGCGCTCGGCAACCGCGGCCAGGTCAACTACTCCGCCGCCAAGGCCGGCCTCCAGGGCTTCACCAAGACCCTCGCCATCGAGCTCGGCAAGTTCGGCGTCACCGCGAACGCCGTCGCGCCCGGGTTCATCGTCACCGACATGACCGCCGCCACCGCCGCCCGTGTCGGCATGGGCTTCGAGGAGTTCCAGACCGCGGCCGCCACCCAGATCCCCGTGCAGCGCGTCGGCAACCCGGACGACATCGCCAATGCCATCGCCTTCTTCACGGGCGAGGCGGCGGGCTTCGTCTCCGGCCAGGTGCTGTACGTCGCCGGCGGACCACTCGACTGACCGGGAGGACCCACATCATGACTTCCGCACAGCTCCCCGAGCCCTCCGGCAAGGTCGCCCTGATCACCGGTGCGAGCCGCGGTATCGGCTACGGCGTCGCCGAGGCGCTCGTCGCCCGCGGTGACCGCGTGTGCATCACCGGCCGCAACGAGGAGGCCCTGAAGGAGGCCGTCGAGAAGCTCGGCGCCGACCGGGCCATCGGCGTCGCCGGCAAGGCGCACGACGAGGCCCACCAGGCCACCGCCGTCGAGCGCACCATGGAGGCCTTCGGCCGTGTCGACTTCCTGGTCAACAACGCCGGCACCAACCCGGTCTTCGGCCCGATCGCCGACCTCGACCTGAACGTGGCGCGCAAGGTCTTCGAGACCAACGTCGTCTCGGCGCTCGGCTTCGCCCAGCGGACCTGGCACGCCTGGCAGAAGGACAACGGCGGCGCCATCGTCAACATCGCCTCGATCGCCGGCGTCTCCGCCTCGCCCTTCATCGGCGCGTACGGCATCAGCAAGGCCGCCATGATCAACCTGACCCTGCAGCTGGCGCACGAGTACGCGCCCAAGGTGCGGGTCAACGCGATCGCGCCCGCCGTGGTGAAGACCAAGTTCGCCCAGGCCCTGTACGAGGGCCGCGAGGCCGAGGCGGCGGCCTCCTACCCGCTCGGGCGGCTCGGCGTGCCCTCCGACATCGGCGGCACGGCGGCGTTCCTCACCTCGGACCAGTCGGACTGGATCACCGGTCAGACCCTCGTGGTGGACGGCGGCATCTTCCTCAACGCCGGCGTCGGCTGAAAACGGCGTCGGCTGACGACTGCGACGGCAACGGCGGCGGGACCTGCGCAAACTGGCAGAAAACGGCCTGTCCAAAACCGTGCGGGCGCCTGTCGCCGCGCAGTCCACCAGGGCAAGGGCCCCGCCGTCACTGTTGCGCTCTCGTTACGCCGCCGTATGGACATCCTCGCTGATCAAGGGCCCTGCCAGGGCGGCGGCCCACCCGGCCGGACACTGCGGTATGGTCTGGCCACCCTTGTGGTAGGGCCGACCGAGGATGGTGCGCGTGTTCATGCGGGACAGATACCTGCGTCAGATGGGGGCGATCACGTCCATAGCCCTGGTCGCCGGATGCGGTCTCTTCTCCTCGGACTCCTCCGACGACCGGGGGGCGATCGTGGTGGGGACGACCGCTACGCCCAGCACCCTGGATCCGGCGGCCTCCTGGGACAGCTCGTGGGAGTTGTTCCGCAACGTCCACCAGACCCTGCTGAACTTCCGCCCCGGTGCCTCCGAGCCCGAGCCCGACGCCGCCGAGAGCTGCGAGTTCAACAGCTCCAGCACGGTGTACACCTGTGAGCTGCGCGAGGGCCTGAAGTTCTCCGACGGGCACGAGCTGGACGCCCAGGCCGTCAAGTACTCGATCGACCGGATCAAGAAGATCAACGTCAACGGCGGCCCCGCCGGTCTGCTGGGGAGCCTCTCCCGGGTGCAGGTGAGGGGCGACCGTGAGGTGATCTTCCACCTCAAGCAGCCCGACGCCACCTTCCCCTTCGTGCTGTCCACGCCCGCCATGTCGATCGTGGATCCCGAGGAGTACCCCGCGGACAAGCTCCGCACGGACGGCAAGGTGTCCGCCTCGGGGCCGTACACCCTCGCCTCCTACGAGCAGGGCAAGGAGGCCGAGCTCGTCCGCAACGACAACTACGAGGGCATCGCGGACCGCAGGAACGACGCCGTCACCATCCGCTACTTCACGGATTCGTCCAAGCTGGTCGACGCCCTCAAGGCCAAGCAGATCGATGTCATCTACCGCGGTCTGCGCGCCTCGGACATCGTGGACATCCACGCCAATGACGATGAACAGGGGCTCCAGCTCGTCGAGAACCCCGCCACCGAGATCAGCTACCTGGTGTTCAACCCCAAGGAGAAGTGGGCCGACAAGCTTTCGGTGCGCAAGGCGATCGCCCAGATCATCGACCGGCCGGCGCTCGCCCACAACATCTACAAGGACACCGTCGAGCCGCTGTACTCCATGATCCCCAAGGGTCTGGTCGGGCACACCACGGGCTTCTTCGACAGCTACGGCAGCCCCAGCGCATCCAAGGCCAAGCAGATCCTCCTGGACGACGGCATCACCGAGCGCGTGCCGCTCACCTTCTGGTACACGAGCGACCGCTACGGCTCCCAGACCAAGCCGGCCTTCCAGGAGTTGAAGCGGCAGCTGGAGGCCTCCGGCCTGTTCGACATCACGCTCAAGAGCCGCCCCTGGAAGGACTACGTGGAGGGGTACCAGAAGGGCGAGTACCAGGTGTTCGGGCGTGGCTGGTTCCCCGACTTCCCCGACGCCGACAACTTCGTCGCCCCCTTCGTGGGCGAGCAGAACGCGCTCGGTACGCCGTACGAGTCGCCCGAGATCACGGACAAGCTGCTGCCCGAGTCGCGCAAGGAGAGCGATCGCGGGGCCGTGGCCAAGGAGTTCGAGGACGCCCAGCAGGTCCTGCTGGAAGACGCCCGGCTGCTGCCCCTGTGGCAGGGCAAGCAGTACGTGGCCGCGAACGAGGAGATCGCCGGCGCCGACAGGTCCATCGACCCGGCGACGATGATGACGATGTGGGAGCTGTACTGGAAGACCAGCTGGTAACAGCGCCCCCGGGCCCGGCTGTCAGTGGGCGCCTGTAGGTTCTGTGCTCTGACGGCGGCCGCGCACGGCGCGGCCGCCCATGGCCGCACGTTCTGCGGTCGTGAAGTGAGCGCACAACGGAGGAAGTTGACGTGACCGACATCGCCATGCTGCCCGAGTCCTGGCGCGGCGTCCTGGGCGAGGAGCTGCAGCAGCCCTACTTCAAGGAGCTCACCGAGTTCGTCGAGGAGGAGCGCGCCAAGGGCCCCGTCTACCCTCCGCGTGACGAGGTCTTCGCCGCGCTGGACGCCACGCCGTACGACCGCGTGAAGGTGCTCGTTCTCGGCCAGGACCCGTACCACGGCGAGGGCCAGGGTCACGGCCTGTGCTTCTCCGTGCGCCCCGGCGTCAAGACCCCGCCCTCCCTGCGCAACATCTACAAGGAGATGCAGGCGGAGCTGGACACCCCGATCCCGGACAACGGCTATCTGATGCCGTGGGCCGAGCAGGGAGTGCTGCTGCTCAACGCGGTGCTGACCGTGCGCGCGGGTGAGGCCAACTCGCACAAGGGCCGAGGCTGGGAGAAGTTCACGGACGCGGTGATCCGCGCGGTGGCGAGCCGGCCCGACCCGGCGGTCTTCGTGCTGTGGGGCGCCTACGCGCAGAAGAAGCTGCCGCTGATCGACCAGGAGCGGCACGCGGTGGTGAAGGGCGCGCACCCCTCACCGCTGTCCGCCAAGAAGTTCTTCGGCTCGCGTCCGTTCACGCAGATCAACGAGGCGGTGGCCGCGCAGGGCCACGAGCCGATCGACTGGACGATTCCGAACCTGGGCTGACCTGTCCGCCTGATGTGGGGGGTGCCGTGCCGTGGGGGCGCCGTACGGCCGCCGGACCGTCATCGGCCCGGCGGCGGGGGCCTACGGAGCCGCCTGGCCGTGATTGTCAGTGCCTGCCGTTAGCGTCGTGAGGGACGGACGACGAGCACGGAGGACGCGGTGGCGGAGCAACGGGAACAGGCGGCGCCGGACGCCATGATGACCCGGATCGGGCAGGCCGTCATGCTGCACCACGCCGGTGATCGCGACGAGGCACGGGACCGCTTCCTGAACCTGTGGGCGGAGATCGGCGAGGACGGCGACGCACTGCACCGCTGCACACTGGCGCACTACATGGCGGACACGCAGGACGACCCGGCGGACGAACTCGCCTGGGATCTACGGGCGTTGTCCGCGGCGGAGGAGCTGACCGACGGGCGGGTGGCGGAGCACCACCACTCGCTCGCGGTGCGCGCCTTCTACCCGTCACTGCACCTGAACCTCGCCGCCGACTACGTGAAGCTCGGCCGGAACGAGGCCGCCCGAAGCCAACTCGGCCTGGCACGCGAGGCGGTCGGAGCCCTGGGGGACGACAGCTACGGGGACGGGATCCGCGCGGCGATGGACCGCTTGGAGCTCCAGCTGAACGGGGAGGGCGGCTGCTGAACGGCGGGTGGGGCGCCGACCGGGCGCTGAGGGTGTCAGCCTGAACGGTGACGGCGTCGGCCGGGCGCCAGGCTGAGCGGTGGGCTCGTGGTGAGAGCTTGCCGGAGGGGGAGCCGGGCGCCGCGCCCGTCAACGCCCGTACATCTCCTCGCAGATGACCGTCCACGTGCTGTCCTTCCCCCAGCCGTCGTACTTCCGGCCCGGGGCGCACATGTCCCCGGCCCCGGGCAGCGGCTGGGGGAGGTCGCGGGGGAACGCGACGACGGGGTCGGGCAGCCGGGGGCCCGCGTCGGCGGACGGAGCGGGACGTGGCGAGCGCGGGGTGGCCGCGGGCGCGGTGCCGGGGAGCGACGCGAAGCGCCTCGGTGCGGCGGATACGGCGGGCTCGGTCGGTGTGGGCGTGTGCCGCGGACCGAGGCGCTCCAGCGCCTCCCGCGGACCGACGCGCTCCAGTGCCTCCCGCGCCGGTGCCTGCACGATACGGGGCTCGGCAAGGCCGTCCGGGCGCGGTGCCGAGGCATGGGACGGCGCGGAAGGCGCTCCGGGCACGGGCGGGTGCTGGGCGGTCACACAGCCGGAGAGGGCCGAGACGGCGACGGTGACCAGGAGCGCCGCGGCGGTCGTCGTTCGATGCACGCGCGCAACTCTGCTGTGTCGGGCCCGTTCTGGGGAGCGTACGGGCGAAGGATGCCCCACACGGGTGATGCCGTCACTCGCCGGTGGTTCCGTCGATGCGCTCCCTGAGCAGATCGGCGTGGCCGTTGTGGCGCGCGTACTCCTCGATCATGTGGGTGTAGATCCAGCGCAGGGTGATGGGCTCCTCGGTGAACCTGCTGCGGCCCTCGCTGACGTCGTCCAGGGCGAAGCGTGCCGCGTTGCGCCGGGCGGCCGTGATCTCGGCCTGCCAGGTGGTGTACGCGTCCTCCCAGGTGTCCGCGCCGGTGAGGTGGAACTCGCCGTCAGAGTCCTCTTCGCTGTAGTAGATCGGCTTGGCGTCCTCGTTGCCGAGCACCCTGCGGAACCAGCCGCGCTCCACGTCCGCCATGTGCCGTACGAGGCCCATCAGGGAGAGCTCGGAGGGCGGTACTGACGCGGTCCTGAGCTGGGTGTCGTCCAGGCCGGCACACTTCATCTCCAGTGTCTGGCGGTGGTAGTCGAGAAAGCCCTCCAGCGTGGAGCGTTCGTCGGTGTTGGTCGCGGGTTCGGTGCGCTTGATCGTCATGGGACGCATCTTCGTTGGAGCGGTGCACAGCGCACCATGTATTTGTTTGAGCCACGGAGCGGCTCAGCGGGTTCCTCGTCCGTCCGGTCGGCCGGAAGCCGGCGGCTCAGCGAGCGCGCAGCATCCCGCTCAGCAACTCCCGGAAGCTGTCGCGCAGTTGGTCGAGGGTCGGCAGGCTCGTATGGAACGAGCCCGCGATGCACGAGAACATCAGCCCGTCGCAGAACGCCACCAGTGACAGCACGTGCCGAGCCGGTTCCGGCGACCCCGCCGCGGTGACCAGCGCGGTCAGCGGCTCCCGGAACCGCCGGCCGGCGGCGTCGTAGAACTCCCGCAACTCGGGCCGCCGGGTGGCTTCGAGGGCGAGTTCGTAGCGGGCCAGGAGCAGATCGCGGTGGCCGGTCAGATAGCGGTGCAGTGCGAGCGCGAGCCCGTCCACGAGCGCGTCGAGTCCGTCCCGGGGGGCCGGCATCTCGTCCGGTGTGAGTGCCTGGGTCTCGCGCTCGGCCAGTCTGCGCACGGTGATCTCCAGCAGGGCCTGCCGGGTGCGCGCGTGGTTCGAGGTCGAGCCCTGCGGGAGCCCGGCCGCCTCGTCGACGGCCCGGTGGGTGAGGCCGCGCATCCCGCGCTCGGCCAGCAGGGCGAGGGCGGTGTCGGCGATGAGGTGGGTGCGGGACGGGGCGGTGCGCGGCACGGGCATGGGGCCAACCCTACCTCTGGAACTACATCTGTAGTACGGTCGAGGAGTCGCGCTACTACAGGTGTAGTGAGCTGCTCGCCGCGGAGCGAGCGCATCAGGAGGAGCCATGACCCACCAGCACAGGACCTCTCACGCCGTCGTCGTGGGAGGCGGTATCGGAGGCCTCACCGCGGCCGTGGCCCTGCATCGCGCCGGCCGGCGTGTCACCGTCCTGGAGCGGGCCCGCTCCCTGGAACCCGTGGGCGCCGCGATCTCGCTCGCCCCCAACTCGCTGCGCGCCCTGGATGTCATCGGACTCGGCGACGAGATCCGCGGCCTCGCCGCCTGGCAGGGGGACGGAGGGCTGCGTACACCGGGCGGCCGGTGGCTGGCGCGCACCAGCGCCGACGCCGTGGCCGAACGCTTCGGCGGGCCGCTGGTGATGGTGCACCGCTCCACGCTGATCGACCGGCTGGCGGCACGGCTCCCCGAGGACGCCGTACGGGTGTCCGCCCCCGCGACCCTGGTCGACCACGGCGGTCCGGACCGGCCCGCCCGCGTCAGCACTCCCGACGGCGAGCTGGAGGCCGACCTCGTCGTCGGGGCCGACGGCATCCACTCCGCCGTACGCCGCGCGCTCTTCCCGGGCCATCCCGGCACCGCCTACTCCGGCTTCACCACCTGGCGGGTCGTGATCCCCGTGCCGGGTCTGGGCCGGTTCGCCTCGCACGAGACATGGGGGAGGGGCCGTATCTGGGGCACGCACCCGCTCAGGGACGGCAGGGTCTACGCGTACGCCGCCGCCAGGACCCCCGCCGGGCAGCACGCACCGGACGACGAGAAGGCGGAGCTCATGCGCCGGTTCGGCACCTGGCACGAACCGATCCCGCGGATCATCGAGGCCGCGCGCCCCGAGGACGTGCTGCGTCACGACGTCCACCACATCGCCGATCCGCTGCCAGCCTTTCACCGCGGCCGGGTCGCGCTGCTCGGGGACGCCGCGCACGCCATGCCGCCGACCCTCGGGCAGGGTGGCAACCAGGCCATCGAGGACGCGATCGTGCTCGCCGCCCACACCGGGGACCTCGCCGCGTACACAGTGGCACGGCGGCCCCGTACGACGGCGATCGCCCGCAAGGCGGTGAGCGTGGCCCGGCTGAACATGATGTCCAGCCGCGTCGGCATGGCCGTCCGCAACGCGACGATCGCGGCGCTCTCCCAGGCCGGACCGGCCCTCTTCGAACGGGGCTTCGACGGCATCGCCGACTGGCACCCGCCACGGCCGCCGTATGCTTCGGACGAGGCGAGTGTCGGCAGCCGCTAGATCCTGCCACCGCCGGCACCCCTGACATCCCTGGCACCCTGGACCCCTGGACGGGAGACCGCTGTGAAGGTCGGCTGCATCGGACTCGGCGACATCGCGCAGAAGGCGTATCTGCCGGTGCTCGGCACCCGGCCGGGGATCGAACTGCACCTGCAGACGAGGACGCCCGCCACGCTCGCCAGGGTCGCCGACAGCCTCCACCTGCCCGAGGCCCGGCGCCACACCGACCTCGACGCCCTGCTCGCCCAGGGCCTCGACGCGGCCTTCGTGCACGCGCCCACCACCGCGCACCCCGAGATCGTCGCGCGGCTCCTGGAAGCGGGCGTACCGACGTACGTCGACAAGCCGCTCGCTTACGACCTCGCCGACTCCGAACGCCTGGTGCGGCTCGCCGAGGAGCGGAACGTCGGTCTCGCGGTGGGCTTCAACCGGCGTTACGCGCCAGGCTACGCGCAGTGCGCGGACCACCCGCGCGAGCTGATCCTCATGCAGAAGAACCGCATCGGCCTCCCCGAGGTGCCGCGCACCATGATCCTCGACGACTTCATCCACGTCGTCGACACCCTGCGGTTCCTCGCGCCGGGCCCGGTCGACGACGTGACCGTGCGCGCCCGCGCCGCGGACGGACTGCTGCACCACGTCGTGCTGCAACTGTCCGGGGACGGCTTCACGGCGCTCGGCGTGATGAACCGGCTGAGCGGCTCGGCCGAGGAGATCCTGGAGGTCTCGGGCCAGGACACCAAGCGCCAGGTCGTGAACCTCGCCGAGGTCGTCGACCACAAGGGGCAGCCGACCATACGCCGGCGCGGCGACTGGGTGCCGGTCGCCCGGCAGCGCGGTATCGAGCAGGCCGTGCTCGCCTTCCTCGACGCCGTACGCGCGGGCAAGGTGCTCAGCGCGAGGGACGCGCTGGAGACTCACGAACTGTGCGAGCGGGTCGTGCGGGCGGTGGAGGACCCGTCCGCCTGAGCCGCACGGTCCGTACGATCTCCACGGCGCCCGCCGAGACCAGCACCAGCACGGCCGCGTACACCGGCCAGTCGCCGAACCGGGCGTACGGCGTGACCCCGCTCGCCAGCGGCACCTCGTACACCGCCGTCGTGCTCGCGCTCGTGCCGAGCCAGGGGCCGACGCGCTCACCGCTCGGGCCGTAGACGGCGGAGACACCGGTGAGGGTGGCGTGCACCATCGGACGGCCCGTCTCGGCGGCCCGCAGCGCGGCCAGCGAGGCGTGCTGCTCGGGGGCCCAGCTCCGCTGGAACGTCGAGGTCGCCGACTGGGCGAGCAGCAACTCGGCGCCGTCCCGGGCGAGATGGCGGCTCATGTCGGGGAACGCGGACTCGAAGCAGACCATCGGGCCCACCGCGAGACCGTTCCCGGCGTCCATCACGACCTGCTCGGTGCCGAGTCTGCGGTCCTCCCCGGCCGCCTTGCCGACGGAGGTGGCCCAGCCGAGGACGGAACGGAAGGGGACGTACTCGCCGAAGGGGACCAGCCGCATCTTGTCGTAGCGGTCGCCGGTCGGTCCCTCCGGACCGACGAGGACCGAGCTCTTGTATATACCGGGGCGGTCGGAGCGGCGGGCGTCCACGTTCGCCAGGATCTCCGTGCCGGTCTCTCGCGACAGGGCGGCGATCCGGTCCGCGAGGTCGGGGCGGTCGGCGAGGTCGTAGCCGACGCTGCTCTCGCCCCAGACGATCAGGTCGAGGTCCTGCCCGGCGAGCTCGCGGGTGAGGGCCTCCTCGCGGGCGAACCGCTGGTCGGCGCCGTCGATGACACCGGGCTGCACGACGGCGACGCGCACATGGCCGTCGACGTCGGGGCGCGGCGACCATATCCAGGCCGCGGAGGTCGCCACGGCCGTCGCGAGGAGCCCGGCGACCGCGGGGACCCGGGCCGGGCGCACGGCGACCAGCACGGCGACCGCGACATTGACCCCCACCACCAGGAAGCTGAGGAGCCACACCCCGCCGACCGAGGCGAGCCGCAGCGCCGGCTCCACCTGCCACTGGCTGGATCCGAGCAGTCCCCAGGGGCCGCCCAGCCCCTGCCAGGACCGTATGAGTTCCACCATCAGCCAGCCCGACGGCAGTACGGCGAGTGCCGCCGTCACGCGCCCCGCCGAGGGCACACCGCCCAGGAACCGGCGCACCAGCCAGCCCCAGGGCGCCCACAGCGCACCCAGCAGCGCGGCTATCACGAACGTGAACACATGCAGGCTCGGCAGCAGCCAGTGGTGCACGGCCAGCATGAAGCCGAACCCGCCCAGCCAGCCGTCGTACACGGCCCGCCTGCCCGTGGGCGCCGAGCGGGCCAGCAGGATCCAGGGCACCAGGGCGACGTACGCGAACCACCACAGGGACGGGGCCGGGAACGCGAACATGGGCAGCGCCCCCGCCGACGCGGCCAGGATGCCGCGCCGCCAGGAGGAGGTGAGCCAGTGAACGGGCAACCTCATGCGGCGCCTCCCTCCCCGTTGGTGCGTATCTCCAGTGTGCGCGCCGGGGACGATCTCCGACAGGGGAGGATTGGCCAGTACGCGATCTTTGGGGGGCGGTTGGGGGAGAACCCCTACGGGGC
>NZ_VJZE01000131.1 GCF_009377205.1 Streptomyces phyllanthi
GGTGTGGGTCGGGGGGCGTTTACGAGGGGTGCCACGGGACGGCGGACTGATCCTCCCTTCGGTGTCCGGGGCGTCCGGACGGAGTTCGAGAGTGTTCGTGTGAAGGATGCGGAAAGAGGCTCGATCCCTCCACCTGCCGAGAATCTTCCTGCGGTAGAACAGGTATCCAACTGTCGTGCTCACCGGGCCTGTTCACCAAGGGGGAGACGCTGGTGGTGCTGCCTCCGAAGCTGAAGGTCATCGCCGACGGAATGATCAAGGCGTCCATGGGCATGGTGGGCACGGTCATGGTCGGCACCCGGGACACGACCATCGCCCTCTTCCACGAACTCGACCGTCAGCACGGCATGGCCGGTGACGACGACGCGGGACGGGCCTTCACCGCGGTGTACAGGTCGGCGGCCTCCACGACGCTCGACAAGATGGGCTTCAGCTCCTACGTGATGGGCGAGACCGGCAAGGGGCTGATGCGCAACGCCCGTGAGTTCATGGCGCGTGAGAGCAGCGTCGCCTCGGCGATCCTCAACAAGCAGGTGGACCTGACCGCGGGTATGGGCGACCCCGGGGAGGACTGCACCGAGAGCTTCCTCGGCCTCGGTCAGGAACTTCCCGAGGTCGTCGGTGACACCGCCTGGTACGACCAGTACGCACCCGGCGGCATGAGTGACCGCTTCCGCGGTTCACCGGAGAAGCTGAGGGACGTCGCCGGGTCCTGGCGCGCCGGCGGCAAGATGATGCAGCGCTTCCTCGAGGACGCCCAGGCATACGCGCACACCGCCGACCAGGCACACTCCGGCGAGGCCGCGGACGCGTTCCGCCGCTACTTCAAGGCCTTCGTCGGCTTCGCGGAACCGCCGGACCAGGCGCACTCGGACGAGACCCTGGTGGCCAACCTCGTGGCCGCGTGCAACCAGCTCGCCAAGGCATGCGACCGGTACGCCGATCACGTCGAAGAGGCGAAGACAAAGATCAGGCAGAACGACCGGGACCCCTTCCACGTCGAGATGCCGTGGGACCAGCCGATGTTCGGCGGCAACGGTGACGACGGCGGACTCCTGAACGCGGTCCTCGGGGACCCTTGGATACACCGGCTCGGCGACATCGCCCACGCCCTGGACGAGTCCGAGAAACGCGTCAAGCTCCCCCAGGGTTCGGACGACCCACCCGGGCTTCCAGTACCACCGCTCATCCCCGTCCCGGTGCCGGTGCCGGTGCCCGTGCCTGTCACCCTCGCTTCGTACCGCGGCCAGGCCCCGGGCATCCTGCCGATGGGCAACAGGGTCGACCCGTCCATCCCCGCTCAGGACCCCATCCCCCCGGAGCCCGGCACCACCCGCATCCTCAGCCCGGGTGAGCAGCAGCAGTTCCGAACATGGCTCAACTCGCTCAACACGGGCGGCTTCGCCGGAGGCGGCGGCCCCGGCAACCCCGACAACGCCTACCAGCTGCGCGTGGCCGGCTACCCGGAGCGAGAGGTTCCCCTCGCTGGCCGCAAGCAGGGCCTCATGGTCGACGGCATACGCCCCGTCGACGGCTACCTGGTCGAGGCGAAGCACGTACGCGACCCGGACTGCGCCAAGCGCAGTTTCCGCAGCATCGAACGGGTCAACGAGACACTTGCCAAGCCGGTGAAGGTGGATGCCAACGGCAATCCCAAGTGGGACCCGGTGATCGACTCGATGTACGGGGACGACAGCCGTGAGCTCACCCGCTACAAGCAGGCGATGGCCAACCCCACGAACTCGGAGATACGCGGACTTGAGATCGTGACCAACGGCAAGGAGAACGCGGCCTACTGGGAGTCGATGATGGCCATGAACGGCGTCACCGGATCCGCGCGATACGTCCCCTGAGAACGAGGAACCTCGCTGTGTCAGCCCCCCGCAACATCAGGACCACCTTCGGCTTCTACCCACCCGAGGGTAACGAGGCCGCCTGGCAGGCCAGCCTTGAGACGTTCACCAGCGCCGTGGAGAGGGCCTTCCCCGGCGCGGTCCTCGAACCCCGGGTCGAGCCGATGCGCGGCACGAACGTGCTGGACTTCGACATCGAGCTGGCCCCCGACGTCTGGGTCACCGGCACTACAGCGATGCCCTCACCCGACTACGCGTACATCACCCTCGGCAACGTGACCGCCGACGAGGCGGCCCTGTTCGCCCAGTGGCTGCGTGACTCCTATGTTCCTTCTCCGGCTTGCGTGCGGTTTATCAGCAGCGCGGCGATGGAGGTCGGGGAGGAGAATCCTTGGCCACTGCCTGCCACGGGGGATGCGGGGGCGATCGAGGCCGTGATGCGTGATCACTTGGCGGCGGCCGGGGTTGAGTGACCGGCTTAGCAGCGCGCGGGTGGCCTCGGAACAAAAAGCGTGCACTACACACCACCCGACATCATCCACATGTGGGTAACACGCTGCCTCTTCACGGCATGGCCACGGCCATCGGAGCTGACAAGCGGAGCGCTCCACCCCAATACCTCTAGCAAATAAGGGACTTATCCACCCTCTTAAGGGTTCAACCTCCCCTTTGTCCCACCTTTGCAGTACGGTCACATCTACATCTGAGCCGAAGGGCCGCCAGTCAGTGAGTAGGCCCTGACCTGTGCATTTGAGGAAGCGATGCCCTACGAGTCCGGTACCGTCTGGCAGTACGACGTCCCCACGACCGGCAGTGCACACCTGCCTCCGGACGCCGGCTATGGCAAAGCGCTGACCAATCAGGGCTACGGCTTCGAGGGCGCCGTCGCCGACCTGATCGACAACTCAATCGATGCGGGCGCCGACAAAATCGTCGTGCACTTCCTGCGTGATGCCGAGCGGATCCTCACCCTGCTGATCATCGACAACGGCAGAGGCATGGACGATGCGGACTTGGACGCGGCCATGACGGTGGGACGGCGTCGGGATTACGGCGATGGCGCCCTCGGCATGTACGGGACAGGCCTGAAAGCCGCGTCCCTCTCCCACGCTTCGTCTCTGACTGTGGTCAGCCGTACGAGGCGCAGTCGCGCAGCTGGTCGCCGCCTCACCGCGGAGGGCATCGAGGACGGTTTCCGCTGCGACACCGTCGATCCCCGCTACGCGCAAGACCTCGTCGACCGGTACGACGGAATCATTGAGTGGCACGGCACGATAGTGCGCTGGGACCGGGTGCGAGCTTTCGAAACGGTCACTCGCGGTCAGAGTGATCAGTATCTATCGAAGGCGATCTCCCACCTGGAGACCCATCTCGGCCTGTACCTGCACCGTTTTCTGCAGCGCGGGCTAAAGCTCGACATCGCGGTATGGGACGTGAGCAGCGGCAACGGCCGCCTCGGCGAGGAAGTAGACCATATCGCCGTCGAGGCCCTGGACCCCTTCGGGTACAAGGTTCCAGGCAAGGCTGGCTACCCCCGGGAGTTCACCGCTCCTGTGGAAAATGTGGGAGATGTCCGGCTGACCGCTCACATCTGGCAGGCCAAGTCCAAGCAGGCGGGTTTCCGGCAGATCGGTGCTCTCGCTGACCGGCAGGGTTTCTACTTCTACCGGAACGACCGGCTGGTCCAGGCAGGAGGGTGGAACGGCCTGCGCAACCCTGAAGGGCATCTCGCCCTGGCCCGTGTCGCGGTCGATCTGCCTTCTCACGAGAACAGCGTCCTGAGTCTGGATGTCAAGAAGGAAAGCGTCACGGTCACACCGGCCTTCACTCTCGGTGTCGAAAAGGCGGTGGACTCTTCCGGGCACACCTTCCATAGCTATCTCAGCGACGCTGAGACTGCCTACAGGGATGGTTCGAGACGCACAGAGATCGTCCGCAAGTCTGTAACTCCCCCGGGGAAAGGCCTTGATCCCAAAGTCAAGCGGGTCATCAAGGAAGAGCTGCCTGAGAAGCCCGGTGAAGAGCCAATTACCTTCACCTGGGGCACGCTCCCTCGCGATCGGTTCTTCCAACTGGATCGCGAGAACAATGTCATCCTCTTGAACAAGGAATACCGCGAGGACTTCAACGACGGCAGGCGTGGTGGGGCCAATGACGCTCCGGTGACAAAAACTCTGCTGTACCTGCTTCTTGAAGACTGCTTCGGTCTCGGGCGTTGGGAACGTACCCGCCAGGATCGGGTGGACTACTGGAACACAATCCTCCTCGCGTCGGTGGGAGCACAACGCGAGCGACGTGCACAGGTCACCTCTTGACGCCGCCGCCACGTCGGCTTCTGGTTCCGCTCTGATCGCTGATTGAGGACGTCACAATGAGCAACACTCCCGCCCATGCACTTCTGGGCATTCATACCTCCGCGCTCGCGGGCATGGTCAGCGCGCCTAAGCACTTCGAGCGCTGGGCCGCGCTTGCCGCTGAGGAGGATTACCCGGACGCGGACTTGAGCGAGGAACGATTCCGGGCATGCCTCATTAGTGGCGATGAGGCCCTGACAGCTCTCTGGCGCCGTCATCTCACGGCCTGGGACTTTGCAGAAGACCCTCAATGGGCCCTTGGCGCACCAGCGCGCACCGACGAACGACGCACAGCCGTGTACGAGAGGCTGCATTTCGGAACTGACCTGCGGAAGGCCATCGACGACGCCGTGCCAGTAGCGAAGGTTCCAGGCCCAACGGTGATCACTCGTGACTTCACTCCCTGGTATACGCCTGAACGCACAACTGCCCGTTCCTTCTACTGGACGTCGTACGAGCGGAAGCTCCGCGCCAAAGGCTGGTCCGACGCGGCGGTCGCGAGCCTGGGTGAGGCGAGCCGGGCGGTCGTCGAACGTCTCACCGATCCCGAACAACCAGCGGCTCGCCAGGCAAAAGGCCTGGTCGTCGGCTACGTTCAATCCGGCAAGACAGCGAACTTCACTGGTGTCGCGGCCAAGGCGATCGATGCCGGTTATCGCCTCGTCATCGTGCTCGGCGGCACCCTCAATCTTCTGCGCGCCCAGACCCAACGCCGCCTCGACATGGAGTTGATCGGCCAGGAGAACATCCTGCGCGGTGCCGATGAAACGGACGTGGACTCCCTCGTCGGTGTGGACTACGTGGGAGACGATGAGGACTGGCCAGCGTTCGTACACCACGGAGGCCGCCCCTCTACCCTCGGCGCGTTCGACATCGAGCGCCTGACGACTCGCGACAACGACTACAAGAGCCTGGCCCAGGGAATCCGGGCCCTTGAGTTCGAAAAGCGCGAGCCGACCCGCCCGCTCTATGACCAGGCGAACATCCACCACGCCGCGGCCCGTGTCCTTGTGGTGAAGAAGAACAAGTCCGTCCTCACCAAGCTCGTAAAGGACCTCAAGCAGATCCATGGGCTCCTCGGCGAGCTCCCTGCACTGATCATCGATGACGAGTCCGATCAGGCATCCGTGAACACTCTGGACCCGAAGAAGTGGGAGCGCGGCAGCACCGAACGCACGACCATCAACGGTCTTATCTCGCAGCTCTTGAAGCTTCTCCCGCGGGCACAGTATGTTGGCTATACAGCAACTCCCTTTGCCAATGTCTTCGTTGACCCCGGTGACGACGATGACATATTCCCCAGTGACTTCTTGATCTCCCTCCCGCGCCCCACTGGATACATGGGCGTTCAGGACTTCCATGACCTGAACTCGCCGATACCGGTCGCGGAGCGAACGTACGCCAACTCCCAAGAGAAGACGCACGTCCGGAGCATCTACGAGTCCACCGGTGACCGGCTCCAAGAAGCTATGGACGCTTTCGTCCTGTCGGGAGCGCTGAAGCTGTACCGGGCTGAACACGGTGTGCCTGATGGCCCGTTCCGTCATCACACAATGCTCGCTCATGAGTCGGTACGCATGGACGATCACGCTGATCTGGCCCTGCGCATCAATTCCATGTGGCATCAGGCGGGTTACAGCTCGGTGGCAGGCCACGAACGTCTCGCTGCCCTGTGGAAGTCGGATTTCGCCCCGGTGAGCGAAGTGCGCGCCGCTGACCTCCCTGCGCCGACCAGCTACGAGGAGCTTCGCCCCTATGTGCACGCTGCACGGCAGCGCATCAACTCAGGTGGCCAGCCAGTCATCGTTGTGAACGGGGACACTGACCGCTATTTTGCCCAGCTTGAGCTGGACTTCGACCGCACGCCACACGTCTGGAAGATCCTCGTCGGCGGAACGAAGCTCTCCCGTGGCTTCACCGTTGAAGGCCTGACAATCACCTACTACCGCCGCACGACTCAACAGGCGGACACCTTGATGCAGATGGGGCGCTGGTTCGGGTTTCGACCCGGATACCGCGATCTTGTCCGGCTCTACATCGGACGCGAGGAAGCGTTCGGGCGCAAGAGGTCTGCCGATCTGTACGAGGCATACGAAGCAATCTGCCGGGATGAGGAGACATTCCGCGAGCAGTTGGCCCAGTACGCAGCGGTGGTAGACGGCAAGCCGCAGATAACACCTGCGCAGGTACCTCCCCTTGTGGCGCAGCACTTGCCATGGCTCAGGCCTTCAGCCCGCAACAAAATGTTCAACGCTGAACTCGTGGAAGTACGCTCACCAGGCCGCCCCATCGAGCCCGCCGCATACCCCCTTCAAAGCACGGCACTGAAGCGCAATACGGAGCGGTGGCGGCCACTGCTGAACGCCCTCAGCGCAACACCTACAACGTTCAGCAATCCGCCGGACGCCTCCAGTACGCGCACTCGCACATTCGAAGCCCTGACTGGCGTCGTCTCTCACAGAGATCTCGTCAGCGTGCTGTCCCAACTCGAGTGGGAGCGTCCTCGGCACTTCGACCCCCACCTGACCTATCTCCGCCAGCTTGACGGCACGCTCGCCAAAGTGGACGACTGGCTGCTCATCTCTCCACGGATCGCCGCGAACGAGCGCGTCGAGGCCAGCATTCTTGGCTCCGTACCCCTGTCTTTGGTACGCCGAAGCCGACAACAGCCCAGCAAGACTTCCTTCGGCCGCATCGCGAGCCTTGGGCACCGCGTAGCAGCACAACGCCTCATCGATAAGGCGGGCAGGCCGCTCGCCATCAGGCCAAAGCATGGCGCTGGGGTCGGGCCAACAACTGGGGTCGCGCTGCTCTACCCGGTTGTGGAAGGCGACGCTCACAGCAGCGTTCAATCGGTCATCCGCAATGGAGCTGCAGACCCGTCGAAGATCGTGATGGCGTTCACCCTGATCCCGCCGGCTTCAGCTATCAGTGCGAACCGCCGTCTCGTGCACTTCCGTGCGAAGGACTCTCGGCATCGGGATGTGGCTACGATTCCGGTTAACCTCGGGCTTTGACCAGATCGCCATCCGAAGCATGATCGGAAACGCGAGAAGTACCCCTGCCCAGCACCGACAGAGCCGTCCCAGGTCCTGGCAGCCGCGAGGAAGGAAGCGCTTCGCAGGTCAGGGAGCGTATCGGGTGTAAGGCGGATACAAGGAGCGGACTTCCAAGTGCCTGACTCTGAGGAGTGGACCCCGCCCGCGGGGTCCTGGGCGTCCTCCGCGGCGAGGCGCCGCAACATGCAGGCCATCCGGAGCAGAGACACGAAGCCGGAGCAGGTGGTCCGCCGCCTCCTGCACGCCAAGGGCCTCCGCTACCGGGTGGCAGCCAAGCCTCTACCCATGCTGCGGCGGACAGCGGACATCGTCTTCCGGCCGACGAAGGTCGCCGTGTTCATCGATGGGTGCTACTGGCACGGATGCCCCGAACATTACGTGCCGCCCAAGACCAACCCTGGTTACTGGTCAACCAAGGTCGCGGGCAACGTGGCCCGCGACCGCGACACCGACCGCCATCTCGTTGAGGCAGGCTGGACAGTTCTGCGTTTTTGGGAGCATGAGTCACCCGAGGAGTGCGCGAGCACTGTCCTCCGCGTCGTCCTCGATCGTCGGGAAGCCCTGCTGAAGAGGAAGCTCCGGAGCCAGGATTGAAGGGTCTTCCTCTGGTTCGAACTCGGGGTTCGGGTCATCGCGCAGTGGCCCCGTACGGTTAAGCGCCTCCTTGATGCATTCACCCACTGCGTGAGCCACGGGCGGCGGAAACGCGTTGCCTACCTGGCGGTATCGTGCGGTCTTTCCGCCATGGAACTTCCAAGCAAGGCTCCCGTCGGATTCTTCGGGGAAACCCTGAATGATCGCCGCCTGCTCGACCGTGAGCTTTGGCCCCCTGTCCAAGGTGCCGAGGTCACGGTCCGGATCGACCATCTCGGCCTCATCGTTCGCTACACCCATGGCGTCCACGCCCAGGGCTCCCCACGCCTTCTTCGCGCGGGTCGGGCCCAGGTCCGCGCCGCCGTGTTTCTTGGATCCGCCCACAAGCGTTGGGGCGACTGTGCCAAATTCGACATGTTCCAGCCACCGGTCGTGGCGCGGACTGCCCTCGCCGAGTCGCCGCTTCATCGACGGCCCTAGCGCTTCCAAAACCGTCTTCACTTTGGGCTGAGGCTTAGGCCAGTCAAATCCCCTGTAATGCTCCTTGTGAATAGCTACAAGAATTGCCCGTGGACGAAGCTGCGGCACACCAAAGTCTTGAGCCTCAAGGAGACGCCAGCCGCACACCACATATCCAGCCTTGCGGAGTCTGTTTTTGATGTGGTTTCGGTAGTAACGGAACTTATGCTCAGGTTCCACCAAACCGCGCACGTTCTCAATCATGACAGCACGCGGCTTGAGTTCCTCAACAAGATCGAGCATTCGGGGAAATAGGTCCCGCTCGTCATCACGGCCGAGCTGTTTTCCTGCGGCCGAGAAAGGAGGGCAGGGAACTCCTCCAGCCAGCAAATCAAGCTGGCCTGGCTGAAGCCACTCGGGCTCACCTTCCTCCCCATCCTTCCCGGACGCCTGCCGCGGCTGATCGTGCATCTCGGGGTTGGGCACCTCTTTGAGCGGCCGGAAGTCGTTGACGTCCAGTTCCCGGATAAGGCAGTGCTCCTTCTCCCAGCTCCACTCAGGCCGACTCCCGATGTTGATCCTCAGGGTCTCCGCGGCGTACTTGTCGATCTCGACCAGCGCAAGGTGCCGGAAGCCAGCCTGGTGGAGCCCAATGGCTTGGCCACCGGCACCCGCGCAGATCTCGATCGAGGTCAGCTTGCGGTCGGCGGTACCCATCGACTCCTCCTGGGGCGGTGCTAACAGACACGCAAGTGTCGCATCCCCCACTGACAGGAGCCACGAGGCCAGCCAGATGCCTCCTACATCACTCAGCTCTCAACCAGTGCCTGCAGGTCGCGCGCCAGCTCTTCCCGGGCAACGGCCGGAAGCTGCCGGTACAGCCCCCAAGCCTTCTCAGCCGCGTTCAGCGGTCGGCGATCATCCCCCATCCACTTCAGGAGTTCCTGCTTGTGGCGCGCGGAAAGCTCGCGCACTCGATCCCAGACCTGCTCCTTGGTCATCTGCACACCGGTGAGATGCCTCACCGTCTCGTTACAGCGGGCACATTCGGTGATCAGGTCTTCAGCGTTCGCAGTGCTGCCGGAGTTGTGCGGGTTGACGTGCCCCAGCGTGAGCCGAGCCCGAGTGCCCGGCTCATCCGCGTACTCTTCGCCGGCTGAAACCCCACAGCGGCGGCACATGTGGCCGTCGCGTTCATAGACGAATCGCCTCGTCTTGGCGCTGATCTGCCTCAGGCCGGCCGCTCGGTGCTCTGGCTCCCAGATCGGCTGCCCCATCGCTTCCAGATACAGCTGGTCCGGCTGAAGGCTCGGCTTGTCCCGGTAGGTCCTGATCACCCAGCCCGCGGGCCGCAGATCCCTCATGCGGCGATCCACTTGCTCCGTGCCCCTGATCGCTCCCCTGAGCCGCGCCTTGGAGAACGTTCCGCCCTCACCGACCTCATCGCGGAGCCACAGGGCCACACGGACCCGGGCACCCAGCGATTCGTTGCGCCAGTCCGGCTCTCTGTCAGACATACATTTCCCTATCGAACGGAAGTCCTAAGTTCACCACTTCGAGTGAACACTCTAGCTTGCCGCCACTTGCCGCGGCAAGTGGCGGCAAGCTGTCCCCCGCTTCTCACTACCGGCCTCCAGGAGGACCCCACCGTGCCCCGCCCTCATACGTGCACCGCCATCCCCACCTGCGTGGAACTGTGTGCAGGTGCCGGCGGGCAGGCACTCGGCCTGGAGCGAGCAGGCTTTCGCCATGAGACGCTCATCGAACTGGATAGGGACGCCTGCCGCACGCTGCGCACGAACCGGCCCCAGTGGAATGTCATGGAGGCGGATGTCCGCTCGGTCTCCGCAGAGTTGATCAGCGGTGGCCGCGCCTGCCTGCTAGCAGCAGGGGTCCCTTGCCCGCCCTTCTCCCTTGCCGGCAAGCAGTTGGGGGCCGACGACGAACGCGATCTCTTCCCTCCTGTCCTGTCGCTGATCTCGGCGATCAAGCCGAGGGCAGTCCTCATCGAGAACGTGAAAGGCTTGCTTCAGAGAAAGTTCGCCGCCTACCGGTCCAGCGTCATCCAGACCCTCAAGTCCCTTGGCTACACCGCCGAGTGGAAGCTGTTGTACGCCCGGGACTTCGGAGTCCCTCAACTCCGCCCGCGGGCAGTCCTGGTAGCGCTGGAAGCGCACGCTTTCGGAGGCTTCCAGTGGCCGGACGGCAACTCGCCAGTCAGCGGTAACGCGCTCGTGGGTGATGTCCTGCGTGACTCAATGGGCTCCCGAGGATGGGAACTGGCGGACCACTGGGCCCAGCAGGCCCGGCAAATCGCTCCCACACTCTGCGGCGGCTCGAAGAAGCATGGCGGCCCAGACCTGGGTCCCTCTCGCGCTCGTCAGGCCTGGGCGAAGATCGGGGTAAACGGCTCAGGTGTTGCCGATGCGCCCCCCGCCCCCGGCGATCCCCTTCCGGTGAAACTCACCGTCGAGCAGATGGCCCTCCTCCAAGGCTTCCCTCCGGACTGGAAGTTCGAGGGGCTCAAAACATCGGCGTACCGGCAAGTGGGGAACGCCTTCCCGCCCCCAGTAGCTCAAGCCGTCGGCCTCAAGATCGCGGAAGCACTGCACAAGGCCGACGCATCAGCAGCCAGCGACACGCCCCAGACAGATGGGACTGGCGAAACGGCCTTCACTGGAAGCTGCTGTACGCCTCCTCTGACGTTGTCCGAAGCGCCGGAATCGCTCTCTTATGAGCACTGATCTCTTCGCGTCCAGCGGTCACCTCTTTGCGACTTCACCGAAATGCCCCGATTGCGAGGCGCTCGCAAATGGCGTTGGCGAGCGCACGGCCCAGTCCGATGGGCACAGCGTTGCCGATCTGCTGGGCGATAGCGGACTTGTTTCCGTACCACCGGTAGTCGTCGGGGAAGCCCTGGATCAGAGCTGCCTCGTAGTACGTGATGGGGCGGTGCTCGCTGGGATGGAGGTAGCGCCCCTTTTCGGGCTTGAAGAACTCGGTCCGGATGGTGACGGAGGGCCTGTCGGCATGAAGGCGGCCCATCACGTCTCCCGTGCCGGTGCGGTGGCTGTCCCAGCTCGGGGTGCTGAGGTACTGGCCGTCCTCACTCCACTTACCGGTGAGGTCGTGCCGGTTGCCGCCTGGCGGGATCGCTTTGTACCGGGCCACGGACAGAGCCGTCGGCTCCCGCCGGAAGTGCAGCTCGTCAGTCCGGTACGGCCCTGGCACTCCATGCACACTACATCTTTCGGGCAGTTCGGGGTCGCGGAGCTCCATCCGGGCCGACCGCTGAAAGACGGTACTCACGGCCGTCCAGGGTTCAAGCGTCTCGGCCCCGAACAGAGCCGGTTCCTCGGCCACGAGGGGGGTCTTCGCGTGGGTTGGTGCGGGATGCCGTACGGGTTCTCCCAGGTCCCGGTGGGATCCGATGACAATGGTCCGCTTGCGCGCCTGCGGCACGCCGTAGTCCGCCGCATTGAGGACCTGCGTGCGCAAGTGGTAGCCACGCAGCATGCCATCAGGTCGCGCTTCGCCCTTCAGCAGGGCGAATTGCGGCGAGCTGACGAAGCGGTCGACGTTCTCCATGACGAAGACCTTCGGCCGGAGCACCGCGACGACCCTCAGATACTCCTTCCACAGTTCGTTGCGGGGGTCGTTGCCGTGTCCGCGGCCCAAGCCTGAAAAGCCCTGGCACGGAGGCCCGCCGGCGATCACGTCGATGCTGTCCTCGAACGGGCGCGGGTCGAAGTCGGTTATGTCGCCGTCGAAGAAGAGGTCCGGCTGGTGGTTGGCCTTATAGGTCGCGGCTGCGGCCCGGTCGGCCTCCACGGCGGCAACAGAGCGGAAGCGGGGCTGGTGGGCGTACTGGTCGACCGCGTACGAACGGAACCCCTCGCTGAAGCCGCCGCAACCCGCGAAGAGGTCCATCACCGTGAACGGGATGGTTTTGGGCGCCAGTTCGTGATCACCGAGTGTCATGATCTGGATGATAGGCAGCACCACTGACACTCCTCCTGACCTGCACTGTCGGCTCCGGTGACGATGCGACCGTCTCCCCGGGTGCGGCCGGATCACCTGGCACGCGTTGAGGCGCCGATCCCGAAAAAGGGGACCGACGCCTCAACATGAAACGGTCACTCCTGGCGTGGTAGTGGACTTGAGAGCCCGCACGGCACCTGCCGGTACTGAGATGCAGACGTGACGCTGATCACTGCGCCCTGCACCAGGAGCCGGACATGGTTACGCAGCCTCCGTCTCCTCCTCAAAATGCATCTGAGCCCGATCGAGCACTTCGTCCGGATCTCCACCCTGCGCTGCGAGCCAGTGGAGCAGATCCGCAATAACGTCAGTGACCGATTCCTCCATCACGGCATAGCTCGGCACAACGGCCGAGTCGGCACCGACCATCCGGCGATACTCGTCGAGCACAGCCGCTGCCCGCTGGACGCGCCTGCCATGGAGCACATGATCCAGCGAGATTTCACACCAGACCGCTTTGCCTGTAGCCGTGAGAAGAGTGCCCCAGTCCAGGCTCATCGCAGAAAGCAGATGGAGCCCGCGGCCACACTCCTCTTCCCAGTTCCCCGACCTTGGAGTCGGCACCTCGTGACTCTTGTCGTGGAGCTCCACGCGCAGGCGGTCTTGCCTGGGTTCGAGGATCAACGTTGCAGCAGCTCCCTCCCCCACGTGCTTGATGACATTCGTTGCGAGCTCGGTTACAGCCAGTTCCACCTCATCGGCCACGACCGCAGCGCCCCACTGCCCAAGGGTGTAGCGGACTCTCTTACGCAGCAGCCGCAGCTCCATCGACGCAGCTTCAAACGGCATGACACAGCGAAGTCGAGGTTCGAAGTTGCCGCATTCCGACATGGCCACACTCCCTCCCGTGCGCCACAGCGCTGCGCCTGCCGTATCCGTACGGCTGCACTGTGTAACGCTCTGCAGCCGAGTATGACATTGAGAAGTCTCGCTGTGTAACTTCTCACGAGGCTCGATCGAGTGAATCCGGTAGTACATCAATTCCCGTTCGACCTAGCGTGATTGACGTTCACAAGGCATGTGGTGCAGCACCACACCGGGGAGGACCACACCATGTCCGCGAGGGCCACCACCCGACGCCGCCAACTTGGCGCGACTATGCGCAAGTTGCGGGCGCGCAACGGCATGACGCTGGAGGAAGCCGGGCAGCTTGTCGGGGTCTCGAAGGCGACGGTCAGCCGGTATGAGACTCAGTCCGGGCCAGTGAAGTGGCTCGTCATCGACGCGCTCTGCCGTGCCTATGGGGTAAACGACGCTGAGCGCCGGGCTGTTGTCGCGCTGGCCAAAGACGCTAAACAACAAGGCTGGTGGAGCTCCTTCGCCGACTCCATTCCAGAGAGCATGAACCTTCTGCTCACGCTTGAGGACGAGGCTGTTCGCGAGGACCACTTCTCCTGTGTCTACGTCCCTGGGCTCTTGCAGACGCGTAGGTACAGCACTGCTCTCCAGCAAGCCAACGAAGTACGCCTTGAGCCGATCGAGCTGGAGCGGCTCGTAGACATCCGTATGAAGCGTCAGGAGATCCTCGCGCGGCCGAAGCCCCCGCACCTGTGGGCGATTCTCGACGAGTCCGTGATGCACCGCGTCGTCGGTTCGCCGGAGATCATGAAGGAACAGCTCGGCCGACTGCTTGAAGCGAACGAGTCCACCCACATCACGCTCCAGGTGCTCCCTTTCTCCAAGGGAGCACACTCGGCAGCCCTTGGAAGCTTCGTGATCCTTGGAGGCAGCGAGCCCGCTCTGGACGTCGTGTACGTGGACTTCCACACGGGGTCACTGTTCTTGGAGAAGGACGAAGAACTGGAGCGCTACCGGCTTGCGTTCGAGTACCTCCGCGCACAAGCGTTGGACATGGAAGCGTCCTCCGCCATGATCTACCGCATCCGCAAGGAGCTGTGAATGCCCGTCGCCCCTCAACCCCCCTCTGAGAGCAGCTGGTTCAAGTCGTCCTACAGCGGCGGCAACGCGACCGAGTGCGTCGAGGCTGCCTTCGTGCCAGCTGGTCTGTTGATACGTGACTCCAAGCAGCCGGAGGGACCTCACCTCGCAGTGTCGGCTGAAGCATGGGGCAGGTTCGTAGCCGCTTCGTTGAAATGAGTGGTTGATACTCGTACCGGCCTGGTCAGCAAATCTCCTGTGAGGATCCGGAGGAAGGGAACGGGTGCTGCGCAGGGGCGGGAACTGGTGCCGTGGCCTCGGTTCCCGAGGCCGTGTTGAGATCGTCTCCCCCGCCGCAGATGATGTTCACAAGCATCGGTGCACCCGATGCCCGGTGACCGACAGCGGCAGAGCGGGGGCATGAAGTGCTGCGGCGGTGTGACAGCGTGCCGGCGGCTGGTGTGGTGTGAAGAGCCGTCTGCAGTTGCTGCTTCAGGCCATGCTCGTGCTCGTCGCGAGCCTCTTGGGGATCGTCACCAACTACGCCACCAGCGAGAACAACGCTCCCTGGCTTCTGACTCTGCTCCAACGCGCCGCGATACCGGCCATCGGTCTGCTCATCGTCACGATGGTGGTGATGCAGGTCGTCGTCCACCGGTTGGAGAATCCCGCACCACCGCCGACGGAGTGGCCCCGTGACCGGGTCCCGTACCCGGGGCTGGACGCCTTCGTGGAGGACGAGGCCGCGGTCTTCTTCGGCCGGGAGGCTCAGACCGAGGATCTGACGCGTCGGCTGCATGAACCACAGAACCAGCCCGCCGACAGGTTTCTGCTGCTCGTCGGGGCTTCGGGGAGCGGTAAGTCGTCGCTGGTGAGAGCAGGGGTGATGCCTCGGCTGCGGGCGCGGAGGTGGTCGGTCCTCCCTGCCTTCTCACCGGGCTCCAATCCGATGGCGGCCCTGGCCTCCGCCATCTCCGCGGCTGACGGAGAGCATGAACCGGTGAGCGCGGTGTTACGACGCCTTCGAGAGGGCCCTGCCTCGCTCCTCGCTGAGTTGTCGCGGCTGCGCGGGGGCAGGTTCCGCCACATGCTCGTCGTGGTCGACCAGTTCGAGGAGGTCATCACTCTCGCCGGTGAGCGGGAGCGTGCCCAGTTCCTCGACGCCCTCCATGCATGCGTGACACAGGATGCGAGGATCCGGGTGCTGGCGACCCTGCGTGTGGAGTTCCTGGGGCACTTCCTCGGTACGAGTCACGCCGAGCTCTTCCAGCACCCCGTCGCCATCGGCGCGCTGGGCCGGAACCAGCTCGCCCAGGTGGTGGAGCGGCCCGGCGCTCTCGTCGGCCTTTCCTTCGCTCCCGGCGTCGTGGACGCCATCGTCAACGACGTGGGCACGGACGACGCTCTCCCGCTGCTCGCCTATCTGTTGCAGGAGATGTACTTCGCTTCCGGCGCGGGTGAGACGGTGTCGGTGGAGCTCTACCGGAGTCTCGGCGGAGTGGCCGGCGCCCTCGCCCGGCAGGCCGACCACACGGTGGCGGAACTCGGCTGCGGAGACGACAGCATCGACGCCGTACTGAAGGTGCTGCTCGGATTCGTCACCGTCCAGGGCCAGGAGGTGGCCAGGCGCCGGGTGCCGCTCGCCGAGCTGACCGTGCAGGAACGACGCATCGTGGACGCCTTTGTGGAGGCGCGCCTCCTGGTGTCGGACGTACGCACGGGGCAAGAACCGTATGCCCAGGTGACGCATGAGGCTCTGTTCCGCCAGTGGGCCCCCTTGCGGCAGGAGGTCGAGGCACGCACGGAGCAGCTGCGCCAACGCGCGGAACTCGAACGATGGGCGGAGGACTGGGACCGCTCGGGGCGCAGCCCCGACTACCTGCTCACCGGCGAACGGCTCACCCTGGCCCAGCGATGGCTCCACGCGCTGCGCGAGACCGGGCAGGCCTCGGAGGCCGCGCAGTCACTCGTAGAGTCTTCGCAGCGCCGCGATCTCGCGTACCTGCGCCGTGTCTCGGACAGCATCGGGCAGTACGTACTCGGCGCCGCAGAACAGCAGCCGGAGCACTCCCTTCTACTGGCGCTGGCCGCACTGGGCGAATGCACTCCGACCCCTGCCGCTCAACGTGGTCTGATGACTGCCCTGGCATCCAGTCACCTGCGCACCCAACTCGACGGGCACACCGACGTCGTCCGGCATATCGCCTGGTCGCCGGACGGCTCCCTGTTGGCCACCGCGTCGAGGGACGGCACGGCTCGCGTCTTCGACGCGCGGTCGGGCCGCTCGCTGCACGTCCTCCCGTCCGACGGCGTGATGGTCGAGGGCGTGACCTGGTCTCCGGACTCGGCCCGGGTCGCCACGGTGGGCCGCGACCGTGTCGTACGGATCTGGGACGCCGTATCGGGAGAACCGCTGCGATTGCTCATCGGCGCCACCGACACCGGACGACAGACCGCCTGGTCGCCGGACGGGCGCTGGATCGCCGCCACCTCGCGTGACCAGACCGTGCGCGTGTGGGACGCCGAGACCGGCGACCTCGTCCATGAGCTGCGAGGGCACGGCGACGTGTGGGGCGTCGCATGGGCGCCGGACAGCACTCGCCTGGCCTCCACCTCACACGACCAGACCGCCCTCGTGTGGGATCTGGCCACCGGCGCAGCGGTGACGACGGTGAGTGGCCATTCCGACTTCGTGGAGGGCATCGCCTGGTCACCGGACGGACGCCTCATCGCCACCGGCTCCGGTGACCACACCGTACGGATCTCCGACGCGGAGAGCGGCGAACTGCGACTCCTGCTGCGCGGCCACACCGACTACGTCTGGAACGTCGCCTGGTCGCCCGACGGGCGGATGCTCGCCTCGGCCTCCTCCGACCGGTCCGTACGGATCGTCGACGCGTACGACGCGAAGGTCGTCGCCGTCCTGCGAGGGCACTCCGACACGGTCTGGGGCGTGGCGTGGTCCCCGTCCGGCGACCAGATCGCCACCAGCTCCACCGACGGCACAGGGCGTGTGTGGGATCTGAGGCCGCGCGGTGCCGAGAGCCTGCTCCTCGACGGGCACCGCGGGCCCGTGAACCAAGCGGCCTGGTCGCACGACGACTCACGGATCGCCACCGCGTCGGACGACGGTACGGTCCGGGTGTGGGACGCCGCCTCCGGCGCCCCCTCCAGCCACGTGATCGAGCAAACGGACCGCGTATGGAGCACCGCCTGGTCACCGAACGACGACCGCCTGGCCATCAGCACCAACGACGGTCTCTTCCGCGTCGTCCGCCCAGGTCAGGACAGTACGTTCGACCGCCGGGGAGCTGTGGTCGAGTGCGTCAGCTGGTCCCCGGACGGCAACCGCGTCGCCACTGGAGACCATGACGGCACAGTGAAGGTATGGACGGCCCGGGACGGCGTTGAACTGTGCTCGCTGACAGGGCACCAGGACTGGGCCAGCCGGATCGCGTGGTCGTCCAGTGGCCGGTTCCTGGCCAGCGCCTCGGACGACCGTACATGCCGTCTCTGGGACGTGGCCGAGTCCCGGCAGCTCACAGTGTTGCGCGGCCACGACAACTACGTCGACGACGTCGCCTGGTCCCCGGACGAAGAGCGCGTCGCCACCGCCTCCGGCGACTGGACGGCGGCCGTCTGGGACACCGCGACAGGTCGCCGCATCGAGATCCTCAAGGGTCACGAGGGCCGTCTCCGCGCCATCGCCTGGTCACCGGACGGTCGGCTCATCGCCACCGGGTCCGACGACCGCACCGTACGCGTCTGGTCGTCCGCCACGCTTGAGGAGATCGCCATCATCGGGGTGCACCAGGACAAGGTGACCTCGGTCGCCTGGTCCCGGGACGGGACACGCCTGCTCACCGCGTCCTCCGACGGCACCGCCCGCGTATGGCCCGCCACCCCCGACTTCGACCGCCTGGAAGCGGAAGCCCGTGGCCGGGTCTTCCGCGTTCTCAGCGATGACGAACGGCGGCACCACATGCTGCCGCTGGACCCGTGATCACTGCTGTGGCTGGACCGTCTCCACCGTCCGGTCATCGGTGTGGACGAGGTACTCGTCCGGGTCCAGGTTCATCGCCTTCCGTTCCGGCGAGGCCCAGTAGAACGCGTTGCGCTCGGCGAACGTCTCCAGGCCGTCGTAGGAGATGAGCCACACGAACTGGTTGCGCGCGCGGTCCACCCAGGCACCGTCGATGGCAAAGCCCAACTCCAGGCGCAGCGGCACGATTTCCGTACGCCACCGCTCCACCCACTCGTCGAGCATCCCCTCCCGGACGGTATAGGTGCGCAGCTGAGTGGTCTTGGGCATGCGGGCCCTCCTGGGGTCGTGGCTTTCGGACGGCAGGCTATTGCCAGAGCGTATTGCCGCAACACAGCCTTCAAGGGCTGGGGTTACGGCCGGGAGACGATCGACGGCAGGACCCGTGACACCGCCCTCGCGAACTGAACGCTGAGGTGGCCACACTGGGTTCATGGAATACGTCGGCCGGGTGCCCGCTCCGCCGCTCGACCGGTTCATCGACGACATTTACTGTCTGACCGGGGTGCCAGACCACCGGCTGATGAACGTCCCGCCGATGCCTTCGGCACACTTGTTCCTTCACCTGGGCGGGCCCGTCCGTCTGTGGGACTCCGACTGTTCGGTGCCGCCGGCGGTGTTCACCGACGGGTGGTTCATGGGCGTGTGGACCAGGCGCTTCCTCTTCGAGTACCCGACGTATGTGCGGCTTGTCGGGGTGCACTTCAAACCCTGGGGGATATCCCCCTTCGTCGACATGCCGGCGGCCGAGCTGCGTAACCGGTGGGCGCCGGTCGATGCCGTCTGGCAACGCTCTGTGGACCGGATTCGAAACCGGGTCGGCGACGTCGCGTCGGCCGCCGAGACATTGCGCGTGCTGGAAGAGGAGCTGCGGTCGCGGCTTGCCGAGGCCCCGGCGCGCGGTCTCGACCTGGTCCGGCACACAGGTGTGCGTCTGGAGACCTCGCACGGCACGATCCCGGTCGGTGCGCTGGCCGATGCCGCCGGGGTGAGTGGCAATCACCTGGCCAACTTGTTCAAGGCTCATGTCGGTGTCACCCCGAAGCGGGTCGCGCGGATCTACCGCTTCGCGCGGCTGATCGTGTCCGTGGACGCCCTGCGCCCGGTCGACTGGTCAGAGCTCGCCCAAGCAGCGGGCTACTTCGACCATGCCCACTTCAGCAGGGAGTTCAAGGACTTCACCGGCCACACTCCGACGGAGTACCTGGCCCTGCGGCGTCGATTCCCGACCGAGCGGGGAGGTCCGCAGGGCCTCGGCCCGATGCCCGCCGATTGATTTCTTACATGCCCGGATCCCCTCGGTGCGAAAGGATTGCGGGAACCCGCAAGGAGACTGCGAGGAGGGCCCGTGGGCACGGTGATCATGCACAGCGTGGTGTCGGTGGACGGCTTCATCGCCGACGAGAAGGGCGAGGTCGGGCCCCTTCACGAGTGGTACTTCAGCGGTGACGTCCCGATCGTCGTGGGCGGGGGCGAGCAGTACGACCATTCCGGAGCCGGAAGCGGCATCAAGGTCTCGCGTGCGTCGGCGGACTACGTCCGGTCGATGTGGGAGTCGATCGGCACGATCGTGATGGGCCGCAACCTGTTCGATCTGGTGAACGGCTGGGAGGGCAAGCCCCCCGCGGGCGATCACGTGGTCGTGGTGTCCCACCGGCCCAAGCCCGAGGGGTGGCACCCCGAGGCGTCCTACCATTTCGTCGATGGCGTGGCGGCCGCGATCGACAAGGCCCGGGAACTCGCCGGGGAGCGGGTCGTCGCGGTGAACGCCGGTGAAGCGGGCGCCCAGATCCTCGCGGCCGGTCTCGTGGACGAGGTGGCGATGGACGTGGTCCCGGTGGTGTTCGGGTCGGGCAGACGCTACTTCGGCGGCATCGCCGGGCAGCATCTGCTGGAGGATCCACACGTGGTCATCCAGGGTGACAGGGTGCTGCACCTGAGGTTCAAGGTACGCCGCTAGAGATCTTTGACCGGAAAGCGGGCCCCGAGGCCCCCAAGAC
>NZ_VJZE01000132.1 GCF_009377205.1 Streptomyces phyllanthi
GAGCGCCCTAATAGCGGAGCTATTCGGGCGTTTCGGCAACGCCGCTGGGGGTCCCCCCTGCTCGAAGAGCTTGGGGGAGTGCGTGCCAGGCGTCGCGGGGCAGGCGGGACTTTCGAAACACGCCCTAGCAGCTGGGTACCGAGCCCGTTCCCTTCTCCAGGGCCACGAGGGACTCCACCGTGCTCTTCAGAGTGGTCACCGGGATCAGGCGGAGGCCCTTGGGGAGTTCGGAGCGGGCGTCGGCGCACTCGGCCTTCGGGACCAGGAAGACCGTGGCGCCGTCGCGGTGGGCCGCCTGCGTCTTGAGGGCCACTCCGCCGACCGCGCCGACCTTGCCGGCGGCGTCGATCGTCCCCGTACCCGCGATGACGCGGCCGCCCGTGAGGTCGCCGCCGCTGCCATCCCCCTCCAGCTTGTCGATGATGCCGAGGGTGAAGAGGAGTCCGGCGCTGGGGCCGCCGACATCGGAGAGCTTCAGGGTGACCTTGATGTCGTCGGCGTCCTTGTCGAGGTACGTGAGTGCCGCCTGGGTGGCCGCGTCCTGGGAGGCCTTCATCGTGGCCTCGTTGTGCTCCTGGATCTCCTTGACGTTGTCGCCGCTCGGGTAGACCGCGTCGCGCGGCATCACGGCCCGGTCCGTACGGAACCAGCCGTCGACGACGTCGGGAAGGCTGACGTGCGCGTCCGGGCCCGTCGCCACGATCGTCGTCATCCGCAGCTCCCCGCTCGTCCTGCGCGTGGCCGCCCCGGAGATGGTGATCACCGGGTCGCCCTTGTTCTCGCCGAGGACGTTCGCCGTCATACCGGGCTGCGCCACGGAGAACGGCAGCGGCGCGAACGCCGCCGTGGCGAGCAGGGCCGCGACGGGCGCCGCGCAGACGGCGACGGCCTTGGGGCGCGAGAGGCTGGAGAGGCGATAAGGCACGGGATCAATCTAACGCGCGGGCGACTTCCGGCCAGCGGCCGGGCGGGGGCGGGCAGCCGCTCGCCCCCCTGGTTCCCGGCGGCCGTACGACACCGATCGAGGGGCACCGCCCACTACCCGGACACAGGAACGTCCGGACGCCTTCGACAAGGCCCTCCTGGAGTGGCTCGGTGCCTCCCCGCCCGAGCGGCGCGGTTCCGCTCAGCGCAACGCCTCGGCGACCTCCCGCGCCGCGTCGACCACACGCTGCCCCACCCGTTCCGGTACCGCGTCCGACAGCATCACGACCCCGACGCTGCCCTCGACCCCGGTCACACCGAGCAGGGGAGCCGCGGCCCCACTGGCCCCCGCCTCCACCTCACCTTGCGTCAGGGTGTAGCCGGGCCCCTCGAACGGCTGCTGCCGCGCCGAGAGGATGGCCCGGCCCGCGGCACCCCGGTCCAGGGGGTGCCGGAACCCGGCCCGGTACGCCACGTGGTAGTCCGTCCACGTCGGCTCGACGACCGCGACGGCCAGCGCCTCCGTACCGTCGACGAGGGTCAGATGGGCGGTCGCCCCGATGTCCTCGGCGAGCGACCGCAGCGCGGGCAACGCGGCCTCGCGTACCAGCGGATGCACCTGGCGGCCCAGGCGGAGCACGCCGAGACCGACGCGGGCCCGGCCGCCCAGGTCACGGCGTACAAGAGCGTGCTGCTCCAGGGTGGCGAGCAACCGGTACACGACGGTCCGGTTCACGCCCAGTTTGTTCGAGAGCTCGGTGACGGTCAGCCCGTGATCCGTGTCGGCGAGCAGCTTGAGGACACGCAGTCCCCGGTCGAGCGTCTGGGAGGTCTCCGCGGTCACGACGCCCACTCCTTCGTGGTGAGGGCGGCGGCCTCCTCCGCGGCGGTTGCGTCGCCGGTCCCGTCGGCGACGCGCTTCAGAAGCCGCCGGTCGGCTGGACCCGGAGGTGCTCCGGGCGGAGTCGCTTCACGGCTGCGCTCCGCGGCGGCGCTGCCACGGGGCGTATGCGTGGAGGGACAGTAGCGAGCCGGTTCGCTGAGCGGAAGTCTCCGTCCAGAATCCGGTCATTAACCGGTATAGACTACTCCCCTTTGCCCCGATATACGACGGCGCGCGCATCCCGCACACACACCTCCCCCACGGGGTGCGCACATCCCGTTTCGCACCCTTCGCGACGCACGGAACCACGCGCGACTCCGCCGCGTCGGAGCACCGGCGTGCCACCGCGAGGCGTCGGCGCATCATCGCGCACCTCCACGTCAGCGCATCCGCGTGGCCCACTCCTGCACCTTGGCGATCCGCTGCCGCAGCTGCCCCGCCGTGGCCTCCGCGCTGGGCGGGCCGCCGCACACGCGCCGCACCTCGGTGTGGATCACACCGTGCGGCTTGCCGGACTGGTGGGAGTACGCGCCGACCATGCTGTTGAGCTGCTTGCGCAGCTCAAGGAGCTCCTTGTGCGTGACGACGGGACGCCGGTCGGCCGGCAGCTCCAGAAGGTCGGCCTCCTCCGCGGGCTTCTTGCGGCTGTGCGCGATCTGCCGGGCCTGCCGCTTCTGCAGCAGGAGTTGGACCTGCTCGGGCTCCAGCAGGCCCGGAATGCCCAGGTAGTCCTGTTCCTCCTCGCTGCCCGGGTGGGCCTGCATGCCGAACTCGGCGCCGTTGTACATCACCCGGTCGAACACCGCGTCGGACTCGAGGGCCTCGAAGGGCAGCATGTCCTGGTCGCCGGTGTCCTCGTCCTGCTGCCTCTCGGCCTCCTGGAGGAGCTTCTCCTCCTCGGCGTACGGGTCCTCCTCGCCGCCCTTCTTGGGCTTGTCGAGGACGTGATCGCGCTCGCGCTCCATCTCGTTGGCGAAGGAGAGCAGGTCGGGAACCGTCGGCAGGAAGACGGAGGCGGTCTCGCCGCGCCTCCGGGACCGTACGAAACGGCCGACGGCCTGGGCGAAGAACAGCGGGGTGGAGATGGTGGTGGCGTACACGCCGACCGCGAGGCGGGGCACGTCCACGCCCTCGGACACCATGCGGACGGCGACCATCCAGCGGTCGGTGTTGCCGCTGAACTCGTCGATACGGTCCGAGGCGCCGGAGTCGTCGGAGAGGACCAGGGTCGCCGAGTGGCCGGTGATCTCCCTGATGAGCTTGGCGTACGCGCGCGCCGAGTCCTGGTCGGAGGCGATCACGAGGGCGCCGGCGTCCGGAATGGCCTTGCGGACCTCGGTCAGCCGGTGGTCGGCGGCGCGCAGCACGCTGGGCATCCACTCGCCGCGCGGGTCGAGGGCGGTACGCCAGGCCTGGCTGATGGCGTCCTTGGTCATGGGCTCGCCGAGCCGCGCCTCGATCTCGTCCCCGGCCTTCGTCCGCCAGCGCATGTTGCCGCTGTAGGAGAGGAAGATGACGGGCCGCACGACGTGGTCGGCGAGCGCGTTGCCGTACCCGTACGTGTAGTCGGCGGCCGACCGCCGGATCCCGTCGTTCCCCTCCTCGTACGTCACGAAGGGGATGGGGTTGGTGTCGGACCGGAAGGGCGTACCGGTGAGGGCGAGCCGTCGCGTGGCGGGCTCGAACGCCTCCAGGCAGGCCTCGCCCCAGGACTTGCTGTCACCGGCGTGGTGGATCTCGTCGAGGATGACGAGGGTCTTGCGCTGCTCGACGCGGTTGCGGTGCAGCATGGGGCGTACGCCGACACCGGCGTAGGTGACGGCGACCCCGTGGTACTCCCTGCCGAGCGGCCCCGCGCTGTACTCGGGGTCCAGCTTGATGCCTATCCGCGCCGCCGCCTCGGCCCACTGCTTCTTCAGGTGCTCGGTGGGCGCGACCACGGTCACCTGCTGCACGACGTGGTGGTGCAGCAGCCAGGAGGCGAGCGTCAGCGCGAAGGTCGTCTTCCCGGCGCCGGGCGTCGCCACGGCCAGGAAGTCACGCGGCTGCTCCTGGACGTACTTCTCCATCGCCCCCTGCTGCCAGGCACGCAGCTTGCTGGCGGTACCCCACGGGGCACGGCCGGGGAACGCGGGCGAGAGGTGGTGCGAGTGCGAGGCAGAGCCGGCGGCGGTGGTAGTCACGGTCTCCGGGGGGAAGTATCGAGTTCACGTACGACAACCGGGCCACCTTATCGGTGGCCCGGTCGGCTCAACGCGCGGACTACGCCGGGTCGGGCGTGGATGGGACCGACCTCACAGAAGGCGTCGACATCACCGCGCGAAGCACGGCAGTTGGGCAGCGATCTTGGGAACGTCCAGAGCACCCTGGCAGACGTCCAGCACGAACGTCTCGGCCTCGTCCACGTCGAAGTCGGCGTCCAAGGGATGCCCGTTCATGTGCAGGAAGACCCAGGTCGCGTACCAGGCGAGGCGCTTGTTCCCGTCGACGAGAGCGTGATTGCGGGCGAGTGACTCCATCAGCGCAGCGGCCTTCTGCCAGACGTCCGGGTAGGCATCCTGCCCGAAGACGCTTGACTGAGGTCGCGCCAGAGCGGAGTCCAGGAGCCCGTAGTCACGCACCTCGTCGGCCCCGAGGCGCTTGGCGAGGTTCAGTAGCTCGGGCAGGGTAAGGAAGTGCATCAGGCGAGCCTCTTGTTCAGCTCGGCGCTGGCGTTCAGCACGTGCTCAGCCGCCTCGTTGAACAGCCGCGAATGCTCGTTTATGGCTGAGATCACAGCATCGTGCGCAAAGGCCTGCATGCTGCGCCCCTCCGCCGTCGCGCGCTCGCGCAGTGCGTCCAGCTCTTCATCCGTAAACCGCAGGTTCAGTCCAGCCATGGGACGACGGTACTACGCGGTACCACTCGGTGTCATTCGGAAACCGCACGCAGCCGCGTAGTCACCCAAGCCCCCACCAACGCCACCCCCGCCATCGGCAGGAACACCGCCGCGAACGCCGCCGGATGCGAGCCGGAGGCCTCCATGGCCGTATGCGTGACCGTGCCGCCGCCCAGCGCTGCGAACGCCGCGCCGCCCGCGGCGAGAAGGACGACGTTGGAGAGACCGTCGGAGATCTGGAGGGCGGCGGAGTTGGAGCCGGCCTCCTCGGGACGGGAGAGCTGGAGCAGCAGGACACTGCTCGACGAGATCACCAGCCCCATGCCGAAGCAGCCGAACGCCCACGCCACGGCCACGGTCCACACCGGCACCGCCTCGATCAGCACGCTCGGCGCGGCCGCGATCGACGCCGCGACCACCACCATGCCGGCCGTCATCAACCGCTCCCGGTACGGCTCCACGCGCGGCCTCGACTGCACCCACGACCCCAGCGCCCAGGTCCCCCCGCCCGCCGCCAGCGAGAACCCGGCGAGCGTCGGCGACAGCCCCCGCTGGGTGACCAGCATCAACGGCACGAACGACTCGGCCGCGATGAACGACCCGGCCGCCACCCCGCGCAACAGCACCACGGACGGCAGCCCGCGCGCCGCCCGGTACGTGCCCTTGGGCAACAGCCCGAGCACGGCCGGCACCAGCAGCGCGGCGCCCGCCACGGCGGGGACGGCCGAGAACCACCTCAGGTCCTGCGCCGCGTACTGCAACAGACCCGCGCCCAGCGAGATCCCGAGAGCGAGACGGATACGGCGGCGGTCGAAGGGCCCCGGGTCGGCCCCGTCGGCGGGACCGGACGCCAGACGCCGTATCTGCGGGAGCGCGAGTGCCAGCGGGAACACGACCAGTACCGGGATACCGACGAACACCCAGCGCCAGCCGATGTGTTCGGTCACCGCGCCCGCGGCGAGCGGGCCCACCACGGACGGGATCACCCAGCACGCCGCGAACGCCGCCATGATCGCCGGCCGCAACCGCTCCGGGTACGCCCGCCCCACGACCACGTACAGCGCGACGATCACCAGCCCGCCGCCGAACCCCTGCACGGCCCGGCCGAGAATGAACAGCCACATCGCCCCGGCGGTCCCGGACAGCAGCAGCCCGGCCGCGAAGGCCGCGATACCGGCCGTCAGCGAGCCCAGCGGCCCGCGCCGGTCCGACCACTGCCCGGCCAGCACCATGCCGAACAGGCTCGTCGTGAAGAACGCCGAGAACGCGAACGCGTACACCGCGACCCCGTCCAGCTCCCGGGCCGCGACCGGCATCGCCGTCCCCACGGCCGTCGCCTCGAAGGCGATCAACAGCACGACGGAGACGATGCCGATGCTGAGGGAACGGTACGGCCCCTGGAGCACACCGCCGTCTTCGAGCTCGGATGCCGAGGATGCGGGCGAGGTGTCGACGAGGTCCGTGTCTCGCGGTTCGGGGGTGGTCATGGTCGCCAGCGTAAGAGGCGTCATGGATGTTGGCCCCTGTCCGAAGTCGCCACTCTCACAGGACCTTGGTCGTACGACCATCCGCGAAGACCATTCATGAAGGCCGTTACATGAAGGCTGTTACATAAAGGCCATTCATGAACGGCGTATGGCAGTCCCGTTGCAGCCCCGCCGGTTCCCTTGAGCCCCCGGACTCCCCACGCCTACGGTCGATACATCAAGTCCGGAGCACGCACCACGACACACCACGCTCCTGACCTGGCCGTGTGCCCGAGTGGTTCAGGGAGTCGCCTGCAAAGCGACTTACGCGGGTTCGATTCCCGCCACGGCCTCTGAGTGCGCCGGGGGGCTCACGCGAACAGCGTGCCGGCCGTCCGGTCCTCGAATATGTCCGGCCAGTAGCGCCAGCCGTCGTCGTCCGGGGTCGTCGGGGTTCGGTCGCAGGCGATCGGGTCGACCGCGGCGAGGGTTTCCGTCATCGTGGCGGCCAGGTGTGCGTAGGAGGCCGTCAGGTCGTGTTCCGCGTCGAGCGCCTTCTCCCGGTGGATGAGCCAGACCGTGAACGCGAGTGTCGAGATGTCGGCGTTGAGGGGCCGGAGTGTGCGGTCGGGCTCGCTCCAGCACAGGACCGCTCCCGTGGCGCCGTCGACGACGAGGCTGGTACCGGCCATCAGCGCGCCCAGGCGGATCAACCGGCCGGCTCCCTCGGGGAGTTCGACGGCCGGGAGGCACTCGGGACGTTCCTCCGCGTAGTACTCGGGCAGTGTCGGCAGTGCCACCTCGGTGTCCAGCTGGAACATGAAGCCGTCCTCGGGGAGGCCGACCTCCTTCAGGAAGCGGCGGGTCGGCTCGTGCGAGAGCGTGGAGGGGAAGTCCAGCTCCTCGAAGCGCATGATCTCGCCCGCGCCGAACTCCTCGTCCAGCAGACGGGCGGGGAGGGAGAGGGCGAGGCCGTCGCCCGGGCCGGCGATTCGGGCGAGGGGGCGGATCAGGGCGGCCATCCGCCAGTACGGCGCCACCTCGTCGGCCGAGCCGGATGGTGAGCCGGCGGCGAAGAGTGACGCCAGGTGCGCGGAGGCCGCTGCCACCGGCTTGGGGCCGAAGCGACCCTCGTAGCACGCGAACCGCCCCCGGGACGCGACCAGTTCCTCGGTCGCCTCCGCGAAGCGCAGCAGGGCCTCCAGGGACGGGGCCAGCGGGGACAGGTCCATCGGGCCCGCCGCGCCGGGGAAGGACATCGTCGAGACCTCGCCCGTCGTGCCGTCGAGGACGATCGACTCCAGGTCCCGGTCCAGCGAACGCAGCGAACCGATGACCAGCTGGTCCCGCAGCTCCTGCGCGAGCTGCCCGGCGTCGGCCACCAGCTTCGCCACGCGCCGCAGCCCGGCCCGCTCACGCAGCGCGCCGAAGCCCAGCAGCCTGCTCTCGTACGGCACTCCGGGGCCCGTCAGCCACTGCCGTGTGCCCGCGTGCGTGACGTACGGGCCCAGCTCCTCGTCGGTCAGCGTGATCGTCGCGCTGCCCGACGTCGTCGTACTCGTGCTCATGGCTCCCCCGGCACAGATGTGTCCGTCGCGCTTCCCCCGACCGGGAACGGCCCACCACCGGTGCGGCCGTCCCCACTGCCAAGAACCTTACGCGGCACCACTGACAACGCCCGACCTCCGCGCCGGGCACCGGGGATCCGACCGGGAATCAGGTGAACGACGGCTTGGCGGGCAGCCCTGCGTCGTCCGCGCAACCGAGCTCCTTCGTGAGCGCCAGGGCGACCGAGTGGAGCACGGTCAGGTTCGCCCGCCGCAGCTCCTCGGCATCGCCCTCGGGCTCGTCCCGGTTGAGCAACTCCCCTCGCAGCAGGGCGGGGGAGCTCTCGCTCATCTTCGCACTGCTGCACTCGATGTAGAGGACCGCCTTTCTCGGTGAGGCCAGCGCCTTGCGTCCCATGCCGTAGGTCTTGACTGACGGGGCATCACCGGAAGTCGACAGGAACCGCCCGTCGTCCAGGGAGAATCGCACTCGGATATCGACGAGGGCACTGGTGCCTGACTTGTAGATCAGGCAGGCGTCGCGGTCTTCGAAGGTGCTCCCCGTCTGATAGTCGCTGACGATCTCCTCGGCACCCCGCTTCACGCTGGCCAGGTCCATGGGCTGGAACTCCTTGGTCCCGGTGATGAGCTCCACGGCAGCACCCGCTTTCGCCGAGAGGTTTCCCTCGCAGAGGTCTGCGGCCTTCACCGGCTGTTTGTCCGAGGAGTCCTCGTTCCCGCCACCGCACCCGACGAGCAGGACGGCCACGGCCAGAAGAGCCCCCGGACGCCAGGCCCTGCGGGACCATCCCATCCTTCTAGTCCCCTGTCTGCGGGTGCTGGCCCTGCTCCGTCGCACGTGCCGTTCCGCTGTCGTAGCCACTGAGCCATGCTTCCTCTAGATCCTGGCCGAAGTCGCTGTTGCTCCGGTCGATTCCGTTCCGGAGTATGAACTGCTTCATGGGGATTTCGGCGTTGTGCTCACCGGCGAAGTAAATGGCCGCTCGCTGCTCATGAGTGTCCTCCCCGCTGTCCTGCTGGTTGGACTCGGCCCAGTCGCCGACGACGTTGCCGAGCATCTGCTCCACCATCCCGGTACCCGCGTCCGTGGCCACGGGAATGAGTGTGGCCGCCACACCCGCGGCCGCCACCGGCGGCAGGAACGCGGCACCGGCGGCCACGCCGACCCCGACGCCGAACTCGATCCAGCCGGCCCTCTTCTCGAGGGCCTTGTTGTACTCCTCGTCCTTCTTGACGTTCTCCGCGGTGACCTGGTCCGCCCGGGACTGGTCGAGCAACCCCTGCACGTGTGCGCCAGTACGCACCGCCTCGCGTGCCGCGGGCTCATTGATCGTCCCGTCCTCGGACACCTGCGCGCCCAGGACACTCGACGTGTAGACCCTCTCCGCCAAGGAGACCTCGGCGTAGGCGTCCGGATGCTGGCCCAGAGCAGTCAGGAAGTTGCGCGCACCATCACGCCCGAATTGCGCATGCCCGTCGTAATTATCGGACGGTGCGTAAATGCTGTCCGACGCGTTCTCGTTCAGCGCCCAGTTGATGTCGTCCACATAACCGGCACCCATCCGCCCCAGACTGTCGGAGAGCACCTCCTGCTTCTTGAGCAGCGCGGCGTCGTTGCCGTACGTCTCGACGACCTGCTCCATGATCTGGGCGCTCTTCTCGTCGCGTACGAGCTGAGGTGTCGGGTCGTCGTAGGCGTGCCCGAGCGTCGCCGCCTCCAAAGCGTGCCCGAACGAGTCGTTGACGTAGGTGAAGGCCTTCTCCGCGTCGTCCGGGGCGTGGCCGACGATGTCCGGGAACATCTCGTACTCGTCGTTGGCGAAGTAGTCGAGGTAGTTCGTGATCGGGTGGCCGTCCTTGTCCTTGCCCAGGTCGGGGGCGCCGCTCTTGAGCGTCCCGTCCTCGTTGTAGGCCTTCGGATCGGCGGTGAAGAACTCCTTGGCGGCCTCCGGGCTGTGCCCGAGCGCTTCGAGCATGCCGGTGACGGGGTCGAATCCGGCGCCGTTCTTGCCCGACGGGTTGAACGGGTGCATGTCCCCCGTCCCGATCCCGAACTTCGAGTCGGCGAACATGTACGGGTCCTTCTGGTGCAGCTGGACCACGTGTTCCGCGATCGGGTTCAGGAACCTCTTGTCGTACTCGCCGTACCGCATGATCCCGCCGAGCAGCTGATAGCCGTACGGGGGGTTCTGGTCGTACTTCACCATCGGGATGCGTTCCGTGCCGAGCTTGCGGAACTCGTCCGTCCAGCTCGCCGGGAGGTGCGTCCTGTTGTCGGGGTCCGTGGCCGACGCGAGCGCCGTGCCGAGGTTTCGCTGGAGCTCCTGGGTCATGGTCTGGCGGGCCTTGTCGCCATCGCCGTACACGTTGTCGATGGACATGTGGCCGAAGAACTCCAGGGCCTGCTTCGGGCCGCCGAGGCCCTGGTAGAAGGCCGTGGAGAAGTCCGAGTCCTTCGCGTTGTACTTCATGAGCCGGTTGAGCTCGGCGAACTCCTTGTCCGTCATCTCCGGTCCGCGCTTGGCGATTTCGACCGCTCGCTCGGACTGGGCGTCGTCAAGGGAGTCGTAGTTCTTGTGGCCGAAGTTGACCGGGTCCTTGCCGTGGGCCTTCGACAGGGCGCTGGTGACGGAGGCGTCGATCTCCATGGCGTTGCCCGTGAGGCGGGCGACGCGGTCGGCTATCGACTGGGCGGAGTTGATCTGTTCCTGGGTACGTTCGTCGCTGTCGCCGCGGACGTGCGGGAAGAACCAGCGGACCTGGCCGTCGCCGATGTCCTCGATCCGTATCCCGAGGGCTTCGGCGTCCTGGAGCGCGGTCTTCATCTTCTTCTGGACCTCGGTGAGGTCCTTGTGCGCGTCGCTGATGAGACGGTGGATCGTCTGCGCCTGGGCGTGGGCGTCGGTGAACTCCTTGGCCACCTTCTTCACGAAGTCGCGGGTCACGGTCGCGTTGACCCCGGCCCAGCGGGCGCCCTCCGACTTCGCCAGCATGCCCTTCTCGGCGCTCGACGCGAGTTTTCCGAGGTCGTCGACCGCCTTCTTCCAGTCGGCCACGGCCGTGCCGAGCTTGCCGAGGTCGACCTCGGCGACGTCCTTGTGGGTGAGGGTGGCCACAGCTCCGGTCCCTACTTGTAGTACTTGTCGAGCTCGGACACGGATATGGCCTGACCGACCCGGTTGCGCACCGTCGCGGCGATCTCGGCGTCGTCGTTGGCGTGCTGTGCCTTCGAGTAGTTCAGGTGGTTGGAGATGTGGGCGCAGGACTGCAGCAGGTGCTTGAGCTGGCTGTCCCACATCGAGACGGTGGTCACGAGCTCGGAGCCGAGGGCGAAGCTGTGGCTCTTGAGGGCCGCGCCGGCCTGCATCGTGGAGCCCGAGCCGTCCTTGTCCATCCCCATACCGGCGATGTCGGCCTGGTTCCTGAGCTGGTCGTGCAGGATGAACGCCTCATGGCCGACCGCGCCGAGGTCGTCCTGGTTCACCCTCAGGTCCTGGCTGCCACCGCCGCCGCCCTCCGTCGGGACCTTGTTGAGGCGCATCCCGGTGGACGACTTCGCGGCCGCCTCGGATTTGAGCTGTTCCCACTCGTCCCACGCCATGGTCGCGTGTTCCTCCCCCGTCGAGCCACGCCCGTGTCACCGGGCGTCTGCGTTCCGGGGATCTTAGTCACATCGCCTGTGCGCCATAAGAGTTGACCGCCAATCGTTCACAAGGTGGCACCCTGATCTTCAAGCGCGCGGCTGCCGGTCGCGCGCTTCCACGCGGCCTACGGCCACCGGCCTCGGGCCGCCTCAGGCCCCGCTGACCACCACCGCCGCCTGCGGCCGGATCGGCAGGCGGTTGACGGGGCGGCCCGTCGCCGCGCGGACCGCCGAGGCGATCGCGGCGGGGGACGTCACGACCGGTACGGCGCTGACGGCCTTCGCGCCGAAGGGGGCCACGACGTCGCGCTCCTCGACGAGCTTGACGATACGGATGTCGGGGGCGTCCAGGGCCGTCGGAAGCGCGTACCCCGTCAGGTCGGGATGGCGGATCAGACCGCGGGCCGTGCGGAGGTTCTCCGTGAGGGCCGCGCCGACACCCTGGGTGACGCCCGCCTCGATACGGGCGGCGAGTTGCGCGGGGTTGAGTACCCGGCCCACGTCCTGGGCGACGGCGATTTCCACGACCCGTACCGAGCCCAGCTCGATGTCGACGTCCACGACCGCGCGGACCGCGCAGAACGCCATGCCCACGAAGGCGTCGCCCTGGCCGGCGCCGTCGAGCGGTTCGGTCGGGTGGGGGCGGCACTGGGCTGTGGCCCACAGCTCCTTGCCGTCCAGCGCCTCGGTGACGGTGGTGGACAGGACGCCGTCGTACGACGTGATCTTGCCGTCGGCGATCTGGAGCAGCTCGGTGGACATGCCGAACTTGTGCGCCAGGGGTTGCAGGAGCTGGGTGCGGACCATCTTCGCCGCGCGTTCGACCGCGCCGCCGGACACCCAGGTGTGGCGGCCGCGGCAGCCCGCGCCCGCGGGAGGCTGGTCGGTGTCGACCGGTGCCACGTGCACCTCGTCGATGCCGAGCGTCTCCTGGACGATCTGCCGGGCCAGCGTCGAGAAGCCCTGGCCCGTCTCCACGGCCGCGCACAGGACGGTGGCCACGCCGTCGTGGACCTTCACCGTGGCCGTCGAGACCTCGTCCGCGCCCTCGGCGCCCAGCATGTGCACCATGCCGAGTCCGTAGCCCACACCCCGGCGGACCGCGCCCGGTTCGCCCGCGCCCTCGGGGCCCCCGGGGAGCAGCCAGTCCTCTTCGGGTGTGTCCTTGGGGAGCGCGGGCAGCGGGAAGTCCCGTACGGCCTCCAGGAGTTCGGCGACCGGGGCCGGGCAGGTCACCGACTGGCCGGTCGGCAGGACGTCCCCGGTGGACATGACGTTGCGCATGCGCAGTTCGGCGGGATCCACGCCCAGCTTCTTGGCCAGCTTGTCCATCTGGGCCTCGTACGCCGCGCAGACCTGCATGGCGCCCTCGCCGCGCACATGGCCCGACGGGGGGTTGTTGGTGCGTACGGCCCAGCCCTCGATGAAGGCGTTCGGGACGACGTACGGGCCGCAGGCGAAGGCCACGGCCGCGGCCAGCGCCTCGGAGGACGTGTCCGCGTACGGGCCCGCGTCCAGCAGGATCTGTGCCTCGACCTTCACCAGCCGGCCCTCGGCGTCCGCGTGGTGGCGGTAGCGCAGGAGGGTGGGGTGGCGGTGGACATGGCCCAGGAAGGACTCCTCGCGGGTGGCGGTGAGCTTGACCGGGCAGCCGGTCTTCAGCGCCAGCAGGCCGAGCGGGAGCTGGAAGCCGTGGTCCTCGCGGTCGGCGGTGGCTCCGGGCACGCCCGTGACGACGACCTTCACGCGGTCGCGCTCCAGACCGAAGGCGGCGGCGGCCGCGTCGCGGTCGGTGTGCGGGTCGGTGGAGGCGACGTACAGCTCGACACCGCCGTCGGGGCGGGGCACGGCCAGACCGGCCTCGGCGCCGATGGGGGCCGGGTCGTGGCGGCCGATGCGGTACAGGCCCTCCACGACGATGTCGCCGAGGGCGTCGGGGTCGCCGTGGCGCAGCGGGATATGGCGGATCAGGTTGCCGTCGGGGTGCAGGGGCTCGGCCTCGAAGGCCTGCTCCGGGTCGGTCACCGGGTCGAGCACCTCGTACTCGACGATGACGGCGGCCGCGGCCATGCGCGCGGTGTCCGGGTGGTCGGCGGCGACGGCGGCGATGGGCTCCCCGTGGTGCCGTACGACCTCGGAGGCGAACACGGGCCGGTCGGCCTGGCCGCGGCCGTGCAGCGGGGTGCCCGGCACGTCCTCGTGGGTGACGACGGCCCGGACACCGGGCATCTCGCGCGCGTGGGAGGTGTCGATGGACACGATGCGCGCGTGCGGGTGCGGGGAGCGCAGTACGGCGGCCCACAGCAGGCCCTCGGCCCACAGGTCGGCCGCGTACGGGAAGGTGCCCTCGGTCTTGGCGCGGGCCTCCGCGGACGGCAGGGGCGCGCCGAGGCCGTGCGGCAGCTGCTCGGGGGCCGGCCCGGCCTCCGACGGGGTCGCGGTGGCGGCTTCGTTGGTCACGCCTGACCTCCTCCGTCCTGGCCGTACGACTGGTCATGGTGCCCCGGGGAGCGTCCCTGTGGGTCGTACCCGGAAGGGTCCTCGAACGCCGCCGGGTTGACGCCGCCCGCTCCGGGGCCCGCCTGGTGCGGGATGCGCGCCTCCTCAGCCTCCGGCGAGGACTCGGCCTTGCCGTGCGCCTCGCGCTCGGCGACGACCTCGCGCACGGCCTCCACGACGCCCCGGTAGCCGGAGCAGCGGCACAGGTTGCCGCACAGGGCCGCGCGGGTCTCCAGCTCGGTCGGGGCGGGGTTGCCCTCCAGCAGGTCGTGCACGGTCATGGCCATGCCCGGAACGCAGAAGCCGCACTGCACCGCGCCGCATCTGGCGAGTGCCCGCTGCACGTCGGAGGGCCGGCCGTCGGTGGCGAGCCCCTCGACCGTACGGACCTCGCTGCCTGCGGCGGTGACGCCGGGCACCAGGCAGGACGCCACGAGCCGCCCGTCGACCTGCACGTTGCAGGCGCCGCACTCGCCCTGCGAGCAGCCGTCCTTGGCTCCCGCCAGGCCCAGCCGCTCGCGCAGCACGTAGAGCAGCGACTCGCCGATCCAGGCGTCGGCGACCGGCCGGTCGATGCCGTTCACCCGCAGGACGTACGAGGCGAGGGGGTGGTCGTCGAACAGGGGCGCGGCGGGCTCGTCCGACGGTTCCTCGGAGGCTTCGTCGGCGGAGGCGGCGCCGGGCCGGTCGTCGGCCGGCGCGTCCCCGTCGGCCGGGGTGTCCTCCGGGCCGGGGGCGCCGGAGGCTTCACGGGAGGCCGTGCCGGTCCGCCCGGTGGGCTCCTGGGCGGCCTCAGGGGCCCCGCCGGCGGCCTCGGCGGACGATTCCGCGTACGGATCGGGCATCGGCTCCCCGGACGCCTCAGCGGGCGCGTCAGACGCTCCGGGCGCGGGTGCCTCCGGCGCGTGCCGCTCGGCCGTTCCGCCGTGGGTGTGCTCCTCGGGGCGCGCGGGCGGCGCCGTCCACGCGGTGCCGATCGCCTCCGTCGCCCAGGGCGCGGGGGCGCCCCCGGGGAGCGTGGCCGGAGGGGTCCCGCCCCACTGCTCGACGAGCGACGACGCGCTGAACTCGCCCGACTCGTCCGGGAGATCGCCTCCGGCGACGGGGATCGACCACTGCCCGGTCACGTCGTGCCCGGGTGCCGCGTCGGCGCCCTCCTGACGGGTGACGTTCTCGAAGGTCCACTGGCCGGTGGCGCCCGGGTTGTACGTGAACGTGTGCTGCTCGGTGCCCTGGGGCACGACGTTCGGGTCGGGCCACTGCGCGCCCTCGGCGGGTGCCGCCCAGGTGCCCGTGGCGGCCGGGTCGGTGCCGGCGTCCGTGCCGGGCGCGACCGTTATCTGCGGGGGGACGTAGCCGTGTCCGGGCGCGGCGAGCGGGCTGTCCGAGGCCAGCAGCGCGTCGATGCCCCCTTCGGGGAGCTGGACGAACGCGGTGGCGCCGTCGTCGTAGTCCCCTTGGGGCAGCCGCTCCCAGCCGCCGTGCGCGCCCTGCGGGGGCGTGCCCTCTCCGTGCTGGTCGTCGGTCACGACAGTGCCCTCCCCAGTGCTCGTCGGGCCAGGACGGCGACAGTGCGCCGCAGTTGCTGTACGGCGGGCGGAAGCGGTGCCACGGAGCCGTCACCCTCGGGGGCCGGGTCGGGGATGCAGGCGGCCGAGACGTACTCCCCGAAGGCGTGCAGCGCCTCCTGGGCGAGGGTGCGCTCGCCGTCCCAGTCGATCAGCCGACCGACCCACGCCTCGGCGTCCAGGGGCCTGAGCGGCATCGGCGCTATGGCTCCGACGGCGCACCGCACCCCGCGCCGGGCAGGGTCGAGGACGACCGCCACGGACGCGGTGGCGCGCCCGGGGCCGGTGCGTCCGGTGGCCTTCAGGAAGACCTGCGGCGCGTGCAGCAGCGGCACGCGAACGTACCCGATGAGTTCACCGGAGCGCAGCATCTCCACGCCGGCCAGGAGGTGCGAGACGGGGATCTCGCGGCGGGCTCCGCCCGGGCCCGCGATGATCAACGTCGCCTCCAGGGCAGCCAGTACGGGCAGCGCGTCCCCGGTGTGGGAGGCCGTCGCGATGTTGCCGCCCAGGGTGCCCGCGTTGCGGATCTGCGGCGGGCCCGCGGCCCTCGCGGCCGCCGCGAGGGCCGGGATGAGGGCCGCGAAGTCGGGGCGCCCCATGCGTGCGTGTGTGAGGCCCGCGCCGAGCAGCGCGTGGCCGTCCTGGTACTGCCAGCCGCGGATCTCGCTGATCCGGCCGAGACCGACGAGCGCGGCGGGCCTGAGCTGCCCGGAGTTGACCGCGGCCATCAGGTCCGTGCCACCGGCCACGGGGACGGCGGCGGGCATGGCGGCCAGTGCCGCCACGGCCTCGTCCAGCGAGCCGGGCAGCGTCACGGCCTGCGCCGCCTGCGGTGCGTGCGTGGTCAAAACCGGCTGCCCCTTCCCGCTGCCCCACCTGGTCCCACCTGTGCTGCCGTACGGTACGTGCTGACAGGGCGGACGTGGCAACTCTGGCACATTCTCGCGAGACCCGAACGCGGGGGTCCGCTAGGAGGCATTCGCCCACCTCACCACGGGGATGGCCCGCTTTCCTCCGGCATCGCACGTATGCGCACCTTGCCACTCTTCGGTGCTTCTTACGGGCCTTTTTCCTTGTGGGGCCGCGTTTCCAGGGCGTACGTCCGGGTTGTACCGCTTCGGGGTCACCTCACACGTTCGGCGGCGCCCCGTCGATCGGGCGTCCGAGAACACCGGGGCGTCGCTGCCACGGTCGTGGCCCAGCCGGAGGCCGGTAGGCCACTCCCAGGGCGTCGAGCCGGCCGTAGTGGGCGGTCATCCGGCGCTCGAAGTCCGCGAAGTCCCGTTCGGCCGGGGCGGGCAGGGAACTCCAGGCGACCTCGGCGAAGGCCGCGAGGCGGGGAAACGCCTGGTAGTCCACGCGCGCGGAGTCCTCCATCACCTCGGTCCACAGGTTGGCCTGGGTGCCCAGCACGTGCCGCGCCTCATCGGGCGTCAGCTCCGGTGGAACCGGCTCGAAGCGGTAGACGTCCTCCAGGGTGCGGACGTAGCCGATGGGCACCGGCTCGTCGGCGCCGCCGTGCTGCCGGTGGTCCAGGTAGACCTGCTGCTCGGGGCACATCACCACGTCGTGGCCCGCGCGGGCGGCCGTGATCCCGCCTGCGTAGCCGCGCCAGGAGGACACCGCGGCACCCGGCGCGAGGCCGCCCTCCAGGATCTCGTCCCATCCGATCAGGCGACGCCCGCGCGCGGTCAGCCAGTTGTCGAAGTGGCGGACGAACCACGACTGGAGCTCGTCCTCGTCCGCGAGCCCGAGCTCCTTGATGCGCGCCTGGGCGACGGGCGACTGCCGCCACTGGTCCTTGGCGCACTCGTCGCCGCCGATGTGGACAAACGCCGAGAACGCCGAGAACGCCGGGAACGCCGGGAACCCTGAGCCCCCCGAGGACCCGGCGGCGTCGGCCGGAAAGAGCCCGAGCACTTCCTCGAACACGTCCTCGTAGAACCGGAGGGTGTTGTCAGTGGGGGCGAGTACGTTTTTGGAGATGCCCCAGCTGTCCCAGACCCGCAGGGAGGTCGTGTCGATGACGTCGGTGTTGCCGAGTTCCGGATACGCGGCGATGGCGGCCTGCGAGTGGCCCGGGATGTCGATCTCGGGCACGACGGCGATATGCCGCTCGGCGGCGTACGCGACGATCTCGCGGATGTCGTCCTGCGTGTAGTAACCCCCGTGCGGCTTCTCCTCCCACAGGGGTGAGGCGCGATGGCCGAATTTCGTGCGCGCGCGCCAGGAGCCGGTCTCGGTGAGCTTCGGGTACCGCTCGATCTGGATGCGCCAGCCCTGGTCGTCCGTCAGGTGGAAGTGGAAGACGTTGAGTTTGTGCGCGGCCATCAGATCCAGATAGCGCAGGACGCCGTCCTTGGGCATGAAGTGGCGGGCGACGTCGAGCATGAGGCCGCGCCAGGGAAAGCGGGGGGCGTCCTCGATGACCTGGTGCGGGATTCCGTAGGTGAGCCCGGGGCGGACGGGGGCACGGCGGAAGGCGTCGGGGCCGAGCAGCTGACGCAGCGTCTGGGCGCCCCAGAACACCCCGGCCGCGCCGCCTCCCCGGATCTCGACGCCCCGGCCGGCGATCACGCTCAGCCGGTACGCCTCCGGCTCCAGCGTGTCGTCGAGGCGCAGTCGTACGGCGCCCGGGGCGTCCTCCGGTCCGGGTGGCAGCGGCAGTCCGAGGGCCACGCCGAGGGTGGAGCGCAGCCACCTTTCCGTGGCCTCCGTGCCCGGCGCGGCCCACAGGGTGGTGTCCGCACCGATCGGTACCTCGGGGCGCGCGGAGCCCTCGACGGCACGGGGAGCAGGGATCAGATCCATGTCGTTCACGTCAGTCCTTGACCGCTCCGCCCAGTCCGGAGACCAGCCGTCGCTGTACGAGTACGAAGAAGACCAGCACCGGAATCGTCATCACCGTGGACGCCGCCATCACGCCGCCCCAGTCGGGCTCCTCCGGCTTGTAGAAGACGAGCAGGGCCATCGGAAGGGTCGACTGGGAGGTGTCGCTGATGATGAACGACTTGGCGAACAGGAAGTCGTTCCAGGCCGAGATGAAGGAGAAGACACTCGTGGCGACCAGCCCGGGGAAGACGAGCGGGAAAAGGATCTGCCACAGGAATCGGGTACGGCTCGCCCCGTCGAGGTACGCCGCCTCCTCCAGCGCCTCCGGGACGGCCTTCACAAAACCCCTCAGCATCCAGATCGCGAAGGGCAGCGAGAAGGCGATGTGCGGCAGGATCAGCGAGCCCAGGGTGTTGAGTTGGCCGAAGTCCCGCATGAGGAAGAAGAGGGGAATCGTCAGCGCCTCGACAGGCACCATCTGCGCCACCAGGAACATGATCAACAAGGTGGTGCGGAAACGGAAGCGGAATCGGGTGACGGCGGTCGCCGCGAGAAACGCGATGAGCGCCGAGGCTACGACCACCGAGCAGGCGACGACGAGACTGTTGAGGAAGTAACGGCCGAATTCCTGCTGTTCGAACACGCGCCGGAAGGAATCCAGGCTGGGCGAGAGCGTCCAGGGGCGGGGCTCCGACGACTCGATCTCCCCGGCGGGTTTGAAGGCGCCGAGGACCATCCAGTAGAGCGGGAACGCCACGACGAGCGCGATGACGAGCGCGGACGCCTCCGCGGCGAGCCGCCAGGGGCGCCGTACGAAACGGCGGGCAGAAACCTTCCTTCGAACGGAACTCAAAGAAGTCAAGGAACTCACAGCTCCTCCCCCTGCCTGCGCAGCAGCCGCAGATGGACCAGTGTGATCGCCAGCAGGATCAGCAGCATGATCACGCCGATCGCCGAGCCGAGGCTGTACTGGGAGGACGCGAACGCCTTCTGGTAGGCGTACACGTTCAGTACGAGGTTCTGGCGGGCGATGCCGCCGCCGTTCGTCATGACGTAGATCTGTGTGAAGACCTTGAAGTCCCAGATGACCGACTGGATGGTGACGACGGTCAGGATCGGGCGCAGCATCGGTGCGAGCACGGACCGCCAGGTCCGCCACTGCGAGGCGCCGTCCAACGCGGCGGCCTCCAGGACCTCGGACGGTACGGCGCGAATGCCCGCGTACACCGTCACCATCACGAACGGGAACGAGCACCACACCACTTCGAGCAGGACGAGGAAGAAGGCGCTGTACCGCCCGTACGTCCACGAGTGGTCGCCGAGCCCGAGGACGCGGTTGACGGGCCCGAAGTCCGGGTCGAACAGGAACAGCCACACGGTCGACCCGGTGATGGCCGGAGTCGCCCACGCCCCGAGCGCGGCCAGCATCAACACGAGCCGCGGCACGGCCCGTACACGTGTCAGAAGCACCGCGAGAGCGCACCCGACGGCCAGGGTGGACACGACACAGGCGGCGGCGAAGAGCACGGTGGCGAGCAGCACCTGCCAGAACTCGGGGTCCTGGAGGAGTACCGCGTAGTTCCCGAACCCCTGAAAGGTGGTCGGCTGCCCGCCGCTGACCTGGGCCTGGGTGTACTCCAGAAAGGAGATCAGCCCCAGCTGGTAGATCGGATAGACGAGCAGGCCACCGAGCACGACGAGCGCGGGAGCGAGATAGAGCCAGGGGGGCCGACCGCCGCGCCCCCGGGCCGCTCCAGTGGGGTGTCGCCGGCGCTCGCGCCCCTCCCCGGCCGACCGGCCACGCCGCACGACGTGACCGGCCACGGCGCCGGAACGGAAGGCTCCGACGGGACGGGGCCCTACCGGCTCCGCCGTCCCCACAGCGGACTGGGACGGGCCCC